>NZ_JAUZUS010000007.1:0-171554 GCF_031844145.1 Kocuria sp. PD6
CTATTACGGTGAGTAAAGGTTCGGGAGGCCGGGCGTGAGCTGCATCTCAGCGGCGGCGGATGTGCGGGGATCGCTATTCGAAGAAATCCTCGTCTACGGCTAAGACATCAAAGGTCTGCCTCACCTGCACTCCCACCCGGTACTTGAGCATCAAGGCCACCAGGCGCTCGCCATCGATGAGGACGGGGCGAGAGGGGACTACTGCGGCGTAGTCTTTCGCGCCCGCAGTAAATGTGCTTGTGGTGATAAAGATGCCCTTCGTTGCGCCCTTGCCATGAAGTGCGCCCACGAAGGCCTGAATTGCCTCCCGGCCTACGGTGTTCTTCTCTGCGTAGCGCTTGGCCTGGATGTAAATCTGATCGAGGCCCAGGGGGTCCTGGTCGATGACCCCGTCTACACCCCCGTCTCCAGACCCGCCAATGCGGCGCCCTCGTTTGTCCGCCCCGCCGTACCCCATTTTCAGAAGCACCTGCACAACCGCCTCCTCAAAGAAATCGGGGTGGGTGCCGCGCAGGCGTTCCAAGAGATCTTCCGCTGTCTCGGCCGTAAGCTGATTAATCCCTTCGTCGATTTTTTCAAGGGGTTCTAGCTCTGCCACCTTTGGCGTTGTCGTGCTGTTCGGCTGCTTCGAGACCTCCGGGCTCCAGAACGGCTTGAAGTATTGGTTGGCCTCTCTGAATGTCATGCCTCTCGGATGTTCCTTGGTCCATGCCCGTCCCGCATCATTGAGCCGGTAGTACCCCCGCGCAGGGCGATCCACCAGGTTTGCGCGGGATAAATGGCTCAACACCCACTGCATGCGCTGTTCATATCGGAGGCTGCCCGTGTTCAGCTGTTCACTCTTGGCGGAGTCGCTCAATCCGGCGGCTTCGGCGGCGCGATCAAATATGTCCTTGCGGTGCAGGTTTTCCCCGGATGTCATGACCGATAAAACGGGCCTCAGGAGCTCCGGCCACGTGGGAACTTCGGTGGGGCGAGTATCAGGGGATGTCATGTGAAACCGCCTTGAGGTATGAATAGGTTCATGCAACCGACTGCGACCTGTCCAGTGTAGAGATGGCTGTGCCAGCACCCGATCAATGCATGTAAAGAAATCCATATCAATAATACCCCCCCAGGGTATATAGTCGATGGCATGAACACGCCCGCCACCACCCACCCCACCGATCACTCGGACTCCCTCTCGGGCCACGACTGCACGACCACACCCCCTCCAACCACGCAGGCCACGACATGTCCGACATGGCCGCCAGCGCCACCCTCCACTGCCTCACCGGCTGCTCCATCGGCGAGATCCTCGGCCTGATCCTGGCCACCGTGTTCGGGTGGGGCAACGTCACCAGCACCGCCACGGACACCGTCTCCATCCTCACCATGGAGGTCGTGGACAACCTCGTCATGTGGCTGGTCCCCGGCGCCATGGACGCCGGCCTGCTGGACGCCCTGTTCTGGGGTTCCATGGCCCTGTCCCTCGTGATCGCGTACTTCGCGGCATACCCGGTGAACAAGGCCCTGCTGCGCCGCGGCAAGGGCCACGCCATCACCCACCACGCCTCCGGCGGCGGCCCCATGGACAACCGCCCCCTGGCGTACGGCATCAGCGCGTTCATGCTGGGCGGCTTCGTCGCGTCCCTCGGTACCCTCTTGTAGGGAACCAGTGCAGCGGGGCCCCGCTGCCACCGCGCACTCCCACCAGAAACCCGCCCGTACCGGGGTCCAGCAACCCGGGCGGGCCCGCAGAAAGGATCCTTTCCCATGCGTCGACTTCCCCTCACCCTCGCCGGTCTCGCCATCCTGGTGACCGCCACCGCCTGCTCCGCCGGTTCCGATTCCGCGGACCAGTCCGCCCACGAGGGCCACGAGACCAGCGCGACCTCCAGCGCGACGAGCCAGGCGACGTCGTCCTCCGCGAGTGGCACGCCCAGTGCGAGCCAGGGCGGGCACGAGCACATGCACGCCATGGACGGTGGCCCCGCCCCGGAGGGCATCACCGCCGCGGAGAAGCCCACCTACCCGGTGGGCACGCAGGTCACGCTGACCGCCGACCACATGGAGGGCATGAAGGGCGCCCCGGCCACTGTGGTGGGCGCTTACAAGACCGTGGCCTACGCCGTGAACTACACCCCCACGGACGGCGGACCCGAGGTCACCAACCACAAGTGGGTCGTCCAGGAGGAACTCCAGGGTGCCGGTTCCGAGCGCCTCGCGGACGGGACCGAGGTCACCATCGAGGCGGACCACATGCCCGGCATGAAGGGCGCCACGGGCACCGTTGCCTCCTCAACCACCCAGACGGTCTACATGGTGGACTACGAGGCGGACGGCATGACCATGACCAACCACAAGTGGGTCGTGGAGAAGGAGATGAAGCCCCGCGGCTGATTTCACCGCACCAAGCGTCATCTCCCGCCAACCTGCATGTTTTCGAATACTCTTGGCTTCATCTCCTCCGCTGCCGCGGATTCGGAGCGTGTCCATCCCCCCAGACACACGGAGCGCCCTCGTGAGCCCTGAACACCCGTCCGTCCTCGTTGCGGACGACGACCCCGACATTCGCGACCTCGTGGTCTTCAAACTGCAGCAGGCGGGATACGAGGTCCGGGCGGTGGAGGATGGCACCGCTGCGCTGAGCGCGCTGGAGGACGGCATCCCAGACGTCGTGGTGCTGGACGTCATGATGCCCGGTCTCAGCGGACTGGACGTGCTGCGCCAGATCCGTGCCACCGAGGCTCTGAAACACCTCAAAGTGGTCCTGCTGACCGCCCGGGCCAGGGACGCGGACG
The DNA here is from genome assembly GCF_031844145.1 of Kocuria sp. PD6. NCBI lineage: Bacteria > Bacillati > Actinomycetota > Actinomycetes > Micrococcales > Micrococcaceae > Kocuria > Kocuria sp. PD6. The sequence continues at coordinate 2,784 of NZ_JAUZUS010000007.1, forward strand.
TGGACGACGGGTACAACACCGGTGCGGACGAGTACGTCACCAAGCCCTTCAGCCCCCGTGAGCTGCTGCACCGTGTGAACAGCCTCCTCGGCCGGGGGCGGTGACCCGTAGTGGCGACCCCCACGGTGGTCTCCGCGCAGCTGCTGTCCTGGGTGCTGTGGGCTCTGGTATGGGCCGCGGCCCTGCTCCTCGCGACCGTCCTGGGAACGCGTGCAGGCCGGCAGTGGCGTGAACGCCGAGACGCGAAGCTGCTCGGTGAGTTGCGCCCCGCAATGCTCGAGGTCGCGTCCGGTGAGGACGACGACGCCTCCGCCCTGCGCCGCCTGACCGCGGTGCCCCGGCGCCGCGTACCGGTGGTGGACCGCGCCGTCTCCGCGATGCTCTCCAAGGTCAGGGGGGAGCCCGCCCGTGCTCTGGCCAGGGTGCTCGACGCCCACGGACGCGCCGAGTGGGCCATCGCGGGGCTCTCCTCCCGCAGCGCGGTGCGCCGTGCCCACGCCGCCTGGACCCTCGGGCTGATGCGCGCTCGCGAGTCCGCGCCCCGGCTCCTGCCCCTGCTCCAGGACCGTTCCGCGGACGTGGTGGTTGCCGCCGCCCGTGCCCTGGCGCTGCTCGGCGACGGCTCCGCGGCCCGCGCCGTGCTGCGCGCGGTGGCGCCGCGGCGTCGTCCCCGCGGACTGCCCAGCTGGGTGGCCGTGGAGTCCCTGTGCGCCTTCGACGACGCAGCGGCACCCGTGATCGAGGAGGCCACCCTGCACCCGGACCCGGCGGTGCGCCACGTGGCGGCAACTGTGATCGGAGTGCGCCCCGTGCCAGGTGCCGCTCCCGTCGTGCGTGAGCGCCTGGCACAGGAGACCGACCCCCGGGCCCTCACCGCCTTCGTCGGCGCCCTGGGATGGGTGGGGGGAGCGCAGGACCTCGCCGTCCTGTCCGAGCTCGCCCGCCACCGGGACGAGAGTGTGGCGCTCGCCGCCGTGGAGTCCCTCGAACGGCTGGGTCTGCCCGCCTCCGTGGCGGCCCTGGGCCCCTTGGTCGAGGACACCCGGCCCCGGTTGGCGGAGCGGGCCGCGGTGGCTCTCACCGAACTGGGCCCTGCCGGGCGGGAGCGGCTGCTGGGCGCCCTGGGCGGGGACACCCCTGCCGTGCACCCCGCCCACTACGCGCTGCAGCTGAGCGCCATGAGAGGAGCCGGCCGTGGAGTGGCTTGAGCTGCTGCGCGGCGCTGTGGCCGGGATCCTGGCGTTCATTGCGGTGCCGGTGCTGATCTACTTCCTGCTGATCAACACGTCCTACCTGGTGATGATCGTCCTGGCGGCGGTGGACTTCGTGGCCTACCGCCGCCGGATCCCGTTCGCGGGGCGGGAGGAGCTGATGCACTCCCGCACCATGCCCGGCATCAGCGTGGTGGCACCCATGCACAACGAGGAGGTCGGCATCCGCGTGGCCGTGGAGTCCTTTCTGTCGCTGCAGCACCCGCGCCACGAGGTGATCGTGGTGGACGACGGCAGCACCGACAATGGTTTCGAGGTGCTGCGCCGGGCCTTCGACCTGGTGCCGGTGTCCCGGCAGATGCCCGAGGACGTTCCGGTGCTGGAGGCACCGGCCAGCATTCACGTCCCACGGGACGGGCGGACCCGGCTGACCGTGGTGCACAAGCGCAACTCGGGCCGCTCCGACTCCATCAACGTGGGCATCAACCTGGCCCGCGAGGACCTGGTGCTGTTCGTGGACTCGGACTCCATCCTGGACCCCGGGGCGCTGCTGACGGTGTCCCGGCCCTTCATCGAGGACCCGATCTCCACGGTCGCCGCCGGGGGAGTGATCCGCGCCGTCAACGGGTGCCGCGTGAAGGGCGGCCGTGTCCTGGAGGTGCGCATGCCGGGCACGCCGCTCGCGGACATCCAGGTGATGGAGTACCTGCGAGCCTTCCACCTGGGACGCGCAGGCTGGTCCCGGATCAACGCGCTGCTACTCATCAGCGGCGCGTTCGGTGTCTTCCGCCGGGATGCTCTCGTGGCGGTGGGAGGCCTGGACGCCTCGAGCATCGGTGAGGACTTCGAACTGGTGATGCGTCTGCACCGGACCCTCCGCAGGCAGCGCCGGCCCTACCGCGTCACCTTCCTCACGGAGCCCATCTGCTGGACGGAGGTCCCCAGCACCCTGCCCGTGCTGCGGCGGCAGCGGGCGCGCTGGCACCGGGGTCTGTGGGAGACCCTGTGGGCCTACCGGGACATGCTGTTCAACCCCCGCTACGGCCGGCTGGGTCTCGTGGCGGTTCCGTACTACTGGCTCTTCGAGCTGATCGCCCCGCTGCTGGAACTCGCCGGGCTGGTACTGATCGCGCTGGGCTTCGCGCTGGGACTCGTGTCCTGGCAGTACTTCCTGTTGTTCATGCTCGTGGCCTACGCGTACGCGATCATCGTGACCCTCGCGGCCGTGACGATCGAGGAGCTGAGCTACCACAAGTACCCCCGCTGGCGGGACCTGGGCATCACGCTGGGCGCGGTGGTCCTGGAGAACCTGGGCTACCGCCAGCTCACGGCGTGGTGGCGCATGGAGGGCTGGGTGGCCTCCCTGCTGGGGCGCCGCCAGCAGTGGGGCACCATGACCCGTTCGGGTTTCACGGAGGTGGACGGATGAGCGCCCGCTTCCCGGTAGTGACCCGCGTGCGGGACGGTGTCCGCCACCGCGGGGTGCGCGCCATCCTCCTGCAGGTGCTCGCCCTGTTGTGCCTCGCACTGCTCTTCACCGGCGCCACCGCACTGTGGGGACTGCACACGGTGCAGCTGAACGTGGCCGCCACGCGCACCACCATCACACCCCTGATGGATGCCACGCACCAGGTGGAGGCCACGCTGCTGCGCGCCCATACGGCCGCGCGGGGTTACTCGGTCAGCGGAGACCAGGCTTTCGCGCGGGAGTACGCTGAGGCCACTGCGGACCTCACTGCAGCCCAGGACGTCCTGGGTGAGGTGGCGGCCGGGCGGCTGCCGCAGCTGCGGTCCTTGAACGAGTCCGTGGACACGTGGCTCGGCCTCACTCGGGAACCAGGGAGGGACACCCCGCGGAAATCTCTGGACCTGCCCACTACGACATCCGCCATGGACCGGGCCCTCGGCACACTGGAGGACGTCCGGGCGGACGCCTCCCGCCTGCGGGAGCAGCGCAGAGCGGATCTGAACCGGTCCATGACTCTGGCCGCGGCCGCCGTGGTGACTGCCGCGATGCTGTCGATCGCGGTGGCGTTCCTCGCCCTGGGCCGCGCGGACCGCGCCCTCGGGGCGCCGCTGCTCGCGCTGCAGTGCACGGTGGCGAGGCAGCGCGCGGGCGATCACGACGCCGTCGCGGAAACCTCCCACGGCGCTCTGGAGGTGGTGGATCTCGCCGCGTCCTTCAACGCCTTCACCCGCGAGGCCCGGGACGTGGTGGAGCAGCGGGAGCGCACCCTGGAGCAGCTCACGGAGCTCAACCGCCAGAAATCCGTGTTCGTCTCCACCACCAACCACGAGCTGCGAACCCCGCTCACGTCCATCAGCGGCTATGTGGAGATGCTCCAGGACGGGGACTTCGGCAGTGTTGGCCCGGAACAGGCCCGCGTGCTGGAAGTGGTGCGGCGCAACACGGAACGGCTGCGGCTGCTGATCGAGGACCTGCTGCTGATCAACAAGCTGGACCAGGACCAGGAGAACCGCTCGGCGCGCCACCGTGTGATGGACCTCGCAGAGTGCGTGTCCGGGGTGGTCACCAATCTCGTTCCCCAGGCCGCGGCGGGCGAGGTGACCGTCCACGTGGACACGGACGGTTCGTGGCCCGTGTTCGGGGACCGGGACCGTCTGGAGCGGGCCGTCACCAACGTGGTGGGTAACGCCATCAAGTTCACCCCGCCCCACGGTGCCGTCTCGCTGACGCTGGAAGGCACGCCCGATGGCACGGGAGTCCGCCTGACGTGCACGGACACCGGGATGGGCATTCCCGAGAAAGAGGTGGGGTCCCTCTTCACGAGCTTCACCCGGGCCTCCAACGCCACGGCCCAGCAGGTGCCCGGAACGGGACTGGGGCTCGTGATCATGCGCACCATCGTGGAGCAGCACGGGGGGTCCGTGGCCCTGGAGTCGGTGGAGGGGGAAGGCACCACCGTCACGCTGAATCTCCCCCTGGCGACCCAGCGGAGCGAACCGGTGCAGCGGGTTGTGGCTACCGATGCTCCGTGATGCTCTCCTGAATGAGAATTGTTCGCAACCATGAGTTTCCGTGAAGGCTCGCACCTCGCTCCGCTCCCTCAAGCAGATCCCCGGCTCGCAGGTGGTCCGCCGCCGGGGCAAGACCGATGTGATCAACAGGAAGAATCGGCGCATGAAGGCTCGTCAGGGCTGAGCCGCGCGCGGGGCGCCTCCGGGAGCCGGTCCGTGCGGCGTCGGCGATCACCGTGGGGTGCGTAAATTACTCCTGGGCTGCCCCATGCGACGAGCAACAGGGGGTAGCGTCCGCTGGGCGCGAATCCTTGCTGTGGCAAACGTTTGTGCATGCCACCATGGCGACATGGCTACTACCGATTCCACCAGCACCCAAATTCAGCTCGTCTCCCGCCCCGAGGGGTGGCCCGAGCACGAGAACTTCCGCACCGTCACCGTGGACCTGCCGGAGCTGCAGGACGGAGAGGTGCGCGTGCGCAACGAGTTCATGTCCGTGGACCCGTACATGCGCGGGCGCATGCGGGACGAGAAGAGCTACGTCCCGCCGTTCGCCCTGAACGAGACCATGACCGGCGGCGCCATCGGCCGCGTGGTCGAGTCCCGCTCCGAGGATCTCCCCGAAGGCACCCCCGTGCTGCACCAGTACGGCTGGCGCGACCTCGCCCAGGGATCTGCCAAGGAGTTCACCAAGGTCGAAGAGCTGCCCAACGCCGAGCTGTCCGTGTACCTGGGCGTGCTGGGCATGACAGGGATGACTGCGTACACCGGGCTCACCCGCATCGCCGGGCTGAAGGAGGGGGACCGCGTGTTCGTTTCCGGTGCCGCCGGCGCCGTGGGCTCCACCGCGGGTCAGATCGCCAAGCTGCTGGGCGCCTCCTACGTGATCGGTTCCGCCGGCTCGGACGAGAAGGCCCGGATGCTCACCGAGAAGTACGGCTTCGACAAGGTGCTCAACTACAAGGATGCCCCCATCCGTGAGCAGCTGGCCGATGCTGTGGGTGAGGATGGCGTGGACGTGTACTACGACAACGTGGGCGGCGACCACCTGGAGGCGGCTCTGGACGTGCTCAACCGTCACGGCCGTGTGGCCGTGTGCGGCGCGATCAGCCAGTACAACTCCACCGAGCGCCCCTGCGGCCCGGACAACATGGGCAACATCATCAAGAACTCCCTCATGCTGGAGGGCTTCACCATGGGTGACCACACTGACGTCGCCCAGGAGTACCGCCAGCGGATGGGTGAGTGGTTCACCTCGGGCAAGGTCACCCACGATGAGACCGTGGTGGAGGGCATCGACCACGCCGTGGACGCGTTCCTGGACATGATGAAGGGCGCGAACAAGGGCAAGATGGTCGTCAAGATCTGAGTGACGTCCTCGCCGCGTGGCTGCGCGGCACTGTGGCCGTCGTCGAGGAACCGCTCCGCTGCTCTGCGTGGCGGTTCCTCTCCATATCATGGCCGCGTCCGAGCTGCTCCCCGGCGCCCCACGAGAGGAAACCGTGCCCCGACACCCTCTGCCGCATCGCGTGAGACCCGTGCAGATGCTGCGCGCGCTGCATGCTGAACCCGGTCTCGCGGCGCTGCTCGGGGACTGGATGCACGGGGACGCGGTGATCGGCATCCGGCCCGCGCGCGTACTCGGTGCGGACGAGGACCCGTTCGCCGCTCTGGGTTCCGCGGACGACGACGATCCTCCCGCCGTGGCGCGTGCCGCCCCGCCCAGCGCGGGCGGGAACCGGCACGATCTCTGCGTTCTGGCTCGCCCCTGCGCCGAGCCACCCGCCGCCGATCCCGCCCGCTTCGGCGGCGGGTGGCTCGGCTATCTGGGGTACCAGCTCTCGCGTCGCCTGGAGTCGCTCCCGCCCGCACCTCCGCACTCGGGCGGTCTGCCGGAGCACCACCTGGCGCGCTACGACCACGTCCTGGTGCACGACAGCGCGGCGGACCGCTGGTTCTGTGAGTCCCTGCCCGGTGCGAACCCTGCCCGGGTGGCCGAGACGATCGCGGCGGTGGAGCGGGCGCTCGGGGCCGGCCCGGCGTCCTCATCCGGGGCGTCCGCGCCGCGCTCGTACCGGTGCGGGCCGTTCGAGGCCGCCGTGACCGGCGCGGCCCACGCCAAGGCGGTGCGGCGCGCGCTGGCGCACATCCGGGACGGGGACATCTTCCAGGCCAACATCTGCCGAGAGCTCACAGCGACATTCGACGGTGACCCACTGGACCTGTTCTGTGCCGGGTACGAGCGGCTGCGGCCGCGTTTCGCCGGGTTCTTGCGCGTGCCGGGCGGCGCGGTGGCCAGCTTCTCGCCCGAGCTCTACCTGCGTCGGACGGGCACCGCCGTGCTCACGTCCCCGATCAAGGGCACCGCGCCCGCGGACTCGGACCCCCGCGAGCTGCACGCCTCCGCCAAGAACCGCGCCGAGAACGTGATGATCGTGGACCTCATGCGCAACGACCTCTCCCGCGTGTGCGTCCCCGGCTCCGTCCTGAGCCCCGCCGTGCCGCGCGTGGAGCCGCACACGGGCGTCCACCACCTGGTCGCGGATGTCCACGGCACGCTGCGCCCCGGGCTCGACGACGCCGCCCTCCTGCGCTCCACGTTCCCGCCCGGTTCGTGCACGGGGGCGCCGAAGGTCAGGGCCACCGAGATCATCAACGCCCTGGAGACCACCGCGCGGGGCGTCTACACCGGTGGGATCGGGTACGCGAGTCCCGTGGCGGGGCTGGCCATGAACGTGGCCATCCGTACGTTCGAGTTCTCGGGCGCCACGGTGCGCCTGGGTGTGGGCGGCGGGATCGTTGCTGACTCGGACCCGGACGGGGAGGCGTTCGAGACCCTCGTGAAGGCCGCCCCGCTGCTGGATGCGGTCGGCGCCCGCTTCGGGTCCGAGCTGTCCCGGGAGTGGCGTGAGCACGCGGAGTCCTCGGAGGTGGCGACCCCGGCGTGTGTGGGAGGCGGTGGGGCACTGTCGCGCGCGGCAGCCTCGCTGCGGGACGCGCCCGTGATCCGCTCGACCCCCGACCCCTCCCTGGGGGTCTTCACCACGATGCTCGTCCGCGAGGGGCGCCCCGAGCAGCTGGTGGAGCACCTGGCAAGGCTCGGGAGCAGCGTGCGGGCGTGCTTCTCCCATGAGCTGCCGGGCGCGCTCGCAGAGCAGGTCCGCCAGCGTGCTGCCGGATTGGATGGCCCGCACCGGCTGCGGGTCACGGCAGTTCCGGACGATGGGAGTCTGTGTCTCGAGATGACCCACGCCCCGCTGAACCCTCCCGGCGCGGCCCCTCCCGTGGATCCGTGGGTGCTGCACCCGGTGGTGGTGCCCGGCGGGTGGGGCCGCCACAAGTGGGCGGACCGCCGCGCCCTGAACCCGACACCCGGTCCGTGGTCCCCGGTGTGTGACCCGCTGCTGGTGGACCAGGGTGGCACGGTGCTGGAGACCGGGCGTGCAAATGTGTTCGTGGTGCGCGGTGGTGTGGTCACCACCCCGCCCGTTGACGGCCGGATCCTGCCCGGGGTGATGCGCGCCCGGGTGCTCCCGACCCTGCGGGCCGCCGGGTACGAGGTCCGTGAACAAGACATCACTCTCACGGACATCGCTGGGGCGTCGGAGGTGTTCGTGACCAACGCCCTGCGGGGTGCCCGACCCGTGGGGGAGATCCACGGTGTGGGTGCGTGGGCCCCTGGGCCCGTGACGGCGTGGGTGCAGCGCGCGCTCGCGGACGCTCCGTGACGAACGGGCGGCATCGCCCCCATTGACACGACCCGGTGAGGTGAGGATGCTCGGGGCACGGCGCCGTCGTCCGGGCCGCGGAGCTCGGGGCGGCGCACCACGCAACCGCGAAGGAGCGCAGCCATGGGCAAGAACCCGCAGGACGAGAACACCGAGTCGGTCAGCCAGGTGGACACCGACGAGCAGCGCCAGAAGGCCGCCGAGCAGGCGAACACCCAGGAGCAGCAGGAGTTCTTCGAGGAGCAGGCCGGCACGGAGGAGCAGTCCCAGGGCTACGGGCACTGAGCACCGCACCGGGCAGCCGCTGACAGACGAACCGCCCCGCACCACGAAGGTGCGGGGCGGTTCTTCTGCGCCGAGTGGCTGCGGGGTCGGTGGCTACTTCTTCTTGTTCTCGAGGGTCTGCTCGTACTGGGCGAGAGCCAGGCCCACGCTCATGAAGGTGGGCGCCCAGTGGCCCACGAAGATGCCCCAGCGGTCCGACTGGGCCTTGGAGTCGTCGCTCTTGAGACGCGAGATTCCCCACGACACGAAGGACAGGGCGATCGAGCCCATGCCTGCGGTGTAGGCGTACTCGGAGCGGATACCGGCGTCGTGCAGGGTCTTCATGATCATGGTGTGATCTCCGTTCTGCTCTGCTGAGCACGTGGTGGTGAAGCAGGGCTGGGTACCTCCACCGTAGATGCCGGGGGGGCAAATAATAAGGGGGGTGATGGATCGGGTTCTGCTCGGTCATGGCACCGTTCCTTTCCCTTACCGAGCCGGGCCACGCGCCGTCGCGCGGACATGACAGGCTGGTGCCATGAATGATTCCGCTGCAACAGTGCTCCTGGCCGGCTGCGGGGACGTGGGGACCGCCCTGGGATTGCGCCTCGCCGAACGCGGAGTGCGCGCGGTGGGCGTGCGGCGCCGCGCGGACGCGCTGCCCGAGCCCATCGAGCCGGTCTCTCTGGACCTCACCGACCCGGGGGAGGCCGTCCTTCCCGCGGCCGACGCCGTGGTGGTCACCCTCACCGCCGACGGCCGCGACGCGACCGCCTACGAACGCACCTACCTGGGTGCGCTGCGCGGGTTGCACCTGGCCCTGCCGTCCGACGCCGCGCCGCGCGTGGTGCTCGTGTCCTCCACGGGCGTCCTGGGCGGCACCGACGGTGAGGTCGTCACCGAGGCCACCCCGCCCGACCCTCAGCGCGCCACTGCCCACGTGTTGCTCGCCGCGGAGGAGCTCGCTGCCGATCTCTTCCCGGACCTGGTCATCGTGCGCCCCGCGGGGATCTACGGGCCCGGCCGCACGTCCCTGATCGAGCGGGTCCGCACGGCCACGCCTGTCACCCACCGGCGCGTGACCAACAGGATCCACCGGGACGATCTCGTCACGGTCCTCTCCACCGTGCTCGACGCTCCCGAGCCGCCGCGGTTGCTGCACGCCGTGGATCATGACGCCGCTCAGCTGGGTGACGTCGTCACGCACCTCGCGGCGCGGCTGGGTGGCGAGGTGCCCCCGGACAACTCACCCGCGGGAGAGGGGCCGCTCGGCAAGATCATCGACGGGGCGCTCGTGCACTCCCTGGTTCCTCGATCCCGGTGGCGCTACCCCACCTTCCGGGAGGGGTACGACGCGCTGCTGGGAGCGTCGTCGCCGGAGGAGCGCGACGCCGACGCCGGGCGAGCCTCCGGCGATGCCGCCGAGTGTGACGCCGGGACCGGGCGGGACGCGTCGTCGAACGCCACGACCGAATCGCGAGGCGCGTGAATGGCCGCGGAGACCCACTGGTTGCTTCCCGTCAACCCGGCCGCTCACGGGCCGCACATGCCCGCCGACTGGCGCACCCGCGAGGACGCCACGGCGGTGTGGGAGGCGATCGGGCGCTCGCAGCCCGCGGATCGGTGGTGCCTGCGCACGGGCTACCGAACCATGACGGCGGGGGACACCATCTGGGCCTACCTGTCCCAGCGGCAGGAGCTGTGCGCCACGGGCGCTGTGCGGGAAGTCGTGCGGGAGGGCGATGAGTGGTTCGTGCTCGTGGACTGGGACGCGGAGCGGACCGCGCAGCTGTGCCGGACCCCGATCCCGCGGGAGGTCTTCGGGCAGGTGCCCATGTCCGTGAGTCGGGCGGGGGAGGGTGCCGTCGGGGCGCTGCGGGCGGTATCGCGCCGGGCAACGTGACGCAATGTCGCTAATACCTCACGAGTAGGTACTTTGGGGCGTTTCCAGGAAGTGTGACACTTTGTGACGACAACCTGGACGTTGCCCCCGGTGAGGAGTTGAGTATACGGAGTCTTTTTCGATCCCTCATCTCATCCTCCCTTCTTCCGAACGCGCCCTCTTCCCGGTGCGCGGGAAACTGGTACTCACCTATGATCCTCACCGGACTTGTCATCGGTGCGCTGCTGGGCATCGTCTTGCAGCGCGGCCGCTTCTGCGTCACCGGCATGCTGCGGGACATCTTCCTGCAGAAGTCGTGGCGGACCTTCGCCGCGCTGCTCGTGGTGATCTCCGTGCACGCCATCGGTCTCACCGCCCTGACCTCCGCCGGCGTCATCTCCCCCAACTACCCCTCCTTCGCGCCCCTCGCGGTCATCGTGGGCGGATTCATGTTCGGCATCGGCATCATCCTGGCCGGCGGGTGCGCCTCCGGCACGTGGTACCGCTCCGGCGAGGGCCTCGTGGGCTCGTGGATCGCGCTGGCCATGTACGCGCTGTCCGCGTCCGCCATGAAGACCGGCGTGCTCAAGGGCTTCAACTCCGGCATGAAGCAGTGGGACACCGGGCTCACCACCATCCCCAGTGCCCTGGGCGTCTCCCCGTGGCTGTTCGTGATCGTCCTGGCAGCGGTCACCGGTGTGATGGTGCGCCACTTCCTCAACCGCGAGAAGAACACCGTGAAGCCCGCACGGCTGAACGGCCGTCCCGCATGGAAGAAGCCCCTGCACGTCTACACTGCCGGCGCGCTCGTGGGTCTGATCGGCGTCATCGCGTGGCCGCTGTCCGCCGCGACCGGCCGCAACGACGGTCTGGGCATCACCACCCCCACCGCCAACCTGCTGAACTTCCTGGTCACCGGAGCGGACGGGAAGCTGGACTGGGGTGTGATGCTCGTGCTCGGCATCCTGGTGGGCTCGTTCATCGCCGCCAAGTCCACGGGTGAGTTCCGCGTGCGCGTGCCGGACGCCACCACCACGGTGCGCTCCATCGCGGGCGGTCTGCTCATGGGTGTGGGTGCGGCCCTGGCCGGTGGCTGCACAGTGGGCAACGGCATGGTCCAGACCAGCCTGTTCACGTTCCAGGGCTGGGTCGCGCTGCTGTTCATCGCCCTCGGCGTGGCCGTGGCCACCAGGATCTGGCTCAAGCCCACCGTTACGCAGCCCGCCACCGGCGAAGACGGCACCTACTCCACTGCTCAGAGCCTGGACCACACGGTGGGCGCCACCGCACCGGACGACAACTCGATCGACGCCGCTCCCACCGCGGGGGCTCCCCGCACCTCGGGTGCGAACGTGTTCTCGGGCTTCGCCGCGGCACCCGCCGCGCTCATGGTCAAGGACCCGGCAGGTGCACCGTCGAAGAAGCTCACGGGCCTGGGGGACGGCTATTATGCCCTGGACTCGCTCGGTGCCGTGTGCCCGTTCCCGTTGATCGAGGCCAAGGATGTCATGCAGACCCTTCAGACCGGTGAGCACCTGGTGATCGACTTCGACTGCACCCAGGCCACCGAGGCCGTTCCGCAGTGGGCGGCCACGGACGGCCACGAGGTCACCGACTTCGTGGAGAAAGGCGATGCCAGCTGGCAGATCACCCTCAAGAAGGGCTGACCCGCTCAGAGCCCCCGCTCACGACACCGCCGCGCCACCTCTGCGTTCCATGGACCCCGCACGCCGGGGGCCGAGGCAGGGAGGGCGCGGCGGCGTCGTCGTACCACCGGAACAGTGCGGAGCGTGGGCCCACCGGGGGGGCGAGCACTCCGGAGGTGCCGTGGTGTGCGCGCCGTGACTCAGGCGCGAGAGTACTTCCGGGCGCGGTGGCGCATGTCCCGCAGGGCCACGGCCAGGGCGACGAGCACCACGAGCACCACAACGCCCAGTCCCGCCGCGATGCCCACGGACCAGCCCTGGCCGGCGATCACTCCGTACGCCACCGCGGTGATCATGGCGATGCCCACGGCGGTGCCCACGCGCTGGCCGGTCTGCATCACGCCACCGGCGCTGCCCGCGTACTCGAGTGGCACCTCCGCGAGCGTGAGTGTCTGGTTGGGGCTCACCACGGCGCCCTGGCCGAAACCCACGAAGCCCAGGGTGAGCACGAGCCACCACTCGCTGATGTGCCAAGGGTCGTGCAGCAGGATCACCGCCATGCTCAGCAGCAGGCCCACGACCACGCTGAGCATGCCGAGCACCACGATCTTGCGGCCCATCCGGTTCACGCGGCTGCCGGCCAGGTTGGAGGCCACCGCGCTCGCGAAGGCATTGAGCAGGCCCACGCAACCGGCGGCCAGCGCGGTGTGGCCGAGCCCCTTCTGCATGTAGAGGGTGACAAGCACCCACACGCTCGTGATGCCCAGGAAATACAGCGAGATCAGCAGGGTGCCGTTGAGGAAACTGCTGACCCTGAAGATGTCCAGGTCCACCATGGGCTGGTGCCCAGAGGCCTTGAAGTGCTTCTCCCACGCGATCCACAGGGCCAGGAACATGGCGGCGACCGCGAGCAGGGCCCACACCCACGGGCTCGTGCCGGGGGAGCCGGCCTCGATGAACGGGAGCAGGGTGGCGAGCAGCGCGATGCCCAGGAGCACCGCACCCGTGGGGTCCATCTCCCGCAGGGCGTGGCGGATGGTGGTGCCCTCGGGCCCGCGCAGCAGCGGGCGGGGGAACCAGAGGAACGCGAGCACGAGCGCGACGACGCCCACGGGGACGTTCACCATGAACAGCCACCGCCAGCCCTCGGCCGCGCCGCCCGTCTGGATCAGCAGACCTCCCAGGACCGGGCCGATGGCCACGGAGACACCCACAGCGCTGCCCAGCATTCCGAACGCCTTCCCGCGCTCTGCGCCCTTGAAGTACTGCTGGATCATGGCCACACCCTGCGGGTTGAGCAGCCCAGAGCCCACACCCTGCACGAAGCGGGCCACGATCAGCATGGTGGGATCCGGTGCCAGGCCCGCGGCGATCGAGGACAGCGTGAAGATGGCCACCCCGAGCATCCACAGGAACCCACGCCCGAACACGTCCCCGGCGCGGCCGCCCGCCACCAGGACCACACCGAAGGTCAGCGCGTAGCCGGAGAGGATCCACTGCAGCTGGGACTCGGAGGCGCCCAGTCCCTCCTGGATGGAGGGCAGCCCCACGTTGATGATGCTCACGGCCACCAGGGACATGAAGATGGCCACGAGCAGCACGGCCAGGATCCGCCACCGCCGCGGATCCGTGCCGTGGGCGTAGCCCCGGTGGGTCTGCGGATCCGGGCGCGGGCTGAGGATGGGCAGCTCGCCGGTTCCCGTGGCCGGGGAGCGTTCGTGCCAGGTCTCGCCGGGGTCCGGATCACGGTGGGAGTCAGAGGTCATGAACGCATTATGGGCCCGGTCTCAGACGCGCTGGGCGATGTTTCCCTGCGGCGGATCGTGCCGGACGCATGCACCCCGGTGCTGTCCCAGTGCCGCCCCGGGGGCGGTTTTGGTGCGCGGGACAGGGGGGCGTCATCCTGGAGGCATGACAGTTGAACTGGTGATCCTGGGCCTGGTGGTCGTGACCGCACTGGCTTTCGACTTCACCAACGGATTCCACGACACCGGCAACGCCATGGCAACATCCATCGCCACCGGTGCGCTCTCACCCAGGACGGCGGTTGCACTGTCCGCGGTGCTGAACCTGGTGGGGGCGTTCCTCTCCGTGGAGGTGGCCACCACGGTGACCAAGGACGTCCTGCTCATCCAGACCTCGGACGGCGGACTGGTTCACGGACTGGACCCCACTCTCGCGCTGGTGCTGATCTTCTCCGGACTCATCGGCGGCATCCTCTGGAACCTGGCCACCTGGCTGTTCGGTCTGCCCTCCAGCTCGTCGCACGCGCTGTTCGGCGGGCTGATCGGCGCCGGCCTGGCCTCGCTCGGCGTCGCCGGGGTCAACTGGTCCGGTGTGGTCCAGAAAATCCTCGTCCCCGCCGCCCTCGCCCCGTTCATCGCTGGGTGCGTGGCCGCGGTGGGGACGGCGCTCGTCTACCTCATCAGCCGCGCCGCCTCGAACCGCCACAAGGACCGCGGCTTCCGCTGGGGACAGGTGGGAACAGCGTCGATGGTGTCTCTCGCGCACGGCACGGGTGACGCGCAGAAGACCATGGGCGTGATTGCCCTCGCCCTGATCGCCCACGGGAACCTGAGCGTCCAGGGAATCGAGGACAACGGGCTGCCGCCGTGGATCATCGTCACGTGCGCCGTGGCCATCGCGCTCGGCACCTACCTGGGCGGCTGGCGCGTGATCCGCACCCTGGGCAAGGGACTCGTGGAGATCGAACCGCCGCAGGGCATGGCCGCGGAGGCTTCCTCGGCCGCGATCATCCTCACCTCCAGCCACTTCGGCATGGCGCTGTCGACGACGCACGTGGCCACCGGATCCATCCTCGGTTCGGGCGTCGGCAAGCCCGGGGCACGGGTGCGCTGGGGCGTGGCCGGGCGCATGGTGGTGGGCTGGCTGCTCACCCTCCCCGCCGCGGCCGTGGTGGGTGCGGTGTGCTTCATCATCGCCCGGGCCGTGGGCGGGCTGTCCGGCGCCGTGGTGATCTTCCTGCTGCTGGCGGTGGCCTCCGCCGTGATCTTCGCGCGGTCCCGGCACCAGAAGGTGGACCGGCACAACGTCAATGCCGAGTGGGACGAGAACACCCACTCCGTGGCCCCCGGTGACCCGGACCGGGCCGACACCCAGGAGGTGGCTCGCTCATGACCGCCCAGATGGCGGAATCTGCCCTCGCCGTGTTGCTGGCCGGGCTCTGCTTCGGCGCCGGACTGCCCGCGCTGTTCACGGTGGGCATCGCCCTGTGGAGCCGCGCCACCCTGCCGCCGGGCCCGGACGGCACGGCGCGCAGGAACGCCGTGGCGCTCGCGGGCGCCGTGCTGTGCTTTGTCATCGTGCTCGCCGCCGTGGTGATCGGGGTCCTGTGGATCACCCGGAAGAGCTTGGACCACTACCTAGGGATCTCGGTGTTTGGATGATGACCTTCGACGCGGCGCTGGAGCACCTCCAAGCCGCCTATCCCCAGGGTGTCCCCGAGGACGCGCGCCCCGTTCTGGCGGAGCTGCTCGTGCGCACGGTGGGCTCCCGCCGCGCGGAGCGTCTCCTGGAGGCCCTCGAGCTCCCCAGCCATGACACGCTCGTGGCCGCCTCCGCGTCCGCGGAGCAGCTCGCCGACGTCGCCGCCACCCTCGCGCGCGCCGGCTGGCCCCTCGCCGGGCCGGGTCCGGATGCCCCCGTCCGGCAGCCGGGCTACGTGGCCCGCGCCATGAACTGGCTGCGCGCGGACTACCCCCACGGCGTGCCCGCGCAGGACTACCTCCCGGTCCTGGCGGTGCTGCGCCCGCAGCTCAACGACGAGGACATGGCCGCGATCGCCGAGCAGCTCGCAACGGACGCCCGCACTGAGGGCACCTCCCTCTCCGAGGCGGACGCCCGCGCTGCGATCCACCGGGCCACGGAGGACGAGCCCAAGCCGGAGGAGATGGAGCGCATCCGCGCGATGCTCGCCGCGCACGGCTGGCCGCTGGAGGAGCCGCAGGATCCGGCCGCGGATCCGGGGCAGACCGAGGAGACCCGCTCGTAACCACCTACCAGGGCGCGCCCGCTGAGAAGGCCGGGTGTGTGGGCATCGTCTCGCGCGACGTCGCGCGCATGGGCTACGGCCTGGGGAGCCCAACGCGGGCGGCGTCGTCCGGGGCGGACCGGGACGCCGTGTTCTACGCGAGCAAGGTGGGTGCCCGGCCGCTCCCCGAAGGACCCGCGCCCATGACGGCCGCCCAGAAGCCCTCCGAGCTGCGCAACGCCGTCCACGAGAACCTGCGCTCGCTCGGCACCGACCACCTGGACGTGGTCTACCTGCAGCGCATGGACATGCAGCCCGGGCTCGTCATCGAGGACCCCCGCGCGCGAGATTGCAGAGCAGCTGGGGGTGACCCCCAACCAGGTGGGACTCGCGTGGGTCCTGGCGCGCTCGCCGCAGTCACTCGTCATCTCGGGTACGGCCAGCCCGGACCACCTCCGCGAGAACGTGGAGGCGGCGGGAGTGCACCTTCCTGCCGAGGTGCTGCGGGAGCTCGACGCCGCGGCATGAGGCGCGCGGGAGTCTCCCGGCGGCGTCGTGCATCTGAGGCGGGAAATGACTGTCCGGTGGCATGGAAGCCGGGCACTTCCCGCCCCAGATGTCGTCGGGGCGGATCAGGAGCGGCGAACCGCGCGGATCAGCCCTGGTTCATCGCCCGCGGCGCGCCCATGCCCGGATCCACCTGCGTGGGGCCGCTGGCAGAGGGGCGGATGTCCACGTCGAAGATCTCCGTGGGCAGGTACACCGTGGCGCACGAGTTGGGGATGTCCACCACCCCGGAGAAGCGACCTTCGATGGGGGCGGCGCCCAGCAGCAGGTACGCCTGCTCCTTGGACCAGCCGAACTTGGCGAGGTAGTCGATCGCGTGCAGGATCGCGCGCTGGTAGGACAGGTGGGAGTCCAGGTAGCGCTGCTCGCCGTCGAGTGTCACGGACGTGCCCGAGAACGCCAGCCACTCCGAGTACACGGGACCGTTGCGCCCGGGCATGAAGATGGCGTTCTCGCTCACGCCGTAGGTGTCCATGCCGCCCTTGATCACGTCCACGTGGATGTCGATGAACCCGCCCATCTCGATGCCGCCGCAGAACGTGATCTCACCGTCCCCCTGGGAGAAGTGCAGGTCCCCCATGGAGAGGTTCGCCCCGGACACGTACACCGGGTAGAACACGCGCGAGCCCTTGGTGAAGTTCTTGATGTCCTGGTTGCCGCCGTTCTCGCGCGGGGGAGCCGTGCGGGCGCCCTCGCCGGCCACGCGGTCGAAGTCGGTGCCGGTCAGCGAACCCAGGATCGCGGCGTCGGGTTCGGGTGGCAGAGCCAGCGGGGGCACGCGCTGCGGATCGGTGGCGATCAGATCGCCCTCGCGCTTGTTCCAGGTCTTCAGCAGGTCCGCGGACGGAGCGGTGCCCATCAGGCCCGGGTGCACCATGCCCGTGAACTTCACGCCGGGGATGTGCCGGGACGTGCACTCGCCGCCGCGGAAGTCCCACACGGCCTTGTAGGCGTCCGGGAACTGGTCCACCAGGAAGCTGCCACCGTTCTTCTGCGCGAAGATCCCGGTGT
Organism: Kocuria sp. PD6; assembly: GCF_031844145.1. Taxonomy (NCBI): domain Bacteria; kingdom Bacillati; phylum Actinomycetota; class Actinomycetes; order Micrococcales; family Micrococcaceae; genus Kocuria; species Kocuria sp. PD6. The sequence goes on from NZ_JAUZUS010000007.1 coordinate 20,063, forward strand.
AGCCCCAGCCCTGCCCGGCCAGCGGCCCCTCCTCCTGCGGAATGGGCCCCACGTCCAGGATGTCCACGATCAGCAGGTCACCGGGCTCTGCACCCTCGATCCGGAACGGCCCGGACAGTGCATGCACCCGGTTCAGGGGTGCGTCCCGGATGTCGTCCGCGGAGTCGTCGTTCTTGATGGCGCCGTCGAACCACTCGCGGCAGTCAATGCGGTAGCTCTCGCCACGTTTGAGCGTGGCCACGGGCGGGATGTCCGGGTGCCAGCGGTTGTGGCCGGTCAGCTTCTGCTCGGTGAAGGGCTTGGTCGAGTCCAGCGGGAAAATCACTTCTGGCATGGTTCGTGACCTTTCTGGAGAGCCCCGCGGGCGGTTCCCGCGCGGCAGTGCGGGGAAGCTACGGCCGCGGCAGCTTCGCGTGCCGGGGGTCCCGGGTCACGGCCGGGGCCGCGCCGGGGGCGCCGGGCTGGCGGGGCAGGGATCGGACGACGTCTGGCGCGTCAGCCGTGCGGGCAGCGTCGTCAATCACGCGTGCCCGGGCAGAGTTCGCGCGGGACAGGCCCACGGCGGAGAACACGCGCCGTGCGTCCGCGCCGCACGCGGGGCAGACCTGGGAACGCGGCACCTGCGCCATGGCGTGGTGGGCGTCGAACGGCCCGCAGGCCTCGCACCGGAACTCGTAGACGGGCATGGGCGCTCCCTTCACGCGTGTGAGCCACGATACAACTCGCTCTGAAGAGGGGAAAGGGCCGGGCGTTCGGGGTGGGTGGCGCGACGCGCAGGGAGAGGTTCTGCCCCCCGACAACGCGATATTCAGGGGCAGAACCTCCCCGCAAACGCGGCGTCCCTCACCCTACGTACTGGCCGTGCGTGGGGGAGGCACGCGGGCGACGTCGTGCCCCGCCTCCGCGCGTGCCGGTCAGTTCAGCGGGCCCACCGCGGACTCGACCGTGCGCACCAGGCGCCCCGAGGCCACGTACTCCTCGGCGGCCTCGATCTCCGGTGCCATGAAGCGGTCCTCGCCGGGCGCGCCCACGCGGCCGTCCAGGTCCGCAATGACCGCCGACGCCGCCGCGCCCGGTTCCAGGGGCGCGCGCAGGGCGATCGCGCGGGTGGAGGTGAGCAGCTCGATGGCGAGCACGCGGCGCAGGTTCAGCACGGCCTGGCGCAGCTTGCGAGCGGCGTGCCAGCCCATGGACACGTGGTCCTCCTGCATGGCCGAGCTGGGGATCGAGTCCACCGAGGCCGGCACCGCGAGGCGCTTCATGTCCGAGACCAGTCCGGCCTGGGTGTACTGGGCGATCATCATCCCGGAGTCCGTGCCCGGGTCCTCCGCGAGGAACGGGGGCAGGCCGTGGGAGCGGGCCGGGTCCAGTATGCGGTCCGTGTGGCGCCCGGACATGGACGCCAGGTCCGCGATGGGGATGGCCATGAAGTCCAGCACGTAGGCCACGGGGGTGCCGTGGAAGTTGCCGTTGGAGCCCACGGTGTCGTTGCCCAGCACCACGGGGATGTCCACGGCCGCGGCGAGCTCCTGCTGCGCGACGTTCAGGGCGTACGCCACGATGCCGGAGCCTTCCAGCACCGTAAGCATGTTCGCAGCGGCATACTTCTGGCCCGGGCGGGGGGCGCAACGGCTCGTGCAGCTCGGGCACGAACACGCCGTCGGGCCCGGTGGCGCGCCCTTCGCCCATGAGCACGAGCGCGCAGTGGGCGAGGGGCGTGAGGTCATCCGGCAGATCTGTCGGCGCGTGGCCCGCAGCGAGAAACTTGCGCTGATGGACATGGTCGAACTGCTACCGGCACTCGATGCGGACGGGCGCGCCGCGCGCACCGCCGCTCGACTGATCACCACACTCGTCCACGACGCCATGACGGCACGGTGGGGCGCACTCAACGACGAGAACTCGAGAGAAGATCATGCGTAGGACCACCACCGTTCCACCCGTCGGGCGTTCCGATGGTGCGGGCGAGCGAGGCCCGGCCCTGTCCCGTGGGCTGACCATGCGCCACATCCAGTTCATCGCCCTGGGATCGGCGATCGGCACGGGACTGTTCTACGGTTTCGCGACGGCCATCCAGAAGGCCGGACCCGCGGTGATCCTCGCCTACCTCCTGGCGGGCGCGGCCGTGTACATGGTCATGCGAGCACTCGGTGAGATGGCGGTCCGTCACCCCGTGCCGGGTTCCTTCGGGCAGTACGCCGTTCGTTACCTGGGGCCCTTCGCCGGATTCGTGACGGGGTGGACGTTCGTCTTCGAGATGATCGTGGTAGCCATCTCCGCCATCAACGCCGACTCCTCCGGTGCGGGCCGCATGCTCTTCGGCCTCGCGGAGCACGGCCAGGCGCCCTGGGCCTTCACCAGGGTCTCCCGCAACGGCGTCCCGTGGCTCACCGTGGTGGTCATGAGCATCGCCCTGGGCATCGGCGTGGTGCTCAACGCTGTGATCCCCGAGGACGTGTTCCTCATCAGCGCCTCGATCGCTACCTTCGCCACCGTGTGGGTGTGGCTCATGATCGTGCTGCTCGGCTGGTTCCCGGACACCCGCGTGGCGCTGATCGTGGGCGTCGTGTGGCTCGTGCTCCTGGGCGTGGGCTACGCGCTGTTCGTCCGGGGCGGCGGCCGCCACCGCCCGCCGCTGGACGACCACACCGCGCTGATCACCCTGCCCCGCAGCTGATCCCTGCGCCCCAAGAGCCCCCGCCCATCTGCGAGCCGGGGTCCTTCCACGCCCGTACGGCGACGCCGCACCGCCGGGTCCGCGCGCAACCTCGCCTTCCCGGGTACGGACTACCGGGCGGTCGCCGGGAAGGCGGGGGCAGCGGCATCGTGCGCGGGAGGAAGTGCACTGTCCACGCCCGCGGCCACGAGGGCGACGATCTCCCGCATTCGCTCGAGCACCAGGCGCAGCTCGGCGCGGCCCTGGCGGGCGCGGTTGAGCTCCGCGAGCCCGCTGGTCACGATCATCCGCGCGCCCACGTCCAGAGGTGTAGTACCGGCGTGCGCGGCGGAACGGCAGCCCGCGAGCATCCGAGCGATGTGGTTCTCGAGCTTCTCCACCAGCCCCAGCACCTCGCGGCGGTGGGGGAGGTCCTCCCCGAAGAGGATCTCGCGAGCGATCCACACGGTGGTCTCGGGCCAGTGGACGGCCATGTCGAAGATGGGGTCGAGAGAGTTCATGATGGCGTCCACCACCGCAGCGGGGGAGCGGTGGCCGGGGTCGGGGGTGGCGTCCAGGGTGTCGTTGATGTGGTCCGCCCAGATGTTCTCGGTGACCATCATCAGCAGCTCCGCCTTGGTGGCGGCGTACTGGAACACGGTGCCCGCGGCCACGTCCGCGCGGGAGGCGACCTCGCTCATGGACATCTGCGCGTAGCCCTTCTCGCTCATGAGCGAGCGGGCGGCGGCCAGGATGCGGGCGCGTTTCTGCGCCTTGGCGATCTCGCGGCGCCCGGGGCCGCGCGGGCTCACGCGGGCGGCCACGTGTTCCAGGGGGCGTGCTCTGCGGCGGGGCGTCGGGTTCTGAATTTTCTCCACCGAATAATTGTATTGCACTCAAAATTGAGTATGCTCAATTATGAACGCAGGGAGCGCCAAGGTGACGCCCCCGCGGAAGGAGGAACGATATGCAGTTCACAGCAGGCAACTACGAGGCCTTCATGCGGCCCCGCCCGGCGGAGCACGCACAGGACACCCGCGCGTGGATCGTGGGATCCGGTCTCGCCGGACTCGCGGCGGCAGTGTTCTTGGTCCGGGACGCCGGCGTGCCCGGCGAGAACGTGACGGTGGTGGAGAAGGGCCGGTTGCCCGGCGGTGCCCTGGATGGGCTGGACGTGCCCGAGAAGGGGTTCGTGATCCGCGGCGGGCGTGAGCTCGAGAACCACATGGAGTGCCTGTGGGACATGATGCGCTCCGTGCCGTCCCTGGAGATCGAGGGCGCGTCCGTGCTGGACGAGTTCGCGTGGCTCAACCGGGACGACCCCAACTACTCCCTGCGCCGCGCCACCGTGAAGCAGGGCCAGGACGCGGGCCACGAGGGCAAGTTCGACCTCCCTCAGCGCGCCCAGAAGGACCTCCTGCACATCTTCCTGGCCACGCGTGAGGAGATGGAGGGCAAGCAGATCCAGGAAGTCATGAGCAAGGAGTTTTTGGCTTCCCCGTTCTGGATGTACTGGCGCACCATGTTCGCGTTCGAGGAGTGGCACTCCGCGCTGGAGTTCAAGCTCTACCTTCACCGCTTCGTGCACCACATCGGCGGGCTGCCGGACTTCTCCGCGCTGAAGTTCACCAAGTACAACCAGTACGAGTCCTTCGTGCTGCCCCTGATCTCCTACCTCACCGAGCGCGGTGTCACCTTCCAGTACGACACCGATGTCCGCGACATCGACTTCGCCCACCGCAACGGCGAGATCCGTGCCACCGCGATCCACTGGGTGCGCGAGGGCTCCACCGAGACCCAGGAACTGGGTGAGCACGACCTCGTGTTCACCACCATCGGATCCCTCGTGGACAACTCGAACGACGGCGACCACGCCACGGCCGCCACGCTAGACCGCGGCCCCGCCTCGGCCTGGGACCTGTGGAAGCGGATCGCCGCCAAGGACCCGTCGTTCGGGCGCCCCGAGGTGTTCTGCTCATCGATCGACGAGACCAAGTGGGAGTCCGCCACCGTCACCACCTTGGACGAGCGGATCCCCGAGTACATCCGCAAGATCGCGCAGCGGGACCCGTTCAGCGGCCGGGTGGTCACGGGCGGGATCGTCACGGCGGAGGACTCCTCATGGCTGCTCAGCTGGACCGTGAACCGCCAGCCGCACTTCAAGAAGCAGCCGAAGGACCAGGTCGTGGTGTGGGTCTACTCGCTGTTCGTGGACACTCCCGGTGACTTCGTGAAGAAGACCATGGCCGAGTGCACGGGCGAGGAGATCACCCAGGAGTGGCTCTACCACATGGGCGTTCCCGTGGAGGAGATCCCGGAGCTCGCGGCCACGGGCGCCAAGACGGTTCCCGTGATGATGCCGTACGTGACCAGCTTCTTCATGCCCCGCCACGCGGGGGACCGCCCCCGGGTGGTGCCCGAGGGTGCCCGCAACTTCGCGTTCATCGGCCAGTTCGCCGAGACCGGCCGCGACTGCATCTTCACCACCGAGTACTCGGTGCGCACCGGCATGGAGGCCGTGTACCAGCTCATGGGCGTGGAGCGCGGAGTTCCCGAGACGTGGGGCAGCACCTACGACGTGCGCGTCCTGCTCGACGCCCTGACCCGGTTGCGTGACGGCGAGAAGGTGCGGGTCCCCGGGCCCGAGCCCATCCGCCGCCGGCTCCGCAAGCGCCTCGAACAGGGCGAGGTGGGAGAGCTGCTGGAGGAGTACGGCGTGCTGTGATCCTCAGTGCGGGCTGAGCGACCCTGCACGGGTGCACCCGGAAGCCGTCACAGTACGTGGCACAGCTTCTGGGCCAGCATGTGCAGGGTCTTCCTGTCCCTTGGGGACATGTCCAGCTCGTCCAGCAGCTCGCGCTGCATCCCCGCGGCCGGTTCCTGCAGGGCACGCCCGGCGTCCGTGAGAGAGATGACCACCGAGCGTTCGTCCTGCTCGCTGCGGCGGCGGGTCACGAAGCCCGCCGCCTCCACGCGGCGCAGCAGCGGGGAGAGGGTGCCGCTGTCCAGGGCGAGGGTCTCGCCCAGCTGGCGGACCGAGCGGTGGTCCTGCTCCCATAGCACGAGCATCACCAGGTACTGCGGGTAGGTCAGCCCGATGGCCTTGAGAGGTTCACGGTACGCGCTGGTCACCTTGCGCGAGGCAGTGTACAGCGCGAAGCACAGCTGCGTGTCCAGGCGGAACTCGGGATCCATGCCCACCATGGTACGGGAGGCGCCCACCACGGCGGGGTTGTGGAACAACGAGGGCACGTCGCGTATAGCTATGGCCCGGCTCACAGGGTGTCCGCATCCTTCCGCTCTACCCTTCCCCCAACAGCACGGAGACCCTGGTGCCGGAGCATGACCACGACCGTACGTCCACACCGGCCGGAGGATCCTCGGTGACCGCAGCCACCGCCGCGCTGGCTGCTCCGGTCTGCTGGTGGTACCGATGATGGCGGTCATGCTCACCGGTCAGCGGATCATGCTGATCATCACCCAGTGGCTGGTCATCCCGGTGCTCGTCTTCGCGTTCAACCACTCCCCGGCCATCTCCCAGTTCTCGGTGGCCATGAAGCACGAGTACGGCTCCCGTGCGAGCGAGCGCGCCTCGGTGGTGCTCAAGCGCAGCACCCTGCTGCTGGTGGTCTTCACCATGGGCTTCGTGTGGTCCTGCGTGCTTGCCCTGGGCCCCCACGGGCTGCAGGCCGCCAAGGACCAGAACCTGCCCGTGCTCTCCTACCTGGCCAACGAGCACGACAGCCCGTTCATCGCCTACCTCGGCCCGGCCGTGGCGCTCGCGGCGATCGCCTCTTCGTTCTTCGGCCACTACATGGGTGCGGCGGAGGGTGCCACCGGCATCGTGCGCTCCATGGTGGACCGGGACGGCACGAAAATCAGCGACAAGGCCCTGCGGACGGCCGTGGCCGTGTTCATCTTCGTGACCACGTGGTTCGTGGCGATCGCCAACCCCAGCATCCTCTCGCTCATCGAGTCCCTCGCCGGGCCCGTGATCGCCGTGATCCTCTACCTCATGCCCATGTACGCCATCCGCAGGCTCCCCGGGCTGGAGCCCTACCGCGGGAAGATCTCCAACGTGTTCGTCACCGTGGCCGGCATCGTGGCCGTGAGCGGGATCGTCTACGGGCTGCTGCCCTGAGTCCCCGCCCCGGCAGGCTCCCACGCCCGGGCGGCGACACCTGACCCGTGGACGACGCCGCTCCACACGGCCCCGCGCCCCGGCGCACGGGTGCCGGGGAACCGGCGGTGCGGCGGCGTCGTCCGCGGCGGGACCTGCGGGATCACTCGTTCGACGGAATTACTGGCCCGGGACGCCGCCGGGACCGCCCGCGCCGCCCGGTGCTGCGGCGGCCGTGGGCTCGGTGCTCGTGTCGATGGGGACGTCGATCGTCACCGTGTACCCCTTTGCCACGCTGCCCGAGACCTTCGGCATCTGCATGTCCACCCCGTCCGAGAAGACGTTGTCCGTCTCCAGGGTGACCTGGGACATGCTCGTGGCGGAGTCCGGGTAGCGGGAGTCCTTGTAGACCGTGTTGGCCATCTCCTCCGACAGCGCGATCTGCGAGGTCAGCACCGCGTTGGTGGCGTCCGTGATCGAGCCGATGTCCGGGAAGACCTCGAAGTGGATGTGCGGCCAGCGGCCCGCGTAGCAGCCCGGGACGATCGACGTGAAGGTGACCTTGCCGTCGTCGCCCACCACCTGGACGCCGCGCAGGTACGTCTCGTCCTCCACGCCCTCCGAGTACATGGAGTAGTTGCCGTCCGGGTCGCAGTGCCACACGTACACGGCCGCGCCCGTCATGGGACCGTTGTCCTTGACCATGTCCACGATGTTCATCGTCAGGGTCATGGCTACGCCGTCCACCGCGGCGCCGCCGTCGATGCTCGCGGTGATGTTGCTGCGCTCCACCCCGGAGACGTCCAGCGCGTCCGCACCGTTGGAGCCGTCACCGGGGTAGGGCCCAGCGGTCTCCTGCGGCATCTCCTCGTCGTAGGTCTTGGAGGGCGATGGCGTGGCGCTCGCGGTCTCGGACGCCGATGCCGTCGCGGAGGCGGAACTGGACGAGCTCGACGTCGTGGTGCCCGTGCACGCCGCCAGTGCGAAGACGCTCGCGCCGGCCCCGAAGATGCCGAGCGCGCGGCGGCGGTCGATCAGCGTTCCGAGGTCGAAAGCGAGGCCCTGGTCCTCCACGTCCTCGTGGGGGCGGTCCAGGACCCGTCCCTCGAACGTGCCGGCTGCGGTTGCGGGGAGGGCCCCGGAGGCGTCGTGACCCTCATCGCGGGGGTGGCCGGTGTCAGGGCCGCCGGTGTCGCGGTGCCCGGGGTGGTGGCGGCCCGCGTGGTCGCGGTCGGTGTTCTGCGACTGCATAACGCAGGTCTCGGAGGTGGCCGGGTAGGTGCGGATGCCGCGGCGTCGACGGATCGGGTTCATTACATGCTCCTTCGGAAGGCGTTCAGTGGCGCGTCGACCCCCCGACGCTACGGAGCCGGGCTGGATCCACGGTCCGACCGGCCTGTGCTGCGCGTGGGGTGTGCCTGTGCCGGGGCTGTAGATTGACGGGGAGCAGGCTCCGGGCCCCGCGCAGTGCTGGACGGCCGGGGAGTCCGTGCGTGACGTCGTCCGCACAACCGGTGCGGACCGCGTGCCGTGGAACCGGCGCTACGGCGGGCTGTTGCCGTAGGCCCGACGCTCAGGGCGATCGTGGTGCGCAGCAGCCCCAGGGCCGGCGCGGCCAGTGCCACGATCAGCCACACGGCGTCGCGGGGTGGGAGGGGGTCGGACGTGTTGCGCACGGCGCCGATGCCACACAGGCCGGTGCCCGGTCCCTCCTCAGCGGTGGGTGTGCCAGGCTGACAGGTGTCCCTTGACCGGCCTGGAATCCGGCACGTCCCACGCACGTCCCATCGAGGAGTTCGCATGACCACCGTGGTGCTGTTCCGCGACGACCTGCGGGTCACCGACCACCCCGCCCTGCACGAGGCGGTGTCTCACGGTGAGCCTGTGGTGTGCCTCTACGTGCTGGACGAGGAATCCCCGGGCATCCGGCCCCTCGGGGGTGCAGCGAAGTGGTGGCTGCATCACTCCCTCACGTCGCTGGCGGCGGATCTCGCCGCCCTGGGGACGCCTCTGACCCTGCGGCGAGGGGCGGCGGGGGAGGTCGTGCGCGACGTCGTCCGCGAAACCGGTGCGGACCGTGTGCTGTGGAACCGGCGCTACGGCGGGCCCGAGCGCGCGGTGGACGCCGGGCTCAAGGACTGGGCTGGGGAGAACGGGGTGGAGGCGCACTCCTACGCCGGGAACCTGATGTTCGAACCGTGGGCCATCACCACGCAGGCCGGTGACCCCTACCGAGTGTTCACCCCGTTCTGGCGCGCGTGCACGAGCGGGCCGCCGCCGCGTGAACCGTATCCGGCGCCGTCGTCCGTGGTGCCCGCCGAGCCCACCCCTGCCTCCGACGCCCTCGAGGACTGGGGGCTCCTACCTACCGCGCCGGACTGGTCGGCAGGGCTGGCCCGCACGTGGACCGTGGGCGAGCGCGCGGCCCACGACCGCCTCGACGACTTCCTCGACGAGCGCCTGCCCACCTACACGCAGGACCGGGACGTCCCGGCGAAACCGGCGACGTCGGGCCTGTCTCCGCACCTGCGCTGGGGGGAGATCAGCCCGCACACCGTGTGGTACAGGGCGCTGTCCGGCGCGGAGAACCCGGGGAAGTTCCTCACCGAACTGGGATGGCGGGAGTACGCCTGGTACAACCTCTACATCCACCCGGACATGGCAACCCGCCCCATCAACCCCAAATTCGAGCGCTTCCCATGGCCTCCGCTGGACGACGACGCGCTCGCCGCGTGGCAGCGCGGGCGCACGGGGATCCCCCTGGTGGACGCGGGCATGCACGAACTATGGGAGACCGGGACCATGCAGAACCGGGTGCGCATGGTGACCGCGTCTCTATTGGCCAAGAACCTGCTGATCGACTGGCGGCTGGGGGAGCAGTGGTTCTGGGACACCCTCGTGGACGCGGACCCCGCCTCGAACCCTCACAACTGGCAGTGGGTGGCCGGTTCCGGGACCGACGCCGCGCCCTACTTCCGGATCTTCAACCCCGAGACCCAGCAGAAGAAGTTCGACCCGGACTTCGTGTACGTGGACCGCTGGAACGGGCGGCAGGAGGGCGTGGAATCCATCGTGGACCTCAAGGCTTCCCGCGCCCACGCCCTGGAGCTGTTCAAGACCCTGTGAACCTTGCACGCTCTACGCCTACGCTGGCCCCATGAAGATTGCCGTGCTGGGTGCCAGCGGGAGTTTCGGGTCCGACGTCGCCGACCTTCTCGAGGCCGACGGCCACATCGTGGTGCGGGCGAGCCGCCGCACGGGGGTGGACGTCGTGGCCGGTCGGGGGTTGTTGCAGGCCTTGGCGGGTGTGGACGTGGTCGTGGACGCTTTGCACATCAAGACGTTCGGTGCCCGCAAGTCCGTCCCGTTCTTCACGCGGGCCGCGTCCCAGACCGTTAAGGCGGCGCGCGAGCAGGGCGTGGGCCGAGTCGTGTGCCTGTCCATCGCGGGTGCCGTGGATCCGCGGGTCAACGGCGGTTTCGGCTACTACAAGGGCAAGGCCGCGCAGGAGAGCGTGTACCAGCAGGCGGGGATCCCCTCCACCACGGTGCGCTCGACCCAGTGGTTCGATTTCATTCCCGCAACCACCGGCCTGGTCGCCCGCGGCCCGGTGGCCCTGGTGCCCACCCTTCTCATGGCGCCCGCGCGGCGCGAGGAGGTCGCACGGTTCGTCGCCGAGGTCGCCACCGCCCATCGCGAGGCACGTCACGAGATCCTCGCGGTGCGCGGCCCGGAGGTGGACACCATGGCGAACTTCGCGCGCCGCATCCTCGCGGCCGGCGGTGACCTCGCGGGCCGCACGCCCAGTGTGCTGAAGGAAGCGCCGCTGCTCGGCCGGGCGATCGCCCACGGTGGCCTGATCCCACAGGACGCGTTCGTCACCTCGCAGCGCTTCGACGAGTGGTTGCGGACGGAGTACTGAGAGGCGGCACCGCAGCGGCCCGTCGTGCGACGGGTCGATGTCGCGAGGACTGCTACCCCGCCGTCGTCAGAGCATGGCGCGTGGGCCTCTAGTGTGCTGGAGGTCAGTCGCGTTCGATCCCGAAGAAGCGGCGCAGCGCCTGCGTGCCCTCGTAGGTCACCGGCTCCCCGGGCCGCACGTAGGTGTCGGGCGTGAGGATGATGTCTGCGCCTCCGAAAACGGCCCCTGCGGAGACGTGGTAATCGTGGCCATCCGTACCGGTGAAGTCGAGATCGGACGGGAAGCCCTACAGGACCTCATCCATGTTCTTGCGTATCAGCTGCGCCCGCTGGGCGGTTCTATGTCCCGGAGCTGTAGGGCATTTCTTGCGCATGTTCGCGATGGCCTCCGCGAAGACGTCCTCCGTGCTGTGGACCTGGAACATCGCGGGGTTTTAAGGCGCAACAAGAAGAGCCAATCCATCAGGGTCTTGCTGAAGAGGACGTTGGCATCGACGAAAACTCTTTGCGTCATGGTCCAAATCTCGTGACATCACGTGGGGCACCCCGGTTGAAAACAGGGGTACCCCACGTGTCGCTCACGAACGCATGATCTCAGTCCTCGAAAAGCTCGACATCGTCTGCCGCGTCGAGTGCCCGGAGTTTCTCGAAGGCGTCGCGACGTTCCGTTTCCCGCTGTTCCCGCAATCGGAGGACATCGGAACGACGGAAGCGCGTATGTGATCCGATCTTGAAGGATTCGATCAGCCCCTCGCGGGTCCAACGGAGAAGGGTGGGGCGAGAGACCCCCAGGATGTCCGCGGCCACCGTACTTGTCAGCTCGTCGGGCATCTGAGCAATGCTGACCGAACCGTGCTCGGCAATGGCCGTGAGTGCATGGAGGAGTGTCCTCTGGACCTCGTCCGGGAGTTCCACCTCCCCGCCGGTTGCATCGCGCAGAACCAAGGTTGAACCCTGACGCGCGGGGGCCTGCGCCGCGCGCACGGTCTGGGCCGAGATCGTGATCCGCTCGGTCATGGGCAACTCCTCCACCACGTGCACATGGCGCGGGATCTTGTGGTGGGAGATCTTCGCCTGCGAGAACTGAAGCGCCTTGGGTTTCGTTCCGAGGTTAGGGCACCACGGGTGCGGTCGCCTCGATCTCGGTGCAAGCAGCTTCGACCTCGGCCGGAGTCCGGTAGGCCAGGGACTCGTGAAGTCGAGCGGTGTTCCACCAGTGGACCCACTCCAGTATCGCGATCTCCACCGCCGTTGCCGAGTCCCACACGCCCCTGGATTAGATGATCTCCGTCTTGTACAGACATCAGTAATGAATGCGACGTAGCAGAATCCCGACATGAGGCGCACGTAGGTGATGTCTGCGACCCACAGCTGGTGCGGGGCGGCAGTGAAGTCACGTTTCACCAGGTCCGGGCGGTGATCCTCACCCTTGGCGGAGTGTTCATGTCCATGAATCGGATCATCTCGTCGTGGGGCGGTCGAGCTCCGCTGCGAAAAAAGCCGAGGCCTTCTTCAGGAATCTCGGAACCAAACCCAGGGCGCTTCAGCGGTCCGTGTGAACCAGGACCGGTCCCGGTGACTACACCCCCGGATCATGGTCGACTGGGGGCAACAATCATGCCGGGACCGGCTGGCTACCTACGCCCTCATCCTCTCGAACTCAGGCGCCACGAAAAAGGTAACGGGGGATTCCGGGTGGCCCTCACCGGCCCGTCCCGCATGAAAAGTGAACGTCTAGATTGTGGACAATCTAAATACCGCGACCTACCATCGATTGCGGTCGTACCACCCGGCGTTCAGGGCCGGGGCTCACCGGCCACGGAAAGGACGAGGAATCATCATGAAGGCTATGTACACCGCGGAAGCGCTTGCCCAGGGCGCGGGCCGCAACGGCAGCGTCGCCACCAAGGACGGGTCGCTGCAGTTTGACCTGGCCGTGCCCAAGGAGATGGGGGGATCCGGGAACGGTGCCAATCCCGAGCAGCTTTTCGCCGCCGGGTACGCGGCCTGCTTCCACTCCGCCCTGCAGATGGTCGCCCGCCAGCAGAAGGTCTCGCTCGGGGATTCCGCCGTGGGTGCCCGCGTGCAGATCGGCGACAACGGCGCAGGCGGGTTCACCCTGGCCGTGCAGTTGGAAGTGATCATCCCCGAACTCGAGCACGACGCGGCCCAGGAGCTCGCGGACGCCGCGCACCAGGTCTGCCCCTATTCCAACGCCACGCGCGGCAACATCGAGGTCACCGTGACCGTGGTGGAGGATTGACGAGCGCGTCGCACTGCGCCCGATGAGAGCGCACGGCACGTCCCCGGCGTCCTGCGGCCCACTGAGGCCCTGACGTGACGCACGGGCGGGAGCCACGAGCCCCACGGCGCCGAGGGGGACGTCACGTCCCCTCGGCGCGACGTCGCCCTCAGACGTTCTCGGGGACGCGCACCTCGGTGCGCAGGGTCGCGGAGCGGCGGTCGGCGAGTTCGCGGCGCACGACCCAGACGACCGCGACGATCCACAGCAGGGCGAGCACGCCGAGGATCGCGTAGTACGCGGCGTCGCCGGGGAGGCGCGCCTGCACGGCGTCCAGGCGCAACAGGGTACGCGTGTTCGTGAAGATGATGAGTCCGCCGGCGCCGACGGCGAGGATGCGCGGGGCGAGCCAACGCACGAGCCACGCGGCGATCGGCGCGGCCACCACACCGCCGATCAGCAGAGCCAGGACCATGCCGAAGTCGATGCCCTGGCTGCCGAGTGCCATCAGGAACCCCACGGAGGCACCCAGACTGACCACGAACTCGGACGTGTCGATGGATCCGATGACCTTGCGCGGGGCGATCTTGCCGGAGGCCAGCAGGGTGGGGGTGCCCACGGGGCCCCACCCACCGCCGCCGATCGCGTCCATGAAGCCCGCGACCGTGGCCAGGGGGATCAGGAAGAATCCGCGCACCTTGCCCGTGAAGTTCGGGCGCCGCCCGCCGAGCCGCAAGAACCGCCACACCACGTAGCAGCCCAGCAGCAACAGGATCACGGACATCACCGGTGCGGCGGCCTCCCCGGAGAGGGTCAGCAGATGGGCGCCCGCGAACGCGGCGATCCCGCCGGGAACCGCCATGAAGCCCACGACGCGCCAATCGATGTTGCCGAAGCGCCAGTGCGAGAGCCCGGAGGCCAGGGTGGTGCCCACCTCCGCGAGGTGCACTGTCGCGGACACCGAGGCGGGGGTCAGACCCACGGCCAACAGCAGGGTGGATGAGGTCACGCCGTAGGCCATACCGAGCGAACCGTCCACGAGTTGCGCCCCGAAACCCACCAGGGCGAGCAAGATCAATGTACGCACGGTGCGACTCCTGTGCAGTGGAAGGGGTGAGGTGACTCAGCCTAGGAACCGGGCGGGCGCTCACCCAAGGAATGTTGCGCCGTGCGTCACAACGTGTAGTGCGATGACATCCGCTTGACATCGGCCGGGGGACGTCTTCCCTTGTCAATCGTCAGTACGCTGACGAGGATGGGAGGGTCAGCGATTCCGCCGACCGAGACGTCCGACGAAAGGACAGCACGTGGCAGAGAAGAATCCCGCCAACGCGGGCGAGGAATCCATCAAGATGAGCCCCCAGGAAGAGAGTGCGGCCCTAGGTCGGGAGACCCAGGCGGACGCCGAACCCGCCGACGAGGGCGTGGGCGCCATGACGGACAACAAGGGCGACGAGCCCGCCACCGAGAACTGACCTGAACCACTACGCGATCGGCCCGTGGCACATGCCACGGGCCGATCGCGTATTCAGGTCTCTGATGTCCGGCTCAGTCCTCCTCGCCGGGATCCTCGCGGGGGTTGCCGATGTTGTACCGCGGCGGGCGGGTGCGGAAGTTCGCGAGCTTATGCGAACCGTCGCAGAACGGCGCGATCGACGACATGTTGCACCGGCACAGCGCGACGACGCGCCGCGGCGGCTTCTGCGGCTCGGCCCCCGGTTCCGGGGCGATCAGCACGTCACCGCGCACCAAGAGCGGTCCGTCCGGGCACGGGGTGATCACCACGGGATCCTCGGCGTCGTGCGCCACCGAGAGGACGGGGCTCCCGTCGTCCGTGGTGCGTGGATCCTGCTCGCTCACAGGGCCACCCGCTCGGCGGCCGCGGCCTCGGAACCCACGGTCTGCAGTCCCGGCATGTTCCCGCGCAGGGAGGTCCGCCCGTCCGACCAGCACTCGAGCATGTGATCACCCATGAGCCCGTCCACGAACAGGCACGCGGCCGCGCCGAACAGGACGTCCTCGAGCAGCTCGGGCTCGTCCTGGGCGAGCGCCCCGGCGAGGTCACGCGCGGCGATCTGTTCGTGAACGGCGTCGGCCTCCACGTGCTCGTCGTAGTACCAGGTGACGTCCGCGTCGTAGCCGAGCTTGCGGAACGCCCGACCGTAGTACTTGTTGGGGATCGAGGACGTCATCTCGAACGCCGCGAGGTGACCCGCGATGGCCCCGCGCAACCGGCGGTGCAGTCCGAACAGGCTCATGAGGTTCATAGACGCGAGCGTGGGGGCGGGCACGAGGTCCAGGTAGTGGTCCAGGGTGTCGTCCAGGCCGAAACCTCGCATGGTCTGCGCGAAGATCGTGGCGTGCACGCGCTCGGGACGGCCCCCGCCGTACTCGTCCGACTGGATCTCCACGAGCGCTGCCTTCGCGCGGCCCCGCAACCGGGCGATGCCCCACGAGTGGGGGTCCGCCTCGCGCAGCGTGTAGATGGAGCGGTGGACCAGGAACTCGCTCAGGATCTCCTCGCTCGGGTGCCGGGCGAGCCACGTGGCCAGGGTGGGCTTGGCGTCCCCGCCGGTCATCGCGAACATCGTGTCCACGAGCTGCGCGGAGTCGCCGGGCAGGGGATCGGGGAGGGGCACGCGACGGCGCAGCTCAGCCTCGAAACCGGTCTCGAGCACTGTGCGCACGCGCAGCAGCTCGGGATCCCACTCGCGGTCCGCGGTCACGAATTCCGCGGGCCCGTAGTGCAACAGGTAGAGCAGGAACAGGGACAGCTGCAGGTCCTCGTCCGCGAGGACGTCCTGCGACGCGTTAACCGCAGTGGCCGTCGCTTCGGACAGCGCCGCGTACCCGCTCGCCGGGGTCTCCTCCGGGCCGGTCAGGATCTCCAGGAGGGCCGTGCTCACGGGTCCGCGAGCGGTCGGGGCCACGGTTCGGGTGGGGACGGTCGTCATGATGGTGTTCTCCGCTCGGGAAGGTGGGTGCTCGGCGCGGGTGGGGTGTCTCTGAAGACGGGGATTGCCCGCGGACCGCGGTGGAGCGGTCCGCGGGCAATCGGCGGAAATAGTACGACTACTTCCTATTCATTAGGCCAACATACCCATGGTCGGGAAACGTTCCCAGACCCGGTGGCTGCCGAGCAGTTCCACCACGGTGCTCAGCACGTCCTTGGCGGAGTCCGCGCTCACGACGCCAGGCGTCTGGGCGATCTGCAGGGCGTCCAGCACGTCCGTGCCGGGGCCGAACGCGGCGATCGCCTTGGCGTGGCGCCACATCTCGTTGAGCAGCAGGCTCACGCGGGGGTCGATGTCACCCGGGCTGGGTGCACCGGCCTTCGCGTCCAGGCCACCGGCCACGGGGTTCACAGGAGCGCCGGCGGTGGCGACCACCACGGCGTCGAACTCGATGGACCGTGCCGTGAGCAGGGTGCGGTGCGCCACGATGCCCGGGGCCACCTCACCGCCCTGGGGTGCGATGACGAGCGGGACCATGTCCGCGCCGTCGATCTCGGAGACGAGCGTGGCGAGCTGGTCGGCGTCCGTGTCCGGACCCACGAGAATGCCCACCTGGCGGCCTTCGACGGGCCACGTCTCGCCCACCTGGGTGAGGGCCGGGGAGGCCTGGACGTCCTGGGCGGGAGCCTCGGTGGGCTCCTGCTCGGGCAGCCCCAGCGCCTGGGCCACGGTCTTGCCCAGCGCGGGGTCGATCGCGAACAGGTGGCGCAGCTGACGGGTGCGGATGTTCTCGTCCCAGCACTTGCCGAGCTCGAACGCGTAGGCCTGCGCGGTGTGCTCGCGCTCCACCTCGCTCAGCGAGAGCCAGAACAGGCGTGGCTGGCTGAAGTGGTCCTCAAAGGACTGGGGCCGCACGCGCTCCTTGACGGACGTGGGGACCGGGGCCGGGTAGTCGATGAACGCGTGCTCGTCCTCGGGAGTCTCCGCCGGGTTGCCGCCGTCCAGCGAGTTGGGCCGGTAGGGGGCCACACCCGAGTGCACCGCACTCTGGTGGAAACCGTCACGCAGCATGTCGTTGACCGCCGCGTGCGGGCGGTTGATGGGCAGCTGGTTCCAGTTGGGTCCGCCCAGGCGGGTGATCTGGGTGTCCAGGTAGGAGAACAGACGCCCCTGCAGCAAGGGGTCGTTGGTCACGTCGATGCCCGGGACCAGGTTGTTCGGATTGAACGCCACCTGCTCCGTCTCCGCGAAGTAGTTGGAGGGGTTGCGGTCCAGGGTCATCAGACCCACGGGTTGCACGGGAACCAGCTCTTCCGGCACGAGCTTGGTGGGATCGAGCAGGTCGATGCCCTGGAAGCTCTGCTCCTCGTTGTCCTCGAAGACCTGCACGCCCAGCTCCCACTGCGGGAACGCCCCGGCCTCGATGGCGTCCGCTAGGTCCCTGCGGTGGAAGTCCGGGTCCGCACCGTTGATCAGCTGGGCCTCTTCCCACGCCACGGAGTGCACGCCCAGACGCGGCTTCCAGTGGAACTTGACCAGCACGGTGGAGCCGTCCTCGGCCACCAGACGGAACGTGTGGACGCCGAAGCCCTCCATCATGCGGAACGAGCGCGGGATGCCGCGGTCGGACATGTTCCAGATGGTGTGGTGCTGGGCCTCGGTGTGCAGGGACACGAAGTCCCAGAACGTGTCGTGGGCGGACTGGGCCTGGGGGATCTCGCGATCCGGGTGGGGCTTACCGGCGTGGATGACGTCCGGGAACTTGATGGCGTCCTGGATGAAGAACACCGGCATGTTGTTGCCCACGAGGTCCCAGGTGCCCTCGTCCGTGTAGAACTTGACGGCGAAACCGCGGGTGTCACGGGCCAGATCGCCCGAACCGCGGGAGCCCAGCACGGTGGAGAACCGCACGAACACCGAGGTTTCCTTGTCCTTGGCAAACAGGCCCGCGCGGCTGAGCTTGGTGGCCGAGCCGTAGCCGCGGAACGTGCCATGGGCACCCGCGCCGCGGGCGTGCACCACGCGCTCCGGGATGCGCTCGTGGTCGAAGTGGGAGATCTTCTCCCGGAAGTGGTGGTCCTGCAGCAGCACGGGACCGCGGGCCCCGGCCTTGAGGGACTGGTCGGAGTTCGTCAGGCGCGCGCCGTGCGCGGTGGTGAGGTACTCACCCTGCTGGGCCATCGCGGACATCGGGGCATCGGTGGGCGCACCCGTGGGCGTGACCCGCTCGGGGGCACCCTGATCGGGCTTGGGCGGAAGCGGCTGACGGGGAGCGGTGGGTTCCTCGATGGTCGGCTCACCGGTCCCGGGAACTCCCGGGACCTGGGGGGCGTTGTTATCGCGTGCGGACATGACGATCCTCCTACGAAGCTGACGCACGCCGCGGTCATGGAGTGCGACGTGGTTCTCCCATACTGTCAGCACCCTTGGGGGTGGGCATACACCTGTAGGGAGGCAGTCGCTGTCCTGCGGGGTTGTGAACCCGTCAGGGGCTGCACCCGCGGGCCGCGCGGCGTCGTCGTGAGACAGTGATCCCATGACGTGGACACCGGTGACATTGCGCGGGCGGTTGGTCCGCCTGGAACCCCTCAGCCGCGAGCACCTGGACGGGCTGATCGAGGCCACCGAGGACGGGCGCATGTGGGAGCGCTGGTACACGAGCGTGGCGGACCCGGACGGCATGGCCGCGGCCGTGGAAAAGTGGCTCACGTGGCAGGACGAGGGATTCATGCTGCCCTTCGTGACCGTGCGGCAGGCCGACGACGTCGTGCTCGGGATGACCACGTTCTACGACCCGCAGTGGGGTGTGCCGCGCGTGAGCGTGGGCCACACGTGGAACCGGGCGTCCACCCACCGGACGGGGACGAATGCGGAGTCCAAGCTGCTGCTCATGACCCACGCGTTCGAGGAGCTCGGGTGCCGGTGCGTGCGTTATGAGACGAGCTGGGCCAATCAGCAGTCCCGGGCAGCGATCGAGCGCCTCGGTGCTCGGCTGGACGGTGTGCTGCGCGCGGACCGGTTGGAGCGCAACGGCGCGCTGCGGGACACCGTGGTGTACTCGGTGCTCGAGCACGAGTGGCCCTCGGTGAAGGCGGGACTCGAGGCGCGGGTCGCGCGACGCTGAGGAGCAGGTGCGCCGGCACAACGTGGTGCTGCGGGAGACCCGGTCCAAGCGCACGGGCGGCACCTATCGGGACTCCCCGTCCAGCCTGCCCGCCCGCACGGTGATGGGCCAGACGACGTCGCGCGGCCGGGACGGTTCGCCCCACGCCTCGGTGAGGTCGGCGGCGTAATGGCGCAGAACGTCGTCGTGCCCGGACTCCGCGGCGTTGCGCACCGCAGACTACGTGCCCAAGTAGCCCAGGAGGGCATCGAGCGGCCAGGATCGCCGGATGGACAGCGCGGCCACCGGGACCTGCGGGAAGGGGAAGTCGATGTCCCGGTACCCGGTCTCCACGAGGCGGCGCTCGGGCGGCCAGAACGGACCGATCTCGCGCCAGTAGAACCGCTCGAAACGTTCCCGCAGGCCCGGCTCCACCTCCACCACGCCGTAGCTGATGAGTGCGAGGACGGCGCCGGGGGCCGCGATGCGGCGTGCCTGCGTGTAGAAGGCCGGCAGGTCGAACCAGTGTGCGGCCTGGGCCGCGGTCACGAGATCGGCGCGGCCGTCGGCCACGGGCAGATCCTCCGCCGTCCCGTGCGCGTAGTCGACGCCGCGTGCGGGGGCGGCATGAGCGAGTTGATCCTCACCAGGGTCCACGCCGATCACGTGCGTGAAGTGCTCGGCCAGCAAGCCCGTGAGCTGGCCTGTCCCACAGCCCACGTCCACCGCGGTGCCCCGCCGCGGGGCGATCCGTGCCAGTTCCGCGCCCAGCTCCGCGGGGTAATCGGGGCGGTGCGCGGCGTAGTTCCCTCCGCCCTGCTCGAACCAGTTCCGGGTCATGTGGCGGTCCTCTCATGGGATGGCGGGGTCGGGTGTACCGGTCGTTCCCACAAGGTCACACGGCTGCGCACCTCGTCGTTCTCGTACGGCGCGGTCTCGCCCGTGGGCTCGTATCCCCGAGCCTTCCAGAAGCCGACGGCGCTCGCCGCGTTGGTCTCCACGATCCCCAGGCGCAGTGTGGTCACCTCGGGCCAGCCGCTCACGAGGTTCGTGACGGCATCATGCATCGCCCGCCCCAGGCCCTCTCCCTGGTGGTCCTGCCGCACGAGAAGCAGACCGATGTGAGCGTGATGCTCCTCGGGGAAATTGCGGATGACGTCGGCCATGGCTACCAGAGCAGGCCCGCGGAACAGCCCGACGTCGTACTTCTGTTCGCGTGCGAGGCCGGGCGGGAGCGCGGAAAGGATCTCGGCGGCGTCGCCGGGGAGGGGCGCGTGTCCACTGATCCGGCGGGTGTAATCGGGGGTCGCCTCGAGCAGCGCTTGTAGCGCCAGCGCGTCCTCCGGTCTCAGTCGACGCAGTTCTGCCGGTTCGTCGACGGCGCTCACCCGAGTTCCGGGGTCCGCGCAGGGGAGGTGACCGCAGCGGCGTCGGGCACCCGGACGGTGCTGGTCAGGGCGGTGAGGCTGGGCCGGCGCGGGGTGGAGCTGAAACCGAAGTCCGGGGCCGGGGTCATGTCCGTGAGGCAGCCCAGGTCCTGGTCGTCCCAGGTGGCGCGGGAGTGGGTGATGGTGTGGAGGTCGTAGGCGGCGTACCACTCGGTGCGGTCGTTGCCGGCCGTACCCAGGGTGCGCACGCCGGGCATCACGCGGTGGGCCACCTGATCGGTGAGCCGGGCGAAGGGCAGCGAGGTGCTGATCGGTCGGGGGACCGCCTGCAGCAGGTACCCCAGGGGCGCTCGCGGCCCCACGCTGAAGTGCCATGTAAGCGGCCCCGCGGTGACCGTCCACCGGGAGGCGCGGGAGAAGCCCGTGCGCTGCACGTTCACGGGGACGCGGGTGACGGTGTCGAAGGTGTAGGTGTCGGACACGAAATGCGCGACCCAGTCGTTGGGTGCCAGCAGTTCGCGGCGTCCGTCCGGGTGGGCGACCATGACGTCCGCGAACGGGCCCTGCGGCGTGTGGGACCAGCACCCCAGAACTAGCCGCGTGCCGGAGGACGTGCCGACCCCGGCGATGTGGCCGGTGAAGCGGTGACGGATGGAGGAGGTCATGGGGCCAGGGTAGGGGAGGGAGGGGTGGTGGGGGAGAAGGTGGCATACGGAGCGGGTACGTCGCTGCTGCGTGGCAAACCCGGGGGCGACGTCGCACCCCCGGGCGCCGAGGCCACCATGGGTCCCGGGGTGCCGACGTCGTGCGAACCCCGGCGGCGACGGCGTACCGGGCCCGTGTGGACGCCCCACCGACCCGCCGGTACCCGCGGCTCACTTCACCGAGTCAGGCTCGTCCCGCGGGACGGCGAGTGTCGCGGTGGCCATGAGTACGGCGGTACCCGCCGCCGCCACAAAGACCCATCCGGAGGCGTGGATCACGGTGGCGGGATCGCCCTCACCGCCACCGGCACGGATGAGGTTGGTGGCGATGGCGCCGTAGATCGCCACCCCCACGGCTGAGCCGGCGGAGCGGGCGAACATGTTGAGACCCGTCACCGACCCGCGCTGGTTCCACTCCACCGAGGACTGGGCCATGATCAGCGACGGCGCCGCGGTGTAACCGAGCCCCAGCCCGATGATAAACGCGCACACGGCCATATCGATCACGCTCGGCCACGGCGACAGCGCGGCGGTCAGGGCCGCTCCCACGGTCGCGATCGCACCGCCCAGAAACATGGTGCGCCGGAAGCCCCACCGCATGTAGATCCGCCCCGCCGTGGACGCAGCCACGGACCAGCCGATGCTCACGGCGGCCACGGCCGCTCCCGCCGCGATCGGTGTGGCCCCGGCCGTGCGCTCCAAATAGGTGGGAACGTAGCTCGTCATCCCCACCAGCAGCGCGCCGATCCCCAGGGAGACCAGGGTGGTGCTTGCGACCACGCGGCGTCGTACCAGCGCGAGGTCGATGATCGGTTCGCTCGCGCGACGCTCGACGGCCACGAAGATCGCCAGCCCCACGACGCCGACGACGCCGCACACCAGGGTGGGTACCGAAAGCCACTCCCACGCGTTGCCGCCCTCCAGTGCGCCGAGGATGAGGGCGGACAGGGCGATCGCGAGCACCGCGGCACCGGTGAAGTCCACCCGGTGCTCCTCGCGCTCGATCTTCTCGTGATAGCTGCGCAGCAACAGCCACCCCGCCACGAGGGCCACCGGGATGTTGACGAAGAAGACCCACCGCCAACTCAAGAACTGGGACAGCAGCCCACCCAATGTGGGCCCCACGACCGAAGAGACCGCCCACACCCCGGCCACGTACCCCTGCACGGCGGCGCGCTCGGCCACGGTGTAGATGTCCCCCACGATCGTCATGCCCATGGGCGCCACGGCTCCCGCACCCAATCCCTGGATCACCCGGAAGACGATGAGCGACGGCATGCTCCACGCGCATCCCGCGAGCACGGAGGAGACCAGGAACAGCCCCACGCCGGTGAGGATCACGGGTTTGCGCCCGTACATGTCCGAGAGCTTGGAGAAGATCGGCACACTCACCGCCTGCGCCAACATGTAGCTCGAGAACAGCCACGGGAACTGGGCGAAGTTACCCAGGGAACCCACGATGCTCGGCACCGCGGTCGCCAGGATCGTGGCGTCCAGGGCCACCAGAGCCGTGGAGAGCATTACGGCCAGCAGGACGGGACCACGCTGCGAGCGCAGCCCCACCGAGGCGCGATCCACGCCGGAGGTGTTCACGCGCCCCGCCGCGCCACGACCATCCGGTCCCGCGAGTGGCCGGACCCGGCACCGCGTTCCAGGCGTCGCTCGCGGATCTCGTTCGTCTCGATCTGCCATCCCTGCCCGGTCAGATACGTCACCACGTCCTCGGGCATCACGTAGTCGGTGGGGTCGAAACCGTGAGGTGTCTCATCCAGCTCGTGATGCACGAACACCAGCCGCCCGCCCGGTGTCACGGCGTCCGCGAACGCGCGCACCGCTGCGTCGTCGCCCCGCTTGGGCACCGCGGGGTATTGGGCGGACACCAGGTCGAACGGGCCGAGGGGGCGCTCGCCGAACCCTTCAACGAGCCACGTGATCTCGACCCCCGCGGCTTCTGCCGCGGCCCGAGCGCGGTCGACGGCGACGCGTGAGACGTCCAGCCCCGTCACCGTCCAGCCACGTCGGGCCAGCCACACGGCGTCGGCGCCCTCACCGCAACCCACGTCCAGCGCCGTGCCGGGAGCGAGGTCCGACGTGAGCGCCATCAGGGCACCGTTGGGCTCGCCGCTCCAGATGTGCGTGGCGCCGTAGCGCTCGTCCCAGCCTGCAGCGGTCTTGGGCGTGCGGTGGGGAGCGTGTTCGTGGGTCATGCGTCCCAGAATTCCACCGCGGCCCGGTACCGTGCCACGTCGTCCGCGCTGGGCGTGACCGGCCCGGTACCGCGCCGCGGCCGCGAAGGGCAACTGGTGTCTCTATCTAATTGTGGACAACTAAAATGTGAACAACTATGATTAAGCCCGGTCGCCCGAGCACTGCACCCCGGCCCCCGCCTTGGTCCAGCAAACGGCGGGTGACCGCGCGTCCGGATCGAACGCCCCGCTCCCCAGCGGGGCTCCATACTGTTCGCCGACGCCGCAAGCGTGCGATGAGTCCCGGCACTTGGGGGGTCGGGACTCACCGCACGCGACCGTTCGCGGCCCGCCGGGGACGACGACGCTCAGTGCGGTTCCCTGTGGAAGCCCACGCAGGCAGCCCCCAGCACCCCCATGACGATGTCCCCCAGCGTGTCCAGGGGTGGGATGTGGATGTCCGGTGTCGCGAACAGGAACCCCAACAGTTCCATGACCTCCCACACCACAGCGATCACGAAGCCGGCCACCGCGCACCACGTGAACCGCATCGCGGGACGATCGCGCACCCGGCCCCGCACCCGGGGGTGGTGGGTCAGAACGCGATTCCATACCATCCACACCAGGGCGTACAGCGTCACGAAGTGGATGAGGATGTCCCACCACCAGATCCTGCTGTAGAGCTGTTCGGCCGCGCTCATGGCGGCGGTGAGCATGATGAGCGAGCACACGGCCCGCGCGTACTGGGTGCGGAACCACAGAAACGCGATCACCTGTCCGAGTCCCGCGAGCAGTAGGACGGCCATGTCCACCCGGCGCCCGTCCAATGCGTAGTAACCCGCCCCGATGATCGCCGTGAAGCACATGGCCGATGCGACCACGCCGCCCACGCTGTGCGTCTGCTCGGACGTCATCGGCTGCCCCCACGACCCAGGTGGCCGGAGAGAACGCGTCGCCGGATACGCACCCACGGTCGTTCACCGCGCCAGTTGAGGAACACGGTGGCCATGGCCATGCGCAGCTGCCGGCGGATCCGAGCGGGGGAGACCAAGGCCCGCCAGGACACGATCGCGACATTGCCCGGGTCCATGATCACGCGCTGATCGCGACGGACGCGGAAGCTGAGGTCGAAATCGTCGTGTACCCGTGGATCCCGGTGCACCTCTTCCCGGACATGCTGCCACCACGCCCGGGTGAAGGCCATGTTGGACCCCCATAAGGCCCAGTGGCCCAGCGCCGTGCCGGCCACCAGGCGGTAGGCCGTGATGTATGCCGCACCCAGGATGCGTCCGGCCAACTCGTACCGCGGTCCGAACCGCGCGATCCCGGACACCGCCACGGTGGCCTTCCCCTGCGGATCCCGCAGGGCCCGTGACAGCACCGCGGTGTGTCGCTCGACCCAGCCGGGGGAGGGGAGGCTGTCCGCGTCACAGCGCAGGATGAGGTCCCCGCGGGCGGCGTCGTAGCCCGCGGCCGCGGAGACGGCCACTCCGGGGACGGGTTCCCACACTCGGTGTACTTCGGGGTGGCGGTCCAGGACTGTCGAGAGATCATCGGTGGAACCGTTGTCCACCACGACGATCTCGTCCGGGGTGCGGGTCTGCTCACGCAGGGCCCGGAGGCAGCGCTCCAGGTAGGAAGAGTCGTTACGAACGGGGATGACCACGCTGCAGGTCATGCGTTGCTCGGTGTTCTCCCGTTCCACCCGTCCAGTCTGTCATGCCGCGGAGCGTGCCTCTCGCCGCAGCAGATCACGCTTGATCGCCTCGCCCCACGCGAACCCACCCATGGAACCGTCCGAACGCAGCACCCGGTGGCACGGGACGAACAGCGCCACGGGATTGCGGGCGCACACCGACGCCGCCGCCCGAACGGCCCGGGGATTGCCGAGCTCCCGCGCGAACTCGGTGTAGGTCAGGGGGGACCCGGGGCGGATGCGGCGCAGCGCGGCCCACCCGGCCTGCTGGCCCTCGGTGCCGTGCAGGTCCACGGGCACGGTCATGACGGAGTCGAGGTTGCCGTCGTAGAACGCGCGGACCGCCTCCAGTGCGGGCACGTCACCGGATTGCGCTTCCTCCGGACGGAAGGCCGGGCAGATCCGTGCGAGTAGCTGCTCGGTCGAGCGTGTCCATCCGGAGGCCACGACGGTTCCGTCCTCCCGGGCCACTGCCGTGAAGGAACCATCAGGGGTGTCAATGCTCTCAACGACATATGTCATGACTGCACACTTTCCGAGAAGGAAGCGGGAGGGGTCAGCGGACCCCACAGATGGGTGGTGGCGTAACTGCGCCATGGGGCAGCGGCCCCTGCCCAGTCCACGAGTGCGGGTTTGGTGTCCGGGAGCCCGAGCCGTCGGGCACCGGCGCGCATGGCCCCGTCGTCGATCAGGAACACGTCCGGGTCCCCGGTGACCCGCATGCGCACGTGGTCCGCGGTCCATGGCCCCACCCCGGGGAGGGTGAGGAGCGCGGCGCGTTGCTGAGTGGCGTCGTCGCCGGGGGACAACTGCAAATCACCCGAGGCGAGCGCGCGGGCAGCACCCAGGACCGCCCGGACCCGCGCGGCCGGCCCGCCCAGGAACTGGACGCCGTGCTCGGCGATGGCCGCTGCGGTCGGGAACATGTACCGGATGCCCGTGGCGAAGGAGGGCGCGGGCTCTCCCATGTCCCGCGCGCGGGCACCCAACACGGTGCGGGCCGCGGCCAGGGAGATCTGCTGACCGATGAGCGTGCGGATCAACGTCTCGTGCGGGTCCGCGGAACCGGCGACCCGCAGCCCCGGGGCGGCCTCGACCAGCGGGCGCAACACCGGGACGCGGGACAGCGCGGCGGCCACTGCCTCCGGATCGGCGTCCAGGTCGAAGAGCCGACGCACCCGGGCGATCAGCACGGGCAGGTCCGCGAGATCCGTGACTCGCGTGCGCAACCGCAACCGCCCCGCGCGCTCGTACACGCGCAGCCAGGCCGGGCCGCCGGGCAGGCTCAGCGCGCGGGTGTAGGAGGTGGGGGTCCCGACCTCCACGCCGTCCACCGCATGGACAGCGAACCACACGAACAGCCCGCGCACGTCCAGGGGCTCGCGATAGCTCAACGCGAGGTCCATCTCGCCCGGCTCACTCGCCGCGCCGTGTCCCGAGGGGCCGGTGCTCGTGCTGCGCGCCCGCAATTGCTGCGGGGTCATGTCGTACACCTCGCGGATCACCTCGTTGCACTGTCGGATGCTCGAGAATCCCGCGGCGAACGCGGTCTCCGCGACCGGCAGGTCCGTCTGCGTTAATAGGGCGCGCGCCGTCTGGGCCCGGTGGGCGCGGGCGAGCGCGAGCGGTCCGGCGCCGAGTTCCTCGGTCAGCACGCGGGTGAGGTGGCGCGTGGAATATCCCACGCGCCGCGCGAGTCCCAGCACGCCCTCGCGGTCCACGACCCCCTCGGTGATGAGCCGCATGGCGCGCCCCACCACGTCCCCGCGCAGATCCCATTCCGGGGACCCCGGCACGGCTTCCGGGACACAGCGTTTGCAGGCGCGGTACCCGGCGGCGTGGGCGGCCGCGCTCGTGCGGTAGAAGCGCACGTTCTCGCGGTGGGGCGTGCGCGCGGGGCAGCTCGGGCGGCAGTAGATCCCGGTGGTGCGCACCGCGGTCACGAACTGCCCGTCGAAGCGCCCGTCCCGGGACTCGACAGCCCGGTAGCGCTCGTCGAACGAGGAGTCTTGAGGGGGCATGCGTCCCACGGTCCCACGCCCGGGCGCCGGGCGCTAGCGGATTTCGGACACCACGGTGGCCCGGACGACGACGCCGCTGCGCCGGCTATGCGTCGCCCCTCGCCTCACCGTCGAAACCATCGAACCGGTCCCGACGAGGACGCCACAGGGCTGCTTGTGCGATGCCCCACGCCATACCACCGCACCGGTCCGCGAGGCCGCCGGTGGACCGAACCGGTTACTTCACGCGCTCCCACTCGGCGACCGGCCCGGGAACCGGGACGAACAACGGGTGGTGGGGAGCAGCGTCGGGATCGATGCCGTCCAGTGCGGATCGCGCCCACTCGGGGTCGCGGTCGAGGACCTTGCGCAGCAAAAACTCGAACTCGTAGCGCAGCTGACCGGTGGTCACGGTGAGCGTGATGGGCTGTGTGCTCGCCTCCCGGGCCAGGCGGGTGCGGTCGAAGTTGTAGCCGCGGCGGTCGGCCTCGTCGGCGACGCCGTGCAGGTACGTGGCCACGGACAGGACCGGATCGCTCGTGGCGCGGAAGCGCTGCAGCTGGGGGTGGCGCGTGTAGCCCTTGGTCTGACCGAGCAGGACCTTCTGGGCGAGCAGACCCTCCCGCCAGCACGCCACCAGAGCACGACGGTCCAGCAGGGACGGGTGAACTGACCACAGACGCATGGCCCCATTCAATCGCGCACCGCCCCGATAGCTCCAAGCGGACCCCAAGATTCCTCCCGTAGCATGGCGGACACACCCCTGACGACCACGTGCGGAGAACACCTTCATGTCCCTGCCTGCCATCCTGGCCGCCACATCAGCCGACGAGAGTGCTCAGCTCTCCGGTATCGCGGGGTGGGTGGTGGACGTCATGGAAGCCATCGGCGCTCCCGGCGCCGGACTGCTCGTGGCCCTGGAGAACCTGTTCCCGCCGCTGCCGTCCGAGGTGATCCTCCCGCTCGCCGGTTTCACGGCCAGCCAGGGCAATTTCAGCCTGGGCGGGGCCATCTTCTGGACCACGCTGGGGTCGGTCGTGGGCGCGATCGCGCTGTACTGGATCGGCGCCGCACTGGGACGACGCCGCCTGCGCGTGATCGTGGACAAGATGCCGCTCGTGGATCTGCATGACCTGGATCGCACCGAGGAGTGGTTCGACCGCCACGGCAAGGCCGCCGTGTTCTTCGGGAGGATGATCCCCATCTTCAGATCCCTGATCTCCGTTCCTGCGGGGATCGAGCGGATGTCGTTCGGGCTGTTCGTGGTGCTCAGCGCGGCCGGGTCCCTGATCTGGAACACCATTTTCGTGCTCGCCGGGTACTTCCTGGGAGAGAACTGGCACATCGCGGAACAGTACGCCGGGGTGTTCTCACGCATCGTGGTGATCGCGGTCCTGCTGTTCCTGGTGTGGTGGGTCGTCAAGCGGATCCGGCGCAATCGTCGTTCGGCTCACGAGGGATGAATCACGGGGCACCTCGAGGGGTCGCGAACTGGGATACAGTTGTCCCCTAAGATGCCCACAATTCTAGATAATTAATGCACTAACAAGGCTCTGACCAGTACGATCGCACGTGTGGCCCGACCCCGAAAATTTGACGAGACCACTCGCAAAGCACTGATCAAGAACACCGCCGAACAGATCCTGGCCGGTGGTGTCGAGTCCGTTTCCCTCCGGCCACTGGCCGCCAAGCACGGCTGCTCCACCACCGCGATCTACACCATGTTCGGCAGCAGGGACGCCCTGATCGATGCCGTGCGGGAGGAAGCGATCGTGAGCTACCTCAGCGCGCACGAGATGGCCGTGCGCACCGGCGAAGCCGTGGCGGACATGCGCGCACTCGCCCGCTCCGGCAGACGCTGGGCCCTGGAGTTCCCGGCGCTGTACAACGTGATCCTGGGCAAGGCGGGGGACTGCATCGGCGCCCGCAGGGACGGTTCCACCGGGGGATCCAGCCGCGCGGAGTTCGCGAACACGGCCATGCAACCCATGTACCGGCTGGTCCGCGGGGCCATCGACAAGGGGATCTTCCATGACCTCCCCGTGGAGGTCATCGGTGCCACACTCTGGGCGGGCGTCCATGGATGGATCGCCATCGAGATGAGCCGTCCGGTCTTCCCCGACGCGGATGCCGACGCCGCGTTCGACCGTCACGTGCTCGCCCTCCTGAGAGCTTGGTGCGCGCGCACGCCCCTGGGTGAGTGATCCCGGACCCTCACCGTTCCGGGGCCGGTGGGATACTGGCCGCATGAGCACCCTCGAGCCCTTCTCGTTCCGTATCGCCGACCGTCTGCGCGGGGTGGATTCCTCCCCCGTGCGCGACCTGTTGGAGGTGGTGTCCAAGGAGGGTGTGATCTCGTTCGCCGGTGGTGTCCCGGATCCCGCGTACTTCGAGGTCGATGACATCAAGGCCGCCTACGAGTGGGTATTCGCGAACCACCCCGCACGCGCGCTGCAGTACGCCTCGAGCGAGGGTGAGCTGGAACTTCGCGAGCAAGCGGCGCGTCGGGTCAGCAGGCACCTGCCCACCACTGCGGACCAGGTCCAGGTGACCACGGGCTCTCAGGAGGGGTTGTTCGTGGTGGCCCAGGCGCTCGTCAACCCGGGGGACGTGATCCTCGTGGAACGGCCCACCTACCT
The DNA here is from genome assembly GCF_031844145.1 of Kocuria sp. PD6. Classification (NCBI taxonomy): domain Bacteria; kingdom Bacillati; phylum Actinomycetota; class Actinomycetes; order Micrococcales; family Micrococcaceae; genus Kocuria; species Kocuria sp. PD6. The sequence goes on from NZ_JAUZUS010000007.1 coordinate 49,672, forward strand.
GGCGGCTGTGCAGGCCTTCGATCTCAACGGTGCGCACATGGTGGGCGTCCCCACGGACGAGCACGGCGTGGTGCCGGAGGAGCTCGAGCGGCTCATCGCCGAGCACAACCCCACCTTCGTCTACCTGATCCCGTCCTTCCAGAACCCGTCCGGGATCTGCATGCCCGTGGAACGACGCCGCGCCGTCGCGGACGTCCTACTGCGCACCGGCACCGCGCTCGTGGAGGACGACCCGTACGGCGAGCTGTGTTACACGGGCGAACCCATGGCCCCCATCGCATCCCTTCCGGGGATGTCCGCGCAGACGATCCTGCTGAACTCGGTGTCCAAGATCATCGCCCCGGGGGTGCGGATCGGGTGGATGCGCTCCGAGGGGCCCATCCAGTTCACGCTCACTGTGGCCAAGCAGGCGATCGGGCTGCAGTCGCCCGTGCCGGACCAGTTGGCCGTGGCGCGGTATCTTGCAACCGCCGACGTCGAGGCGCACCTCGAGCGCGTACGTCCCGTCTACGCCGAGCGGGCGCGGGCCATGTACGCGGAACTCGAGGCCGTCCTCCCGCGGGACGCTCACATCACCCGCCCGGACGGAGGCATGTTCCTGTGGGTCCGCCTGGGGCACGGGATCGACACCGCCCGATTGCTACCGTTCGCGGTGGAGGAAGGCGTGGCCTTCGTCCCGGGTGCCTCCTTCTATGCGCACGACCCGGACGAGTCCACCATGCGGTTGTCCTTCGTGACCCATGCCCCGGACGTAATCCACGAGGGCGTGCAGCGGCTGGCCCGCGCGCTGGCCCGCTACGGGGAGCTGTAGACCTCGGCCCCATGGAACACCGCGGCGGATCCGCACGGGCGCCGTCGCGCCGACCCTCCCCTTGACCCGACCCTCCTGTTCCCGCGACCGAAAGGATGCCTCATGAGTGTCAAACCCCTTCCCGTGCCCCCGCTGGAAGAGACGCTGCAGCGGATGCTGAACGCCGTCGAACCCCTCGTGGACGGCGCGGCGCTCGAGCGGACCCGGCGTGATGCGGAAGCGTTCCGGACCGGGGAGGGCTCGCGGTTACAAGCGGCACTCGAGGAGTTCGCCCGTGCGGAGGACGCCGAGGGGCGCAGTTGGTTGTCCCGGGAGTGGCTGGACGGATATCTGAGCGTGCGCACACCCCTGCCGCTGACCACCAACGTGGGATTCCAGATCACGGGGGACTTCGGCGCCCCGGGGCTGGGCCGGGCGGCCGAACTCGTCTACCGGGCGGCGTGGGTGCATCTACGGCAGGTGCGCGGGGAGACCCCGCAGGAGGTGGACCCCCGCGGTAACGACGTGAGTATGTCCCAGTGGGAATGTCTCACGGGCGGAGTGCGGCATCCTCGCGCGGAACGGGACGAGATCCGCAGACCGGAGCGAACGGCGTCGTCGGGGTCGGCCGAGGCAGCGGAGGAGATCGGCGTGATCCACCGCGGCCGGCTGTACGCGCTGACGATCAGCACCCAGGACCGGCAACCGCTGCCGCTGCGCACGGTGGCCGCGGGGCTGCGCGCGGTCGTGGAGCGGGATGAACCGCGGGAGACCGAGCTGCCGTTCGGGGCGCTGTCCTACCTGGGCAGTGAGACGGCCGCGCCCCTGTTGGAGAAGTTGACTTCGAACGAGCACAACGCGGAGATCTACGACCGGATCAGCCGCATGGTGTTCCTGGTCAATGTCGTGGGGGCGCGGGCCGAGGTCGTGGAGCACCTGGAGCGCTGCGCGTTCGAGGTGGGGCAAGCGTGGGCCTACAAACCGATCACGTACGAGGTGTGCCTCGAGGATCCGTGGCTGGCCATGCACGTGGAACACAGCACCGTGGACGGGGCCACGATCCTGGCCGTCGCGGGAGCCATGCAGGACGTGACGATCCCGGACGAGGCCGCGCTGCCGGACGCCCCGCAACCCGCCGCGATTACGTGGGAGCTCGAGCCGCAGTTGCGTGACGAACTCGTGGCGCGGGTCGCCCAATACCGCACGGAGGCCGCGCTGCTGGGCGTGCACCGGGTGTTCGTGCCGCGGCTGCACCGCGCCGAACTCCCGTTCAAGATCAGCGACGACGCCGCTCAGCAATTCATCATGTTGCTCGCCCAGCTTGCGACGTACGGGACGGCGCGCGGTGTATATGAATCGGTGGACATGCGTGAGTTCCAGGCGGGACGCACCGAGTGCCTCCGCCCCGTGACCCCGCAGGCCACCGCATTCGCCCGCGCCCTCCTCGCCGGTGAGGCGACCGAGGAGCTGTTCACGGAGGCCCTGGACGCACATCGTGGTTGGGTCAAGGCCTGCAAGAACGCCCGCGGTGTGGATCGCCACCTGTTGGGACTCGCCATGATGGCCCGGAAGACGGGGGAGCTGTCCGAGTTCTTCGACTCCCCGGGGATCGCGGCCATGCGCCACGACTTCCTGTCCACCACGTCCATCGGCGGTCCGGACCCGATCGTGCGCTACGCGTTCGCGCCCACCACACCCGAGGGCTTCGGTGTCACGTACACGACCCATACGGACGGCTACGAGTTCTGCGTGAACTACCGCCGGGACTCGAGTGAGGACCTGGAGGCCTTCGCGCACAATCTGACCGCGAGCGCGGAAACGTTCTGGGGATTCGTGAAGGCGCTGGCGGGGTGACGACGCCCGCGGAGCCGCCCACCGTTCGCACCACGTGCGCCATCGTCGGCGGCGGTCCGGCCGGCCTGGTGCTGGGTCTCCTACTGGCGCGTGCGGGTGTGGCGGTCACGGTGTTGGAGAAGCACGCGGACTTCCTCCGCGACTTCCGCGGGGACACCGTGCATCCCACCACTTTGGCCCTGCTCGACGATCTCGGTCTCTTCGATCGTTTCGAGGCCATTCCGCATTCCAGGGTCACCCACGTGGACCTCCCGGAGCACGAGGTCACCGGGGTGACGTGGGAGAAGGGGCGGGTGGCCATCGGCATCCCGCGCGACGGCTACATCCAGGTCGCGCAGCTGGGCCCCAAGGGTGCCGACGACGCCGTGCGCGCCCGCGGTCTCGACACCTTCCGGGCCGACGCCGCGCAGCTCCTCCCGGAGGCGGCCGCCGGGGTGACCGGGATCGGGTCCACGGCGGACGTGAAGCACCTCGACGTGCGCCTGGACCGGCTGCGCCGCTGGCACGCCCCGGGGGTCCTGTGCATCGGGGACGCTGCACACGCGATGTCGCCGGTGGGCGGCGTCGGGATCAATCTGGCGGTGCAGGACGCGGTGGCTGCGGCCCGCATTCTGGCTCCGTTGCTGCGTTCTGGCGGTGCATCCGGGCGGGCGGAGGCGCGTGGGTTGGCGCGGATCCAGCGACGCCGCATGGTGCCCACGGTGGTCATCCAGGGCATGCAGCGAATCCTGCACGCGGCACTGATCATGCCGGCGATCCGGGGCAGGGACCTGCGGCCGCCGTCGTGGATCGTGAAGGTCGTGCGGCGGGTGCCGTGGCTCAGTGCGCTCCCGGCGTTGGCGGTGGGCGTAGGACCGCGGCCGGAGCGGGCGCCGCGCTGGGCGCGACGCCCTTCCTGATCACCCACCCACGGCCGGGGCTTCCGGGACCTGCTCATCGGCACGGAACGAATGGATCCAGTCCAGGTCCCGGTCTAAGGCGTCCGGCGAGGCCAGGCGAGTGTTGCGTTCCCGGGCGCGAGCGCCGTCGGGCAGGTGGAGCATTTCACCCACGGTGACGGACGCGTCCACGATCTTGCGGGTACGGAAACGACGACGCCGCTCGTACTCGGCACGCGCATGGTCCCAGTCGGTCGTGCTGGAGAGTAGGTCGGATAGGACGATCGCGTCCTCGATGGACTGGTTCGCAGCCTGGCCGTGGTGGGGGACGGCGGCGCCGACCTCCCGCAGGACAGCGGTCTGTTCGTAGATCCGGACGTCCAACCCCTTGCGCTGCAGATCGATGGCAAGGGTCAGACCGCCGAGTCCTGCGCCGATGATGGCGATGCGCTGGGACATGTGAGCTCCTCCCGGGGCGACTGATCTTGAAACTACCCGGGGAAGGGGGCGCGCTGGTCCGGGGCGGGTGAGGTTACGGAGGGGGGTAGGGGAATGCCCTCTGCATTCCTCGATCATCGGTGCTGGGGGCGCGAGGACGAAATCGTATATTTATTCCCGATTCATCCTCTTCGCCCGCGTGTATCCGGGAAAATCTAAGGAAATCGCCGCTTCACCTGGGTGATGCAGTACGCGCCGGTGTTCCGGCGGGCCCCGGCCAGGAGAATCAAGCTCTCGGACTCGCCTCCGATTATTCCCGAATATAAAGAGAGCACACTGTTGCCCGCGAGAGGCGGCGAAGCGTCCACAACGATCGCCACGTCGACCACACCACGGATCGTCGCCGCGACACCGGGACCACCAACGTGGACGGCACCACCCACCCGGGTCGCTGAGACCTCGTTCCGTAGGTTCTAGATCCAGGACCTGATGGCTGGGGCCCACTCATTCGTGAGTGGGCCCCAGTCCTGTATCCGTAACATCAACTGCCGTGGAACGCGCGCTGTCATGTCGTGGTGTTCACGACCGCGCACTGAACGCCGCCAACACCCCGCCCACCGTGAACACCACGGTCGCGGCGAGCACCAACAGCAGGGGCGCCGTCCACGCCCCGGTCGCGGTGTTCAAACCTCCGGCCAGGGGTGGCCCGATCGTGGCCGCGAGGTAGCCGATGCCCTGCACCCGCGCGGACATCCGCGCCGCCTCGGCGGAGGAGCGGGCCACGCGGGCGACGATTGAGAAGATCGCCGTGAAACCGCCGCCCTGGGTCGCCCCGCCGATGAGTGACCACGCGATGAACCACCCCGGCGCGAGCATCAGGCCAATGGGTAGGGTGATCCACAGCGCTCCGATCAGTGCCACCGGAACCCACGCGGGCGCCCGTGCGGCCAGGAGGGGCACGCCGAACGCCCCGATGACGGCGGCCACCTGGAACAGCGACGCCGAGGCCCCGGAACTCGCCAAGCTCAACCCCCGCGTGTCCGCGAGCAGCGCGGGTAGCCACGCCGTCACCGAGTAGTAGGCCATGGCCTGCCCGCAGAACGCCAGCGCGAGCAACCAGCCGATGCGCCGCACACGCCCCGTCGCGTGAGCGGTGTCGGGTTCCGCTGGCGGCAGCATCTCCGCGGGGGCCTCTGAGGTTTCGGGGGCCGACGGCGCGTGGGGGTTGGGGGCCGCGCCGCGGCCGGGGGCGTCGGGGGACGACGGCGTGTGGGCGGCTGAGGCGGCGTCGTCGCCGGGGCTGCCGGAGCGGCGTCGTGAAAGCAGGAGCCAGTAGCCGATGCCGGCGAGCGCCAGGACGCCCCAGGCCGTGATGGCCCAGCGCCACCCTAGGGCGGCGGCGAGCGGCGCGGTGCCGAGCGCGGTGATCATGGACCCCACGTTGAGGGCCGCGGAGTAGGCGGCGGTGACCACGGAGACCTGGCGCCAGGGGACGTCGCGGCGGATGATGACCGGGATCACGATGTTGCCGATCGTGATCGACGCCCCGATGACCACGGTGCCCACCAACAGCAGGGGCGTGGAGCCGAGGGAACGGATGACGGTGCCCATTAGGACACCGATGAGGCAGAGCAGGACGGCAGCCTCGGGGCCCGCACGTCGGATGACCGTGGAGGCCGCCGGGGTGACCACGGCGAAGAGGAACACCGGGAGTCCCGTGAGCAGCCCCGCCGCGACCGACGAGAGGCCGATGTCCGCCTGGATGTTCGTGATCACGGGCGTGGGCGCGATGATGGGCCCGCGCAGGCTCAGCGCCACGAGGATGATCCCGGCCACCACCCACGGCAGCCGTGCTCGGATGAAGTGATGCGTGCTCGTGGGGGACCCCTCGGTCGATGTGCGTCCCCAGCATCACTATCAGATGGCGCGGCGGCTCGGGGAACGGAACCGTTCCCCGAGCCGCACGAGGTGGCCGGAGGGGGCTCACCCCCTCCGTGAAACCCTCACCTCTCCCGCTGCGTGAGAATGTCGTCGAGCGTCTCGCGCACGGCTTGGCGCGCTGCCACGCGGGAGCTGGCGGCGCGTTGCTGCTCGTGGTTGTCCGCGTCCTCGACGCGCTGCATCTCCTCCTGCTCCCGTTCCTTGGCCTTGTCGCGTGCGGATTCCAGGGCATCCCAGATGCTGTTTTCACTCATGCGTTCATTCGACCACTTGCCACGGGACGCGACAACCGTCTCACGGCAGCGAATTTCGGACGGACCCCTTCCAGTCTTGAACCCGCCGGAAAGCTCCGGTGTAGGACCCCGGTCACATAAATAATCGCGGCCACTGTTCTGGGTGCTCGTATGAGCGGGTCCCGGGGCAACGGCACCACTTCCCTGATCCAGAGGTTGTCATGTCCAGCACGACCGAAGGTCCCACGGAGCATCCCGCGGCCCGAGAACACGACCCCCGCAAGGCCTGCAAAGCGCTGATCGGCGCCTACGTGGGCACGTCCCTCGAGTAGTACGACTTCTTCCTGTTCGGCCCCACCGCGTCCATCGTCTTCGCGCCCTTGTTCTTCGGTGGCGAGGACCCCGCGCTGGCCGTCCTGCGGTTCCTGCAGGGCATGGCGGTCGGCGGCGAATGGGGCGGCGCCACCCTGCTGGCCGTGGAGAACGCCCCTGAGCACAAGCGCGGTTTCTCCGGCGCGGGGGTGCAGCTGGGTTCGCCCACCGGCACCATCCTGTCCTTCATGATCGTGGCCGCCGTGGTGGCCCTCTCGGACAAGACCTCCCCGTCCATCGTGGAGGCCGTCGGCTACGCGATCGCCGCGCTCGTGGCTTTCCCCATTTTCTGGCTCGTGGATACCCAGGACACCGCCCTGATCACCGTGGCCATGATCCTGGGACTCGGCTTCGCCTCCATCCCGTACGCCCCCGTGTGCACCGTCCTGACCCAGTTGTTCCCGGTCAAGGTCCGCTATTCGGCCATCGCGCGCGCCCGCACCCCGGAGGGTGCACCCGTCGTGGATGCGGGTGGGCGTTACCTCATGCCGGGGCTTATCGAGTCCCACGGGCATCCCGAGGATGTATACCTGCCTGGCCATGAAGGCGGGCTGCAGGCCGTCCGTGACACCGCGAGCGAGCGACGTCGTCAAAGCGATCCGCGAGGCCGCACAGGAAGCCGAGGCGGGGGAGTGGGTGCGTGGGTGGGCTACGACGAGCACCTGATGGACGGGCCCGGACGACCTGCTGGCCGGGAAGCGGGTGGCCCTGGCCGACTTCTCCGCGTGGGGGATCACCACCGTCCACGGCATGAGCAGCGGCCCCCTGGAAGTGGGCGCCTACCAGCGGCTGCACACCGCAGAAGAGCTGACCACGCGCTTCCGGCCGTGGCCCCCATGGTTGGGCGTGCCCTGAGCAGTGGGCTGTGGGGGGCGATCCACGGGATCGGGGACCGCGCCGTGAGGCACGCCGAGGCTACCTCACGGGGTCGAACGTGGCCTCGGCGTGCCCGAGAACTTCCAGCGGTGGGCGTTACAGTGTCCGGCCCGTCACTTCACCGTACCCTTGGGCTGCGGCGGGGTGGTGCCCTGCCCCGTGAAGTAGGCGATCACGCGCCCGTCGGCCTCCAGGACGACGTCGCAGATCTGATTCCTGCCGAAGCTCACCCGGCGCGTGGCGATCGCGGTGATCACCTGGCCGCTGTGCGCGGGAGCCGTGAACGTGATCTCGGCGTTGCGCGTGAGGATGGGGGAGCCGGCGGTCGCGCAGCAGTACGCGAGCGTGGTGTCCGCCAGGGTGAACAGGTATCCGCCGTGGCAGACACCGTGGCCGTTGGCCATGAAGTCGGACACGGTCATGGACATGGTCACTCGGCCCTGTTCGATCTCACCGAGGTCCATGCCCAGGTGCAGGGGAGCGGGATCGTTGCGCAGGATCTCGTGCAGGAGTTCACGGATGGCGGTCATGTCGGTGGGGTCTGCGTACACGGTCACCCTTCGGTGCGGGGCCTGGCCGGGCCTGGAGGACCACTCCCGGGTGCGGGGTGGGGCGATACGAGAACACTCTAGAGTGCGGCCACCACTGGGCGGGCGCGTCCGATTTCTGACAGGCTGGCAACGGCTCCCGCGTCCCGTCGGTGCCGTCCAATGACCAGGAAGGGGTGGCACGTGAGCCGTGTCCACGAAGTCAAGGTCCAACGGCCCTTCCGCGCCGTCGAATCGGCCATCGGGAGCCAGGACCTGCCGGAGGTGGCACGCTTGCTCGCGGAGCTCACGGTGGGGGAGGTCGTGGACCTGTTGGAGCGGCTGGGAGTGCGCCAGCGCGCCGTCGCCTACCGGATGCTGGCCAAGGACCGCGCGGTGACCGTGTTCGAACGTCTCGACGCGCCGCTGCAGCGCGAACTCGTGACGGGTCTGCGGGACGAGGAGGTCGCGGGCGTCGTCGAGTCCCTGGACACCGACGATCGCGTGAGTCTGCTGGACGAACTGCCTGCGGCCCTGGCCACCCGGCTGTTGAAGGGATTGCCGCCCTCCGAGCGCGAGCTCACCGCGGCGGTGCTCGGCTACCCGGAGAACTCGATCGGGCGGCGGATGAACCCCTCGTACGTCACGACCCACCCCGACCTGACGTGCGCCGAGAGTCTGGAACGGGTGCGCGGGGAACTGGAACGCACCCGCAATGTGTACACGGTCATGGTCACGGATCCGCAGCGGCGGCTCCTGGGCGTGACTAGCCTGCAGCGACTCATGGCAGCCCCTCCGGACACCCTCGTCTCACAGGTCATGGAGCAGGCGGACCGGGTGTCCGCGACGGAACCCCGGGAACGGGCGGCGCGCCAGTGCGCGGCCCTGCGGGTGCTCAGCCTGCCCGTCGTGGACGACGAGGACCGCCTGGTGGGCGTGCTCACCGTGGACGACGCCCTGAACATTCTCGAGGGCGCCGAGTCCGAGGACCAGGCGCGGCTCAGCGGTTCCGAGCCGTTGCGCAGGCCGTACCTGTCCACCCCCGTGTTCCGGCTCGCGCGCTCGCGCGTGGTGTGGTTGTTGGTGCTCGCGGTCAGCGCCGTGTTCACCGTACGGGTGTTGGAGACGTTCGAGTCCACCCTGGAACAGCTCGTGGTGCTGTCCGTGTTCATCCCGCTGCTCACGGGCACCGGCGGCAACACGGGTAACCAGGCGGCGACATCCCTGACCCGCGCGCTCGCCCTGGGGGACGTGCACACCCGGGACGTCGTCAAGGTCATGCTGCGCGAGATGCGCGTGGGACTGTGTTTGGGGCTGTTGTTGGGCGGACTGGGATTCGTGATCGTGGGGTTGATCTACGGGTGGGACATCGGCGCGGTGATCGGGCTGACACTGCTGGCCCTGTGCACGTTAGCCGCCACCGTGGGGGGATGTATGCCATTGATCGCACGCGCCATCGGGGCGGACCCGGCCGTGTTCTCCAACCCGTTCATCTCCACGTTCGTGGATGCCGCTGGGCTCGTGGTCTACTTCCTGATCGCCCGGGCGATGCTGGGGCTGGCCTAGAGCGGGAGCACCCCCAGGTCGGAGCCATTCACCCCGGTGCCCGGAGCGCCCTGCAACGCCGTGCGCCCACTCACGGGATTTTCCCAGATGTCGTGCACGCCCCACAGTGGGCGAGTGGACTGGATGAAGGAGACGTGAGTGACTGAACAAATCAGCGATCGCATACCTGAGCATCCTGACGTCCCCGGGCCCGAGGAACCCATGGATCTCAGTCGCGGATCCGCAGATCTCTCCTGCTGCGGCGAGACGCGCGTGAACTGGCGGGTCATGATCGTGTCCGGTGCCATCATCGCGCCTTCTCCGTGTGGACCATCTTGGCCCCCGTGCGGGCGGACAAGGCCATGCTCGGCCTGGTGCAGTGGCTCGCCATCAATCTGGGCTGGGTGTACGTGGTCACGGTAGCTTCCGTGATCCTGTTCATCGTGTACGTCGCCTATCGCATGGAACATGCCCCTGAGTATCCGCTCCGCGCTGGACATGCTGGTTAGTGTGCTCTCCGCCGAGGTCGTGGAGCCTGCGGAGGAGAACGCCAGCGACCTGCTGGTGCAGCAGGCCATGGCGTACATCGCCGGCCACCTCGATGATCCCGAGCTGTCCCCGGGGTCCGTGGCCCGGGCCCTCTACGTCTCCGTCCGCCAGGTGCACACCCGTTTCGCGGCACAGGACTTCACGGTGGCCTCGCACATCCGTGCCGTGCGCCTGGCTGTCGAGGCGCGGGTGTGCGCGCAGGCAGCGTGCGGCGTCGTCGTCCCCGGCATGCAACGCCAACCGCACTGCACGCCTGCACAAGCCACCGGGGGGGGGGTGATCCGGGACACAATGGGGGCAGCTGCGCGCGTACCGGCGCCAAACCGACCCAGCCACGAGAAGCCACCGTGAGCACCTACCAAGACCTGTTCGCCGCCGTCACCGGCCCGTCAGGGCGCGAGATCCTGGACCCGGCTACCGGTGAGGTGGTGGGTTCCGTCCACGAGTGCGCGGTCGCCGAGCTCGACGACGCCGTGGCCGCCGCCCGCGCGGCCCAACCCGAATGGGCGGGGCTGGGGCACGCGAAGCGCTCGGAGTACCTGCACCGCGCCGCGGACGCCGTGGAGGCGAACGCGGAGGTGCTCGCCGAGGTGCTCGTGGACGACGAGTCCGGGCGGGCCGAACTGCATTACGTCCCGCTGGGCGTCGTGGGGGGGGGGGGGGGCGATCGGGCCGTGGAACTGGCCCATGATGATCACGGTGGGGCAGGTCGCGGCGTCGCTGCGCATGGGCAACACCGTGGTGGTCAAGCCCTCCGAGTACACCCCGCTGTCCGTGCTGGGCCTGATCCACGTGCTCAACCAGGTGCTCCCGGCGGACGTCCTGCACGTGGTGCCCGGCGGCGGCGAGGTGGGCAAGGCACTGTCCGAACACGACGGTGTGGAGAAGATCATGTTCACCGGCTCCACCAAGACCGGCCAGGCGATCATGCGCTCGGCCGCGGACGGGCTCGCACGACTAACCCTCGAGCTCGGGGGCAACGAAGCCGGTGTGGTGCCGCCGGACGTGGACCCGCAGGCCATTGCAGGGGACCTGTTCTGGGGTGCGTTCATCAACACGGGCCAGACGTGTGCCGCGCTCACGCGCCTCTACGTCCACGAGGACGTCTACGACTCCGTGTGCGAGGCGCTCGTCGGCGTGGCGCAGCAGATGCCCATGGGCAATGGCCGTGAGGAACAGAACGTCCTGGGTCCGCTGCAGAACAAGCTGCAGTACGACAACCCGTTGGTGGGCCAGGGGCAGAAGGGCTGCGGCAACTCCTCCGGCGACCCTTCTGAAAGCCTTCCTCGGGAATGGTGTGCGGGGGAAGGATGTTGTGGGTACTGACTAAGTACCAACAGCTTTCGACGAAGGAAAACATATGCCCACCCTGTTCGACCCGATCACCGTAGGAAAGTTCGAGCTCGCCAATCGTGTGGCCATGGCGCCGCTGACCCGGATGCGTTCCGACGCGGACGGTGTACCCAAGGACATGAACGTCGAGTACTACTCGCAGCGGGCGTCCGCGGGCCTCGTGGTCACGGAGGGCACGTTCCCGGCCGTGACGAGCCGCGGGTTCTGGGGTCAGGCCGGCATCGAGACCGCCGAGCAGGCCCAGGGCTGGTCCCGGGTGGCGGACGCCGTACACGAGAAGGGCGGCGTGATCTTCCTGCAGATCATGAACGCCGGGCGGGTCTCCCACCCCGAACTCACCGGCGGCCCCCTGCCCGAGGCCCCCAGTGCGATCGGTGTGGACCAGACGGTGCACGTGCCCAGCGGCAAGCAGCCCATGCCCACGCCCCGTGCCCTGGAGACCGACGAGCTGCCCCGCATCAAGCAGGAGTTCGTCGCCGCCGCCCGCCGCGCGGTGGACGCCGGGATCGACGGCGTGGAGATCCACGGCGCCAACGGCTACATCCTCCACGAGTTCCTCGCCCCGTCCTCCAACCACCGCACCGACGAGTACGGTGGCTCCCCGCAGAACCGGGCACGGTTCGTGATCGAGGTGGTGCGCGCCGTCGCCGAGGAGATCGGCGGGCAGCGCGTGGGGCTGCGGATCTCGCCCGAGCACAACGTCCAGGGCGCGATCGAGGACGACCACGACGACGTCGTGGCCACCTATGACGCGTTGCTCACCGGTCTGCGCGGACTCGACCTCGCGTACCTGTCCGTGCTGCACAAGGACGTGGACGGGGAGTTCGTGCGGGACTTGCGCCGTGACTTCGAGGGTGTGTTCTACCTCAACAGCGGCTTCAGCGTGGTCACCGAACTCGAGGAGGCGGAGCACATCATGAGCGCCGATCTCGCGGACGGCGTGGTGGTGGGCCGTGAGCTCATCGCCAACCCGGACCTGGTGGAGCGCTGGCGTGACGGGCTGGAGCTGAACACCCCGGATCCCACGACCTTTTACGTGGGCGGACCCAAGGGGTACGTGGACTACCCGTTCGCGAAGGTGGCGGCCCGGTAGGCACGGGTTCCTTCAGGAGGGTGGCAGCCGTCTGGACGGACGGCTGCCACCCTCCTGCGTTTCTTGGGTCGTGACTGGCGCCTCAGCCCGGGATCCTCGGACGAGCGGCTGACCCCCTGCTTTTGCTCCACTTCGCATTCCTCGACTACGTCAACTGCACGAAATAGCTGGCCCTTGATCGGCCCCAACAACCGCTCGGGCTCGACGAATTGCCCTGTCATCAGCCTCGGCGCCACGTCGCGGCGGTGACCGAAGTGATGGGCGTCAGGCCCGTCCGTTCGAGGATGGGCCGGGAATACCCCGTGCTGTCGACGTGGACGAAGCGCTTGCCGCGGGACTCGGTTCCGCCGTGGGCGCGCCCCTGATCGGGCGGTTGGTGGATCGCTTCGGACCCCTGCCCGTGGTGCTCGCGGCCACCGTGGTGCAACTGCTCGGGATGGGATCGTTGCTCGCCGTGGTCCTTCACGACGCGCCCCGGTCACTGATCCTGGTGTGCGCCGCGGTGGTCGGCGCCGCGAACCCCCAGGTGGGAGCCATCGCGAGGGCCCGCTGGTCCGCCCTGGCCAGGCGCCGGGACACCCCCGGCCTGGTGGGCAAGGCCTTGGGGTACGAGACCGCGTGCGACGAGATCAGCTTCATCCTGGGGCCCGTGATCGCCGGGATCCTGGTGGGTGTACTCGGCCCGAATCCGGCGCTCTTGGTGCTCATGACGTGGGTCGTGGTGGGTCAGGGGTGTTTCATCGCCTACCTGGTGAGCCGCCGCGGCATGAGGGTGGACGCGCAGACGCCCACCCCCACCGACGGCACCGCCCCACGGATCCGCCCGAAGGCCGTCCTCCCGCCCATGCTCGCGTGCCTGTGCGTGGGCACGGTCTTCGGCTCCACGCAGACCGCACTCACCGCGATCAACGCGGCCCGAGGGACCGATGCCTACACGGGCATCATCTACGGCTTCATGGGGCTGGGCAGCGCCGTGGCGAGCGTGCTGGTGTCCCGGCTCCCGGAGCGTGTGCCGCTCGCATGGCGCGTGGCCGGCGGAGCACTTCTCGTGGTGCTGGTGTCCGTCCTACTGCTGCCGGTCCCCGGCTCGGTGGGTCTGGCGCTGCTGTTCACGGTGATCGGCCTGGGCGTCGGCTCCATCCTGGTCAGCGCCTACACGCGCGGTGAGCGCGTGGCCCCGTCCCACCGGATCGCGAGCGTCATGACCATGCTCACGACCTGCCTGGTCCTGGGGGTCTCCTTCGGCTCGGCACTGGGCGGGGTCCTGTCGGTCGTGCCGCGGCACGGGTTCCTGCTCACCCTCGGGGCCGGGGTGGCCGCCCTGCTGGTCTCGGTCGCCATCTACGCGACCCGCCCGCCCGGACGCCGCCGGGACGTCTGAGGACGGGGCCGCGCGGCGTCGTCGTCCCCGTGCTCGGACGACGACGCTGCGCAGCCTCCGCGACCCACCGCACCTGACGGCGGGCAGACGGAAGGCGCGACCGGGGAGCTCCCGACCGCGCCTTCCACGGAATGGCAGTGCGATGACCAGAGCTCGGAATCAGCGGCCCGCGGCGTTGCGCTTGCCCAGTGCCACGACCTCGAGTGCCTCCGTGCGGCTGGTGTGCAGGTCGTCGATGTTGCGCAGCGAACGAGACTTGGTCTCCTTGGCCGTGAGTGCGGCGATCACCGAGATCAGACCGGCGGCGCAGACCACGAGTGCCACGTTGAGCCAGGCGTCGCCCTCGGCGCCGGCCACGGCGGTGGCCAGGAAGGGGGTCACGCCGCCGGAGATCGCGAAGCCGATCTGCGTGCCCAGCGCGAGCCCGGAGACGCGCACCCGGGTGGGGAACATCTCGGCGTAGAAGGACGGCCAGATGCCGTTGGCCATGGAGTAGAACACGCCGGAGAGCACCGCACCCAGGAGGAAGATCAGGACCCAGTTACCGGAAGACACCGCGCCCAGATAGGGGAACATGAGCAGCGAGGAACCGATCACACCCATTACGAAGATGGGCTTGCGGCCCACCCGGTCCGCGAGCAGCGCCCACACGGGGATGGTGAACAGGGCCACGAAGTTGGCGAGCACGGACACCCACAGCATGGTGGAGCGTTCCAGGCCCACGACCGAGGTCGCGAAGGACAGGGACCACACCAGGAACACTACGTTGACGGTGTTGATCAGCGCGGCGGCGGCGATCCGGATCACGGCGGCCTTGTGGTACTTGAGCATCAGGGCCAGCGGGGTCGCGGGCTTCTCGCCGGGGGTCTCGGCCTGGGCGTCCTCGAAGGCGGGCGGCTCCTCCAGGTGACGGCGGATCAGGTAGGCGACCAGGACCACCACGGCGGAGATCCAGAACGGGACGCGCCAGCCCCAGCTGAACAGCTGCTCCTCACTCAGCAACAGAGTGAACGGAATGAACACGGCGGTGGCCAGCAGGGTGCCGAACTGCGTCCCCTGCAGGGTCCACGAGGTGGTGAACGCACGGTGGCGGTCGTCGGCGTGCTCCAGGGACACCGAGATGGCACTGGCCTGCTCACCAGAGGCGGACAGGCCCTGGATCACGCGGCACAGCACGAGCAGGGCGGGTGCCAACAGGCCCACCTGGTCGTACGTGGGCAGGCACCCGACCAGGAACGTGGCGCCGCCCATCATGAACAGGGTCAGCATCAGGACGAACTTGCGTCCCATCCGGTCACCGAGCGGGCCCATGATGAGCGCCCCCAGCGGCCGCACCACGTAGGCCACGCCCACGGTGCCCATGGCCAACAGGATGGCCACACCCGGGGACGCGTCCTTGGGGAAGAACAAGTGGTTGAGCACGAGCGCCGCCGCGGTGCCGTACACCGCGAAGTCGTAGTACTCGAGCGCGGAGCCGATCCAGCTGGCCAGCGCCGCCTTCTTGGGGGTCTTGACGTTCTCGGGGCGTGAGTCGGTCAGTTGTCCCGACGACGCCGGGGCCGGGGGGTGGATCGGCTGATCCGGTCCTGGGGTCGTGCTCATGAGCGGGTCCTTCCGTGGGGCGTCATCGCGTTGGCAATTGCCAAATAATGAAAATCACTTCCGAATACTTGAAACCAAGAATGGTGTGGGTCACACTGTTCGTCAAGTGGTCGAGAAAAATGTCCGTCAGCGAATCAGGAGTTGAGCGTGAGCCCCAGCGCATCGCAGTCGCGCGTCGCGGCGTCGGCGGTCAAGGAACCGGCCCAGGAACCGGAGCAGGAATCCGGCTGGGAACCGGAGCGAGAAGGCGACCGAAAACCGGGTCGGGAGTCCGGGGAGGGCGGGGCCGGTAGCCGGTCCCGGGCCGCTGACCGTTCGGGAACCGTGCGCAAGGGGCTCGCGCTGCTCGAGATGCTGGCCGAGTACCCCCACGGGGCGACCGCCGGGCAACTCGTGGCGGACTCCGGCTACGCGTTCAGCACGTGCTACCGCTTGCTGAGCACCCTCGTGGACGCCGGGTACGCGGAGTACGAGCCCGCGACCAAGCAGTACCGGTTGGGTCTGCTGCTCTTCGCGATGGGACAGAAGGCGGCCACGGCCAGGGGTTACGCCGGCACCGCACTGCCCGTCATGCGGGAGGTCGTGGAGGCGACCGGTGAGAGCTGTCTGCTGGCCGTGCTGGACGGGGACCGTTTCCTCACCGTGCACACCGTGGACGGCCCGCACCACCGCATCACCACGGACCCGGGGGACCGGGGGGAGCTGCACACCTCCGCGCTCGGCCGGGTGCTGCTGGCTTTCACCGCACCGGGCGTCCGCGATGACCTCGTGGCGTCCCTCGACCTCAGCGCGCGCACGGAGCGCTCGCTCACCGACCGCGAGCGCTTGCGCGCGATCCTCACGCAGGTCCGGGAGCAGGGGTGGGCCCTGCAGGACCAGGAGCACGACGACGGTATGGCCGCCCTGGCCGTGCCCGTCATGTCCCCAGGTGCTCCCCTCCAGGCGGCGCTCGCGCTCGCCGCGCCCGTACACCGGTGCGATCCCACTGAGCTCATCCAGAACGTCCCCCTGTTGCGGGAGGCCGCGGACCGACTCGCGGTGGTGCTCCCGCAGCGCAGCTGATGTTCGGGTCCGGGCTCCCCGGGCCCTGAATTCGCACCTCTTGACCACGGCACACACTCCCCGGAAGGAGTCCCATGTCCACTCGCAACGAGTCCTACCTGGTGGGTTTGATCGGCGACGGCATCACCCAGAGCCTCACCCCGCCCATGCATGAGGCCGAAGCGGACCGGCACGGTCTGCGCTACCTCTACCGCCCCGTGGACCTGGGGGTGATCGGACGCCCCGGCACGAGTGTGGGGGACCTCTTGCGGGCCGGGCGTGATCTGGGGTTCAACGCCTTCAACATCACGCACCCGTGCAAGCAGCTCGTACTCGAGCACCTGGACGAGATCGATCCGCGCGCCGAGGCCATCCAGGCCGTGAACACGGTGCTCATCCGGGAAGGAAAGTTCATCGGGTACAACACGGACTGCTCGGGGTTCACCACCGGATTCGGGCACGGTCTGCCCGGCGTGACCGTGGGGTCCGTGGTGCAATTCGGTTCCGGCGGGGCGGGGTCCGCGGTGGCCGAGGCCCTGCTGTCCCTGGGTGCGCAGCGGCTGTGTCTCGTGGACGTGGACGTGGCCCGCGCCGCCGAGCGAGCGAGCGAACTCGCCGCCCGCTACCCGGACGCGGTGGTGGAAGCCGTCACGGCCGAACAGGCCACGGAGCACATCGCGGCGGCCGACGGCGTGGTCAACGCCACCCCGGTGGGGATGCACCATCACCCCGGGACGCCTTTCGACGTGGGTCTGCTGCGACCGGAGCACTGGGTCGCGGACGTGATCTACCTTCCGCTCGAGACGCCCCTGGTACGGGCGGCGCGGGCTCTCGGGTGCTCGGTGCTGGACGGTGGACACATGGCCGTGGGGCAAGCGGTAGATGCATTTGCATTGATCACGGGGGTCGCCCCGGACAGTGCCCGCATGCGCCGGCACTTCCTGGAGCTCACCGGCCAGGGCGACGACGCCGTTACCGTCCCCGCGTCCGCTCCCGAGGGTGAGCGTAGCCACGAGAAACAGGAGGGTGCCTTGTGAGGACCAGTATCGCCACGGTGTGCCTGTCCGGAACCCTCGAGGAGAAGATGCGGGCGGCGGCCTCCGCCGGGTTCGACGGGATCGAGGTCTTCGAGCCGGACCTGGTGGTCTCGCCGTCGTCGCCCGAACAACTCCGAGAGCTCGCAGCGGAGCTGGGGCTCTCCCTGGACATGTACCAGCCGTTCCGCGACGGCGTGGAGGTGGCCCCGGAGGCGTTCCCGGATTCCCTGCGCCGACTGCGCGCCAAGTGCGAACTCATGAACCGGCTGGGCACCACGGTGCTGCTCGTGTGCTCGAACGTGGCTACCGGTGTTCTGGACGACGACCAGGCGATCGCCGAGCAGCTGCGGGCCGCGGGCGACGTCGCCGACGAATACGGGATCGACCTGGCCTACGAGGCTCTCGCGTGGGGCGCGCACGTCAACGACTGGCGCCACGCACACCGGATCGTGGGACTCGCGGACCACCCCCGGGTTGGGACGTGCCTGGACAGCTTCCACATCTTCTCCCGCGGGGACACCGTGGCCGGGGCGGAAAAGTGCGACCCGGACAAGATCTTCTTCGTGCAGCTCGCGGACGCGCCCCTGCTCCAACAGGACGTGCTCTCGTGGTCGCGCCACCACCGGGTCTTCCCGGGTGAGGGGGACTTCGACCTGGTGGACCTGCTGGGCCGCCTGCACGAGTGCGGGTACGCCGGGCCCGTGTCCCTGGAGATCTTCAACGACTCGTTCCGGCAGGCGGACGTCTACCGCACAGCCGTGGACGGGTTGCGGTCCCTGCGCTGGCTCGAGGACCAGACCGCGGACGCCGTGCGTGACGCCGGCGGGGAACCCGAGCGCGAGCCGCTCGTGCTCACCGATCTGCCCGCTCCGCAGACCCCCGACGACTGGGACTTCGTGGAGCTGCGCACCCGGGAGCTCGGGCGCGTGACCCGGTTGCTGCATCAGCTGGGGTTCTCCCTGGCCGGGCACCACCGCTCCAAGGACTCGGTCCAGGCGTGGACGCAGGGGCCGGTGCGGATCGTGGTCTCGGAGGACCCGGGGGCCACCGTGCAGCTCACGCGGCTCGCGGCCCTCGGCTTCCAGGTCACGGATCCCGACCTCGCCGCGTACCGCGCGGAAAGCCTGCTCGCCCGGGCCGTGGATCGCGCCCAGCAGCCGGACGAGACCGTGCTGCACGGCGTGCTCGCGCCGGACGGGACGGAGTTATTCTTCGGCCCGCACGGCAACCATGGGGTGCCGCCGTGGCTCGGGGAGTTCGGCGCGGACCAGGACGACGCGGCGTCGGGCGCCCTGATCACGGGCGTGGACCACGTGAACCTGGCCCAGCCGTGGCAGCACTACGACGAGGCGGTGCTGTTCCTGACGTCCCTGCTGAACCTGCATCCCACGTCCTCGCAAGAGGTCGCGGGGCCGTCCGGACTCGTGCGCTCGCAGGTCATGCGCTCGGAGGGCAACACCGTGCGGATCCCCCTCAACGTGGCGCCCATGGCCGCGGAGCAGGGCGCCTTCACGGGCGCGGCCTACCCGGAGCACGTGGCGCTCGCGTGCTCGGACGTCGTCGCGGTGGCACGCCGGGCACGACGCCGCGGGCTCGCCTTCCTGCCCGTGCCGCGCAACTACTACGAGGACCTCGTGGCCCGCTTCGATCTGGATCCTGAGTTCGTGGCCGAGCTCGAATCCCACGGGCTGCTCTACGACCGGGACGAGCACGGGGAGTTCCTGCACTTCTACACGGCCACGCTGGGCGAGGTGTTCGTGGAGGTCGTGGAACGCCGCGGCGGCTACGAGGGCTTCGGCGCCCCCAATGCTCCCGTCCGGTTGGCCGCGCAGTACCGGGAGTTCGGGGGGCTGAGCCCGGTCGGTGGCCTGTGAGAGCATGCCGCGCCATGATGGGGCCATGGATACGCCGGAGATCGAACCCACCACGGAGCCGCCGATGCAGCATGGGTCAAGGGGTGCGTCGGATCCCGTGCTGTCCCGGCTGGCCCGGGAGGAACCCCTGACATGGTGGAATCCCCCGGTGGACAGCGCCCGGGGGCTGGCGGCTTCCGGGGTGGACCCGGCCTTGGTCGACGACGCCGCGGCGCGCCTCGAGCGGTTCCGGCCCTGGATCGCGGCGACCTTCCCCGAGACCGCGCCCGCGCGGGGGCTCATCGAGTCGCCATTGGACGAGGCCGGCGAGTGGCAGCGCGTTAGCGGTATCCGGACGGGGCGGGTCCTGCTCAAACGTGACGACATCCTCCCCGTGAGCGGTTCCATCAAGGCCCGTGGCGGGGTGCACGAGGTCCTGCAGTACGCCGAGACGCTCGCGGTGCGCCACGGCCTGCTGCCGGAACCACCGCGGCCCGGACCGGACTACACCGTGTTCGGGGCCGAGCCCTTCCGCCGGCTCATGCGGGAGCACCGCGTGGTCGTGGGTTCCACGGGAAACCTGGGGCTGTCCATCGGGATCATCGCCGCGGCGCTCGAGCTGCGGGCCACGGTGCACATGTCCGTACACGCGCAACAGTGGAAGAAGGATCTGCTGCGCTCGCGGGGAGTGGAGGTCGTGGAACACAGCACCGACTACACGGAAGCCGTCGCAGCGGGGCGTGTGGCCGCCGAGGCGGACGAGTCGGTGCACTTCGTGGACGACGAACACTCGCTGAGCCTGTTCGCGGGGTACGCCGTGGCGGGGGCGCGGGTGGCCCGGCAGTTACATGACCTGGGTGTCGCTGCGGACGCTGAGCATCCCCTGTACGTGTACCTCCCATGTGGCATCGGGGGAGCCCCGGGCGGCGTGGCCTACGGATTGAAACGGGAATTCGGGGATGCAGTGCACTGTGTGTTCGTGGAACCCACCCGCGCGCCGTGCATGCTCCTGGGTGTGTACACGGGTCGTCATGACGGGATCTCGGTGGCCGAGCTGGGATTGGACACCCGCACGGTGGCGGACGGGCTCGCGGTGGGGCGGGCCTCGGGATTCGTGGGTCGAGCCGTGGAAGGGTTGCTCGCCGGTTACGTCACGTGCACGGATGAGGCGATGTTGTCCCAGGTCAGGAGCCTGCATGGCGCGGAGGGCATGGTGGTGGAGCCCTCGGCCGCCGCGGCCCTGGACGCCCTGCGGCGCGTCGCCCACGAGGGAGCGGGGGAGAACCCGATGAAGGTCCCCGACGGGGCCACCCATCTGGCCTGGCTCACCGGTGGTGGCATGCTCCCGGATCACGTGCGGGCGGGATACCTCGCAGGACGCTCCGACAACCGGCGTTCCAGGGACCGACGCCCCCACCATCGATCCCTCGAGGACTGACGTACGCAGACTTGGCGGGGAGGTGATGAGAGCCTCCTCACCAGAAAATGCACACAGTGCAATTACTGCCGTACGATGGATTACGTGTTGACCACGTTGCTGTCCGGATGCGCCGACGACCGTTCGGGTGAGCCTCGATCAGGGGAGCCCAAGGACAAGCGCGAAGCCATTCGGCTGCGCAATCGGCGGGCCATCATCGCGGCCGCGGGTGAACTGGCCACCGAGCTGGGCACCGACCGCGTGACCGTCAACGAGTTGGCCGCGCGGGCGGGGGTCTCCCGCCGGACCATCTTCAACCACTTCCCCTCGGCCCAGGACGCGGTGTTCGAGTACCTCTCGGAACTCGTGGCAGGGCTGATCGACGGGGTGCTGCGGGATCTCCCGGAGCCGACGACGCCGAAGGGTACGACAGCGGCGTCGTCGGACGTTTCCCTGGGGGACGTCTACCGGCAGTTGATCGGATCGCTGCGCACCCACACCCTGATCGAGGAACTCCAACCGGTGTTCTCCGTGGACCTGCAGGACACCCCCGCGGCCTCGCTGTGGGGATTCAGGGTGACCCGCACCGCCGTGGACCGCTTGAACGAGGTGCTGCGCGAACGACTGCCGCAGCACTCGTCCTTCGAGACGCACTTGGTGGCCACCACGCTCATCAACTCGTTCGCTGAGTGCCTCGACGAATGGGTTGCGCGCACCGGGGGCGGGCTGGACGAGCGGGGTCGCCGGATCTGGGACGAACTGTTGGCCACCGCACTCGGCGTCCTGGGGCGGGGCTTCGATTCCTGATGCCGCGCACCGACCCGAAACCCTGACCAGCACCACCGACGAGCCCCCGACGCCGGGGGCCGAGACCGCAGACCGGCGCCGCGGCGTCGTCGACAACCGCACAGCACCCATGGACCGATCAGCCGCCGCCCCGCGCGACGCACCCACCAGAGAACTTCCGATTCAGTAGGAGAATCCCGTGGCACGACTTCTGTACAGGCTGGGCAAGAGCGCAGCCTCCCACGCGTGGGCGGTGATCTTGGTATGGCTCGCGGTGCTTGCGTTGGCCGTGGGCGGGGTCGCCATGTCGGGTGTGAACCTGAGCAACGCCATCACGATCCCGGGCACCGAGACCCAGAACCTCGCGGATCGGCTCAAGGACGAACTCCCGGAAGCGAACCAGGGTACCGGGCGCGTCGTGTTCTTCACGGAGGACGGCTCCGAGTTCACGCAGGCCCAGAAGGACGGCATCGCCGAGGCTCTGAAGGCCACCGAGGACGTGGACCAGGTGGCCTCCACGAGCAACCCGTTCCAGACGCAGCAACAGCTGGACGACGGTCGGCAGCAGTTGCGGGACGGCCGCCAGCAGCTCGAACAGGGCGAGCAAGCACTCGCACAGCTGCGCCAGAACCTGCCGCCGGGCGTGAGCGAACAGCGCATCCTGCAGCAACGCGGGATCGACCCGCAGCAGATCGCCCAGCAGAAGGCCCAGCTCGAAGAGGGTGAACGGGCCATGGAACGCATGGGTGACTACCGCGTGGTCTCCCGGGACGGCAACTCCGCGATCAGCGTGGTGAGCTTCTCGGTGGACCAGACCTCCGTGGAATCGGACACCAAGAGCGCAGTGATGGACGCCATCAAGGACCACCCCGTGGACGGCGTGGACGCCGAGTTCTCCCAGGAGCTCGCGCAGGACATCTCTTCCCTGGTGGGTCCGGCGGAGATCGTGGGCGTGATCATCGCGGCCCTGGTGCTGCTGATCATGTTGCGCGCCGTGGTCCCCGCGGCGCTGCCCGTGCTGACCGCGCTGTTGGGCGTGGCCATCGCCACGAGTGCCACCCTCGCGTTCTCCGGCGTGATCGACATGATGTCCGTGACGCCCATGCTCGGCGTCATGCTGGGCCTGGCCGTGGGCATCGACTACTCCCTGTTCGTGCTCAACCGGCACCGGCAGCAGTTGCGACGAGGTATGCCCGTGCGGGAATCCATCGGGATGGCCGTGGGCACCTCCGGAACCGCCGTGTTCTTCGCGGCGCTGACCGTGATCGTGGCCCTAGTGGCTCTGAACGTCACGGCGATCCCGTTCCTGGGACTCATGGGCACCGTGGCCGGTGTGGCCGTGGCGGTCGCCCTGCTGCTGACCCTCACACTCACCCCTGCTCTGCTCTCCCTCGCCGGGCGGCGTGTGCTGCCCAGGAAGGTGCGGGACGCCGCGCCCCGCGAGGAGAACATCGACGAGCACGACGTCCCCCTGCACCTGCGCCATCCCTGGATCACCACCCTGGCGTGCGCGGCCGTGCTCATCGTGCTCGCGCTGCCGGCCCAGACCATGCGCCTGGGCCTGCCGGACGCGTCCACCGAACCCCAGGACAGCACCCAGTACCAGGCCTACCAGCGCATCGCGGACGACTTCGGTGCGGGTGAGAACGGACCCCTCGCCGTGGTCGTGGACCTCCCCGGGGGTCTCAACGATGCCGAGGCCACCGACACGATGAACACGGTGGCGGACCGCTTGGCGCAGCAGGACGACGTGGCCAACGTGCTCCCCGGTGTGACCACGGACGACAACACCACCGGCGTGATCCAGGTGATCCCCTCCTCGGGACCCGCGGACGCCGCGACCGAGGAACTCGTCAACAACATCCGGGACCTCAACGGCGACCTCCAGGCCAATGAGGACGTCCACGTGGGCGTAGCCGGCACCACCGCGGCGAACATCGACGTCTCCCATTTGCTGGGCGAGAAACTGCCCCTCTATCTGGGCGTCGTGCTGATCATCTCGCTGTTGTTGCTGCTCATGGTCTTCCGCTCCATCCTGGTCCCGGTGATCGCCACGCTGGGCTTCCTGCTCTCCGTGCTCGCGGCCTTCGGTGCCGTGGTGGCCGTGTACCAGTGGGGTTGGGGTGGCGCCGTGTTCGGCGTGCACGATCCCGGGCCCATCCTCAGCTTCCTGCCCACGCTGATGATCGGCATCCTGTTCGGCCTGGCCATGGACTACCAGTTGTTCCTGGTCTCCGGGATGCGCGAGGCCTACGCCCACGGGCACCCCGCGCGCCAGGCCGTGGTTTACGGCTTCAAGGCGGGCCGCTCCGTGGTCACCGCCGCGGCGATCATCATGATCTCCGTGTTCGCGGGCTTCATCTTCGCGGACATGGCCATGACCCGGCCCATCGGCTTCGCACTCGCGATCGGCGTTCTCCTGGACGCGTTCGTGGTGCGCATGCTCCTGATCCCCTCGGTCATGCGTTTGCTGGGCGAGAAGGCCTGGTGGCTCCCGCGCTGGCTGGACAAGATCCTCCCGCACGTGGACGTCGAAGGTGAGTCCCTCGCCGTGCAGGGTGCCGGGCAGTCCGGCACGGTCTCCGCGGGCGACGCCGCCGGGTCCGCCCCCGTCACCGGTCGCCATCGCGCGGTGTCCGGGAAGCGCCGGGGAAAGTCCGGTCACGGGCAGCACGCCGCGACCGCCGCCGTGGCCACCGCGGGTGCGGCCGGTGCGGCCGGTGTTTCCGGTCGGACGGCGTCGCACGGTCACCGTGCCGGGGTCGGCGAGCGGACCCACGGTCATGCCGGGAACCACCGCACCGCGGCCGATCACCGTGCCACCTACCACCGGGGATCCGAGCGTCGCTCGGCCGCGCAGCACCATGCCACCGGGGCCCCTCTCGGTGCCGTGGCTGATGACGCCCAGCGCCGCGGTGAGCTCGCGGGCGCTGCCGAGAATGGGGGCTCCCGCGAAGACACCGCAACGCCCGGGACCGCGGGGACCCAGCGGCGTCGCGGTCGGCACGCGGCGGCTTCCACGAGCACGTGCATCGCCGAGGATCGGGCCGCCAAGCCGGCCGCGGACGTGATCGTGCGCGCCGCGGACCCGGTGCTGCGCGCCACGAACCAGGCGTTGCGGGTGCTCCCGGATGTGCTGGATTCCGAGGAGAAGCTGCTCGAGTCCCTGGCCGTGCGCGGCGAGGAAGCGGCACCGCACAAGGCGATGCACAAGCGCGCGAGCTTCGAGAAGGTCATGGTGGCCGGGTACCCGGTCATCGTCGCGCGGCCCAAGGCAGCCATCACCCGGGCGGACGCCCCGGTGGTCGTGCACTGGCACGGCGGCGCGTACGTGAACCCCATGACCACGGTGCACTGGCGCTGGATCGACGCCCTGATGCAGCGCACCGGGGTCACCGTGGTGGTGCCGGGCTACGGGCTCGCCCCCGATCACACGGTGGACGAGGCGCTCGAACTCGCCGACGGCGTGTGGGACCTGGCCCGTTCGTTCGGCCCACGGGTCTTCCTATCGGGTGACTCCGCCGGCGGTGGTCTGGCGTTGGCCCAGGCCATGCGACTGCGGGACGCGGACGATCTCGGCGTGGCGGGTCTGATCCTCATGGCCCCGTGGGTGGACACCACGGTGACGAACCCCCAGATCGAGGCGTACCGGGACGCGGACCACATGCTCGGTACCGACGGCGCTCGGGCCGCCGCTCGTTGGTGGGCCGGCACACGGGACGTCACCGACCCCATGGTGAGCCCCGCCTTCGGCGACGTGCGCGGACTGCCCCGCACGTTCGTGCTGCAGGGTGACCGGGACATGCTCTACCCGGACACCATGGAGTTCGTGGCCGAGCTGGTGCGAGCAAACGTCGACACCACCGCGGTGGTCTGCGAGGGCGGACCGCACGTGTACGCGCTCATGGTCTGGTCCTCCCGCGCGTCCGAGGACCTCGACCACGTGGTGCGGTGGATGAACCGCTGACCCCGCGGTGAACATGAGTGTGCCCCGCAGGGTGACCTGCGGGGCACAGCCATGTCATGGGGCGGTGAGCCCCCGATTGAGCAGGCTTGTTCCGACCGGGTGGATTCGCCGGTCAGCGCCGGTGAAGGGCCGGTCCTGATCGGCCCTGTTCAGTCCTGCGACCCCTCGGATTCCTTCTGCACGTTCTGCGAGCGGTCCTCGTCCGAGCCCTTGCCGTGCTCCAGGACCACGTTGTCGTGGTGTTCCTGGCCGGTGGCCACCTGGATCTTGCGCGGCTGGGACTTGGGGGACACGGGGATGGTCACGGTCAGCACGCCGTTGTCGTACGCGGCGGTGATGTTCTCCGTGTCGATGCCCTGGCCCAGGTTGAGCTGGCGGACGAACGAGTGGCTGCGGCGCTCGCGCACGATCCACTTGGTGTCCTTCTCCGCGGAGGGCAGACGACGCTGCGCACGGATGGTCAGCAGCTGACCGTCCACGTCCACGTCCACGCTCGTGGGATCGATGCCCGGCAGGTCCGCGGCAAGGTAGTAGTTGGCGCCCTGACGGTAGAGGTCCATGGGCATCTGCTCCAGGCCGTTGCGGCCGGAGAGGACCTGGTTGGCGAAGTTCTGGACCTCGGAGAACGGGTCGAATGTAGCCATGACGATTACTCCTTCACTCTGCGGCACCCACGTGCTGTGCCCCGCGAACCGGTCGATTACCCGCGTGGAGCCATCACGTTTCTTGAGTCTCTGTGACTCAACAACGTCTAATGTAGCAGGCTGTCGGCGGAAGTGCTAGTCATTGACGCACGAAAGCTGAGTGGCACTGACTCAAGCAGCGGGCGGGCCTGTCGCAGCGGCGTCGGCGGCGCGTAGGATCGAGCCACCAGTGACACCCGAACGCTCTGAGGAGGCCCCCGTGCCCAAGGCGAAGAAGAACGGCCACGCGCGTCAGGACGAGATCCCGTCCACGCTGCAACGCTCGGACGAGAAGGCACAGGACACGTTCGCGCAGACCTACGACTCGGCGCAGGAGGAATACCACGACGACGCCCGGGCGGCGCGCACCGCGTGGTCGGCCGTCAAGCACACCCACGAGAAGGTCGGGGACCACTGGGAGCCCAAGGAGCACAACGGGCCCTCGGACGACAGCGCCGAGAAGGGCGGCCTGAACTCGGAGGACACCGCCGGCGGGGTGGACGCTAACGCCAGCAAGGAGCACCTGTACGAACTCGCCCAGGAACTGGACATCACGGGACGCTCGGACATGACCAAGGACGAATTGGTCGAGGCGATCGACAAGGCCAATCAGAAGAAGACGCGCGAGGCCCGCGACTGAGGTTCACAGCTCGGCGGGTTCATACCCTGCGGGTTTATGACTGCTGGCCTGCGATCGGTGGGGCTACAACTGGCGGGCCAGGAAGACCGAGGCCGTGGTGGCGTCGTGGAAGGAATCCACGGGCTCGTAGCCGCGCTTGCGGAACATCGCGATCCCCTCGGTCATCTCCTCGTTGAGGGAGACCACGGCCGTGGTGGCGCCGAAAGCGCGCACCTTGTTCTCGAGTGCCCGCACCAGGGTGCGCGCGTGGCCCTGTCCGCGGTGTTCCGGGGTGACCCAGATCCGGCGCAGTTCCACGCGGTCGTCGTCGAGTTTGCGCACCGCGCCGCACGCGATGACCGAGCCCGTGACCAAATCCGTCATGAGGAAGAAATCCCCGTGCGGCGGAGTGACGTCCTCCGGGCCGGTGACCTCGGTGAGTTCGGGATCGAAACCGCCGTCGATCCGGTTGTTCAACTCGCTGAAGTACGCGCTCAGGGCGCGCAGCGTGTGCTCACTGGCGGCCTGACCCTCCACGATACGAACCGGTGCGGTGACGTTCATCCCACCATGGTGACACCTTGGTGTGCTGTTCACCAGCGCCCGTGTCATGTAGCTTTCGTTCGTGACCGAGACCCGCCCCGGCCCCAAGCCGCGTATCTCCATCCTGGTTCCCACTCCGCTGCTGATCACGGAAATCACGGAACCCGCTGCGCATCGCAACCGTAGTTCCCACGAGTCGGACGTGCACATGCACCCCGGCGGGCAGGGGCTGTGGGTGGCCCGGATGGCCGGGTCGCTGGGGGCGGACGTGTCCGTGAGCGGGCCGTTCGGCGGAGAACTGGGCTCGCTGATCCGCACCATGCTGGACGGGCTGGGCATGCAGGTCAATGCTGTGCGCTACGGGTACGGCAACGGCGGATACGTCTACGACCTGCGCGGTGAGGACCGGGAGACCGTGGCCCACATGCCGCCCCCGGAGCTCTCCCGCCATGAACTGGACGATCTCTACGGCACGGCGTTCGTGGACGCGCTCGCCTCGGACGTCCTCACGGTCACCGGGGCCGAACCCGGGGACGTGGTGCCGGCGTCGTTCTTCGGCCGCCTTATCCGGGACACGCGGGATGCCGGGACCACTGTGGTCGCGGACCTCAGCGGCAAGCCCGCACTGGCGGCCGTGGCGGCGAACGTGGACGTGCTCAAGATCAGCCACGAAGAGGTGCTCGATCTCGAGCTCGTCGCGGAGGACACCGCGGAGGCCCTGGTGAGCGCCGGGCACATGCTGCTCGAACGCGGTGCGGGCGCCGTGGTGATCTCACGCGCCAAGGACCCCGCGCTGCTCGTGGAGAAGGATTCCGTGCGGAAGGTCTCCGCGCCGTCCATCACACCGCTGGACCACCGAGGGGCGGGGGACTCGATGACCGCGGGGATCTCGGTGGGTCTGGCGCGCGGTCTCGATCTCGTGGAGGCCGTGGCCCTCGGTGCATCAGCGGGAGCGCTGAACGTGGCGCGCCGCGGCCTGGGGACCGGTAACCGCACGACCATCGAGAAGTTCGCCCGCGAGATCACGGTGCGCACGCTGTCCTGACGTTCCGGGTGCTTGACCTGTGGTTCTCCGATTCGGTGCCACGACCCGGCTCCGGCTCGACGCGCCGAGCAGTTCGGTCTGACGCCCAGTGCACCCTGACCGGACGTGGTCGCGGGCAGTTCGGCCCGTGTGAAGCGTGACCGGGTTGGTCCTCCTGGGTGGCCTGGCCCGAGTACCGGGCTCTGGTCCGCGTGACGGGCGCGTGTCACCATGGTGCACATGCACATCCTGGTCACCAATGACGACGGCATCTCGTCCCCGGGGCTCGCGGTTCTGGTGCGCGCTGCGCTGGATCGGGGGCACACGGTGAAGGTGGCCGCACCCGCCGAGGAGTACTCGGGTGCCAGCGCCTCGCTGTCCGGCGAGGAGGTCGATGGCCGCATCGCTCTGGTGGAGGCCGCGCCGCCGAACATGCCCGACGGTGTGGAGTGCGTGGGTGTGAAGGCCGCCCCCGCTCTGATTGCCTTCCTGGCCTCCTACGGCGCGTTCGGCAAGCGCCCGGACATGGTGCTCTCCGGGGTGAACTTGGGGGCCAACACGGGCAGGGCCACCTTGCACTCGGGGACGGTGGGTGCGGTGCTGACGGCCGCGTCCCACGGGATCCCCGGCATCGCGGTGTCCATCACGTCCGGCGCGCCGCAGCACTGGGACACGGCCCTGCTGGTCACCCGATTCGCGCTGGAGCACTGGGAGGACCGGCCTTTCGACGAGTGGATCCTCAACCTCAACGTTCCCGACGTGGCCCCCGGGCGATTGCGCGGTCTCAAGCCCGCCCACCTGGCGAGCTTCGGGGCGGTGCAGGCGCAGATCGGCCGCGGGGACGAGAAGCACATCGCGGTCACCTACAGCGCGGAGACCGGCCCGGAGGAGCCAGACAGCGACCACTACCTCCTCACCCACGGCTGGGCCACGGCCACGCTGCTGCGCGCCCCCGTGGACGACCGCTCCCAGGACACCCACGCCGTCCCCCGCGAGGACCTGGGGATCACGGCCCCCACGCCCTTCTGGGACGTCACCCTTCCGGGCCTCACGGACGACGACGCCGCGGTCCCGGGCACGGGGGACGTCACCGTGGACGCGGCCACCGTCATGCGCCGTACCTGAGCTCACGCCGCCACGGGAAGATGCACCCGCATGGACCGGGCGGATAGAGTTCGCGCCATCACAGGTGCCGCCGGGCAGGAGCCCACGGGACGGCGCACCGGCACGAACCATCTTTGGAGGCCTGACCACGGCGCGGACACCTGCGGCGCAACCGCAACCGGGTGACGTCGAGAACGACCCCGCCCCGAGCCGCAGGGACTGGATTGCGCTCGGCGCGCTCGCCGCGGGGCTCGTGGTCTTCGCCGGGGCAGCCTGCTTGCGGCACTGTCCGGCACGGCGGGGACACTGATCGCAGCTCGTGCCGTCCAGGCGCTGGATGCGGCGTTCATCATGCCGTCCACCCTGTCCACGGTGAACGCCCTGTTCCCTGGGACGTCCCGTGGGTTCGTGTCCGCCGGTCCGCCCTGCTGGACCTGGACCTCTTCCAGCTGCGCACGTTCTCGTGGGGCCACCTGGCCGCCGCCATGGCGGTCGGCGCGTTCATCTCCGATGCCTCCGCCCGCCACCTGGCCGCCCGGTTCGGCGCGCCGGGGATAGTGCTGATCGGGCTCGGTCTCGAGGTGGTTGGCGTGGTGGTGCTGGCCCTGCTCATGGGGCCGAGCACCTCCGCATGGCTCGTCGCGCTGCCGCTCGTCGGCTACGGCGTGGCCCTCCGCACTGACCGTCGCGGGATTCTCCCACGCCACCCAGTGGGCCCTCGTGATAGCCACCGGGTTCATCCTGCTGGGCTTGCACGGGACCCTCCAGGTCCGCAAGGCGGCCCGCCCGGAGGAGCCGCAGGTGCCCGCCGCGGCGCAGTAGCGCGTAGTTGCGGTCTGATGCGCCGGGCGGGGGACGACGACGCCGTTCCCCGCCTGCCGTGCGGAGCGCCACTGCCCCGTTGTATTCGGGACAGTGCCCCTGCCCTCGGAAACTCTGGCCGAACGGCCATTGTCCCGGCGGAGACGGGTCTGAGACGGTGATTGCTCGGGAGATTTCCTGTGGAACGATCGGAACAGGTGAGCGGCAGTGGCATCTACAACGGGATGGCGGAGCGGTCTCCGCGAAAGGCGCCCCGGCGGGGCCTCCGGCGAGTCCCGGCCCCGGCGGCAGGAGATTCTGAGAGCAGATCCTTACTACCCGCACACGGGGTGGCGGGCGGCCGTGGCATGGCTGGTGTACTTCTTTTTCTTCTTGGGGTTTACCGCGTTCATCATTCTCATGGTTCCGGACCACGAGTTCGGGTGGTACTACGTGACCTACACCGCCGCGTTCGCTACGTTCAGCGTGATCATCCAGTTCTTGAGCCGCAGGGCTCGCTTACGAATGCTGGAGAACACGGGGCAGATACCGCCTGCTGAGAAGACCGCGGTCGACGACTCCCGGGGTTAGATTCCCATCCCCCGCACTGCCGGAATCGCATGCCACCGGGAGAGGGGCGCGAGGTCCTCGACGTCCTCCACGCCGTCGAGCGGCTGCCAGCGCAGCTCCTCGATCTCGGCTGCGGGTGTCGGCGTGCCCTCCAGCGGGACGGTGCTGAGGAAGACGTGACTGTGCAGGGCGTGGCCCGGCTCGTTCGCGGCGTCCGTGTGCCACTCGCCCACCGTCATCAGGTCCGCGGGGTACAGGTCGAGCCCCAGCTCTTCGCGCACCTCGCGGACGCCCGCCTCCACGGGTGACTCCCCGGCCTCGGGCTTGCCCCCGGGGAACATGAACATGGACGTCCCGCGCTTGCGCACCGTCAGCACGTGGCCGTCTCGGGCCCGGCGCAGCACCACGCCGGTGACCTTGATGACGGGGCGGGCGTCGTCGTCGGCGGGGGAAGCCGAGGCGGTTGGAACAATCGGAGCAGCCGGGGGACTCGAAGAGGACGCGATGGCACCCGGGCGAGCATCATGGGAAGCGGACATGCCCGCCAGTCTAAGGAGACGCCGTGACCAACCCCCTGAGCGAACTGCCCGTGCCCTTGCTCCAGGCGCCCATGGCGGGCGGGCCGTCCACCGCGGCGCTCGCGGTCGCTGTGGCCCGGGCCGGCGGGCTGGGGATGCTCGCCGCCGGGTACAAGACTGTGGAGGCCATGGCACAGGAGATCCGGGAGGTCGCCGTGAAGACGGACCGCTACGGTGTGAACCTCTTCGTCCCTGAGCAGGGCCCGTCCGACCCTGGGGAGCTCGAGGCCTACGCCCGCGCACTGGCCCCGGTGGCTGCTGAGCTGGGCGTGGCCGCGCCGCAGCCCGGCGAGTTCTCCGACGACCACTACGCCGCCAAACTCGACCACCTCGCCACCCACCCCGTACCGTTCGTCTCCTTCACGTTCGGGCTGCCGTCCCCGGACGACGTCGCCCGGTTGCGGTCCGCGGGCACGGTCGTGGTGCTCAACGCGACCGACGAGGCCGAGGTCCGCGCGGCGCTGGTCCTGGACCCGGACGCGATCGTGGTGCAGGGGACCGAGGCCGGGGGCCACCGGGCCACCCACGGCCAAGCGAAAACCCCCCTGGAGATCTCCACCGCGGACCTCGTGAGTGCGGTGCGGGAGACGACGGCGCTGCCGCTGATCGCCGCGGGCGGTGTGGCAGACCGGGAGACCGCGGAGGACCTGATGGAGCGCGGCGCGGACGCCGTGCAGGTGGGCACGCTGTTCCTGACCACCGAGGAGGCGGGCACCAAACCGGCGCACCGCGAGGCACTGCTGAGCGGGAGGTTTGGGGAGACGGTGGTGACCCGGGTGTTCTCCGGGCGGGCGGCTCGGGCGCTGCGCAACGCGTTCACCGACCGGCTGGAGGCCGAGCAGATCAGCGGCTACCCGCAGGTCCACCACATGACGGCCCCGCTGCGGGCGGCCTCCGCGCAGGACCCCGCGGGGCTGAACCTGTGGGCCGGAACGGGCTTCGCGGCGTGCCGGGAGACCACCGCGACGGACGTAGTGGAGCAGTTCAGGGGGTTGTGACCGCCGTTCAGAGGGGGTCATCGCACCGGTGGCCGACCGCCGGTTGTCGAGCCGAGCACGCACCGA
Organism: Kocuria sp. PD6; assembly: GCF_031844145.1. Lineage (NCBI taxonomy): Bacteria > Bacillati > Actinomycetota > Actinomycetes > Micrococcales > Micrococcaceae > Kocuria > Kocuria sp. PD6. Next base: position 82,191 of record NZ_JAUZUS010000007.1, read on the forward strand.
GGAGATCTACCGCGGTCACTGGGACGCTCTCGGGCACGTGCTCCCGCCGAGCCGCACGGTGTTTCGCGGCACGTGCCAGCCCGGCGATGCTTACCATACGTATGGTAGCTTGCACCGCATGACGACCAAACCCGAGATCCTCGACCGCGCCCTGGACGTGCTGCGCGCGGGGGATGCCCTCACGCTGGACGCCGTGGCGCGCGCCGTCGGCATCACCAAGCCCGGGGTGGTGCACCACTTCCCCACCAAGGACAGGCTCTCTATGGCCGTGGTGGACCACCTGCTCGACCACTGGGAGACGGAGTTGATGCATCGCGCGGGACCCGACCCGGACGCCATCACCCGCCTGCGCGCCTACGTGGAGTTCGCGCTGCTGAACCAGCTGGACCCGGCGGACCTCGCCGTCCTCGCAGACTCACGGCTGCGTCCCGAGCTTGCCGCCCGGTGGAGCGAGCGCATGAGCGAGTGGTTCGGGGACTCCGACCGCCCGAACATCGTGGCAGCCCGCCTGGTGGCGGACGGTGCGTGGATCGACCGCTGCCTCGGGATGCTGGACCTGGACGAGGGCCACCGGCGCGCCGTCGTGGACCTGACCCTGGGCCTGGTAGGGGACGGCCCCACGGCGGAAGGCCTCGGGGCAGAGGGAGCGGACTCGTGAAGAAGTGGCTCTTCCTGGTCCTCGCGATCGGCTGCGAGGTGACCGGCTCGGTGTCCATGAAGACCGCCGTGGAGTCGCCCGGCTTCTACGCCCTGGCCACGCTCGGCTACGTGGGCGCGTTCGTCTGCCTGTTCGTCTCGCTGCGCAACGGCATGAGTCTGGGTGTGGGCTACGGCATCTGGGGTGCTGCCGGGGTGGCCGCCACCGCCGTGATGTCCATGCTGATCTTCGGCGAACCCATCACCCTGCTCATGGGCGTGGGTCTCGTGGCCGTCATGCTGGGCGTGCTGCTCGTGGAGGTCGGCTCACAGCTGGACAGGCGGGGCGGGGTGGACCAGAGCGGGGCGGACGACGGCCGGACGCCCGGGAGCATCCGCTCGACTCCCACCGCAACGGATGCCACCCGATGACCGCGTTCCCGCTTCTGCTCCTCGCGCTGGCCATCCTCTCGGAGGTCACCGCCACGGTCTGCCTGCGCATGGCGAGCGCGGGCGGTGGGAGGTGGTGGATCGGTGTGGTGGCGGGCTACCTCACCGCCTTCACCCTGCTGGCGGCGGTGCTGGCCCAGGGCATGGCGCTCGGGGTGGCGTACGGCATCTGGGCCGCCGCCGGGGTGGCGCTGACGGCGGTGATCAGCCATCTCGTCTTCAAGGAACCCCTCACGTGGGTCATGAGCCTGGGGCTGGTGCTGATCGTGGGCGGCGTGCTGCTCATCGAGACGGGCGCGGCCCACTGAAGGAGGTGGGCTCGGGCGTTACTGTGGGATCAGTCATCGGCCCGCAACGGTAGCCCGCTCACCCCATGGAGGCACCATGCCCACTCAGAAGATCGTGGCCCCACCGGCCAAAGCCGCCATGTTCCTGGTCCTCACCGTCAACGAGGGCGCGGAGGCCCAGGTGGCGGATGTCTTGACCGGCGTTTCGGACCTCACCAAGGCGGTCTCGTTCCGTGTGCCCACGAGCAACCTGCTGTGCGTGGTGGGCATCGGGCACGACGCCTGGGGTCGGCTCTTCGACGCTCCGCTGCCCAGGGACCTGCACCCGTTCCGGGAGTTCCACGGGGAGGTGCACTCCGCACCGGCCACCCCGGGGGACATCCTCATCCACCTGCGCGCCGGCACACAGGACGTGTGCTTCGAGCTCGCCAAGCAGCTGATGAGCAGGCTGCGCCCGTACACGCGGGTGCAGGACGAGGTCCACGGCTTCAAGTTCTTCGAGGAGCGGGACCTGCTGGGCTTCGTGGACGGCACCGCCAACCCGGAGGACGAGGACGCCCAGTCGGCCGCCGTGGTGGGGGATCAGGACCCCTCCTACCGTGGGGGGAGCTACGTGCTCGTCCAGAAGTACCTGCACCAGATGGACGAGTGGGAGGCTCTGTCCACGGGTGAGCAGGAGCGGGTGATCGGGCGCTCGAAGCTCGAGGACATTGAGATGTCGGACGAGCAGAAGCCGGCGAACTCCCACGTGGCACTGAACGACCTCGACGACGTGGACGGCAACGCCCGCGAGATCATGCGGGACAACATGCCGTTCGGCGAGGTCGGCTCGGCCGAGTTCGGCACGTACTTCATCGGCTACGCCGCGGACCCCGCGGTCACCGAGACCATGCTGGAGAACATGTTCATCGGCAACCCGCCGGGCACATACGACCGCATCCTCGACTTCTCCACGGCGGTCACGGGCGGCCTGTTCTTCGCCCCGCCCAGGTCCTTCCTGGACGACCCCACCACGGTTCCCGCCCAGGACACCTCCTCCGGTGCCGACGCCCCGGACGACGACGCCGCGTCCGCCTCCCCAGCGGACGGCTCCCTGGGCATCGGCAGCCTCAAGCGGCCCTGACACGAGCCGGACCCACCACACGACAACCTGATCCAAGGAGCTGACGATGAACAACCTGTACCGCGATCTCGCCCCCATATCTTCCGCAGCCTGGTCCGACATGGAGGACGAGGCCCGCAGGACCTTCCGGGCTCGCGTGGCCGCGCGCCGCGTCGTCGACATGCCGGAGCCCGCCGGAGCGGAGTTCTCTGCGCTGGGCACCGGCCACGTGAGTCGCATCGAGGCGGACACCAGCGGCGTGCAGGCGCTGCAGCGCCACGTGGTGCGCGTGGTGGAGCTGCGCGCGCCGTTCACCGTGAAGCGCTCGGACGTGGACGACGTCGAGCGCGGCGCCACGGACCCGGACTGGCAGCCCGTCAAGGACGCCGCCGTGGCCCTAGCCTCCGCCGAGGACCGCGCGGTGTTCTACGGTTCGGACGCCGCGGGGATCCAGGGCATCGCGCCCGCGAGCGACAACGGCCGCGTCACCATGCCGCAGGACGTCCGCGAGTTTCCCAACGCGGTGGCGAAGGCCAAGACGGAACTGCGGCTGGCCGGTGTGGCCGGGCCGTACAACCTGCTGCTGCCCGCGGACCTCTACACGGAGGTCACGGAGACCACCGACCACGGCTACCCGATCTACGACCACATCTCCCGCATCCTGGGCGACGGCAGCATCATCTGGGCCCCCGCGCTCGACGACGCCCTGCTGCTCTCCGCGCGCGGTGGCGACTACGAGCTGCACCTGGGTCTGGACACCGCGATCGGCTACTCCTCTCACACGGCTGAGACCGTGGACCTGTACCTGCGTGAGACCCTCACGTTCCGGGTCAACACCTCCGAGGCGAGCGTGGTCATTGCCCACTGACCCCGGTCCGCACGAAGAACCCGCCGCGCACTCCCCCAAGGAGTGCGCGGCGGGTCGTTTCATACCCGGGGTCAGCAGGGGCCCTGCGGGTCACCCCCTGCGCAGGAACCCGGCGAAGAACTCGCCCAGCTCAGCGGTGGCATCCAGCGGGAGGACCGCGGCCACGTAGTGATCCGGGCGGACCACCACGACGGCGCCGTCGCGGCTGATCCTGCGCACGTCGAAGACGTCCTCGCCGGGGATCGCGGCGTAGACGCGCTCCCAGTAGTTCAGCTCGAACGGGCCCACCTGCGGCTTGAACGCGCGCGGCACCTTGGTGATGTCGACGTCCGTGTAGGGCTGCTGGTAGGTGACGTCCACGTCGAAGAGGGTGGCATCGCCGTCGTCATCACGGCGCAGCGCCACGAGCGGGGATGAAGGATCGTTCTGCCACCACTCGGCGAACGCGGTGGTGGGGGAATCCGCCCCGGCCACGGAGCTGTCCGCGAAGACGTGGATGCGCCAGCGCCCGTCCGCGGTGGCCTCGTGACCCTGGTGCACGACCATGGAATCGCACACGCGCTGGACGCGGGCGGACTTGAAGCGCTTACCCACCGGGTAGCCCTCGGCGAAGTCCTGGTGGTCGGTACCCGCCGTGATCAGGGACGGCTGGTACTCGGTCATGAACCCGGCCGGGAACTCCGCGGTCTTCACGTAGAAGTCCTCGAGGTACGTGGGATCCGGCAGCTTGTCCTGGGGGGTGGCCATGAGGGCGGACCACTCACGGTCGAAGTCGATCAGGTTCTTGGCGATCACCTGACGTTCCTCGGAGTAGGTGTCCAGCAGCGACTCGTCCGCGCGCCCGGAGAGCACCGCCCCGAGCTTCCAGCCCAGGTTCCAGCCGTCCTGCATGGACACGTTCATGCCCTGGCCGGCCTTGGCGGAGTGGGTGTGACACGCGTCCCCGGCGATGAACACGCGGGGCACGCGGGTGCCGCGGTCCTCGGTGTCGACGTCGTCGAAGTGGTCCGTGAGGCGGTGGCCCACCTCGTACACGGAGGACCAGGCCACGGACTTCACGTCCACGCTGTAGGGGTTGAGGATCTTGTTCGCGCGGCGGATGATCTCCTCCACCGGGGTCTTGCGGATCTCGTGGTTGTCGTTATCGGGGACCTCGCCCAGATCCACGTACATGCGGAACAGCAGCCCGCCCTCGCGCGGGATCAGCAGGATGGAGCCGTTCACGGAGTTGATCGCGCACTTGGTGCGGATATCCGGGAAATCGGTGTTGGCGAGCACGTCCATGACGCCCCACGCGTGGTGGGCGCCCTGGCCGCTGAGCGTGCGACCGATCGCCTTGCGCACGCGGGAGGACGCGCCGTCGCATCCGAAGACGTACTTGGCGCGCACCGTGCGCTCCTCGCCCTCGCGCTCACCGGCGGCGTAGCGCACGGTCACGGCCACGGGGTACTCCTGGCCCTGGTCGATCTCCAGGTTCACGAACTCGATGCCGTAGTTGGGCGTGATCCGGGCCGGGCCGCGTTCGGCCGAGCGCAGGAAGTAGTCCAGCACGCGGGCCTGGTTCACGATCAGGTGCGGGAACTCGGACACGCCGTGGGGGTCATCCGCGGGGCGGCCGGTGCGCACGATGTTCTGGGGGTTGGTGGGATCCGGGTTCCAGAAGCACATCTCGCGCAGGTGGTACGCCTCCTGCGTGATCTCCTCCGCGAAACCGAAAGCCTGGAAGGTCTCCACGCTGCGGGCCTGAATACCGTCCGCCTGGCCGATCTCCAACCGGTCCGGACGGCGCTCGATCATGCGCGTGTTGACGTCCGGGTACTGGGACAGCTGTGCCGCCGCGATCACACCCGCCGGTCCCGTGCCCACGATCAGCACGTCCATGGTGTCGGTCAGGTCCTCGGGGCGGTCCACGCCGCGGCCGCGGGGCTCCTCGATCCGGGGATCCTCGGAGACGTATCCGTTCTGGTGAAATAACATGCCTTCTCCTGGCTTGTGCGGTGATCTCGCAGGGTGTTCCCGCAGGGTCCGGGATCCGGGTCCGAGTCGCGGACGTGCCGCGGGGCGGCGTCCGTGCTGTGCGGTTCCACCGGTGAGATCCGTACGGCGGGTGCGGGCCACGCTGCCCGCCCCGGGGTGGTTCGGTGGCGTCGAAAGAGTGTGTCACGGATCATATACGATTTGTGTTCTGGGTAACAATTACAGCCCCATGGTCCTTCCGGGTGCACGGGAATACGGAAACGAGGGGCCGTGCGAGGGGCGCCCCGAGGGGGCGGAAGAGGAAGCTCAGGCCCACTGTGGTGAATGCCATAAGAGTGGCCGCCTGGGGGTCTATGGGCTCGAAGAACAAGTGGTTGAACACGAGTCCCGCGGCGGAGGCTAAGAGGAAGAAGTCGTACCACTCGATACTGGTACCGATGATGGTTTCGGCCACGATCTTGCGCTGCTCACGACGCCGCGTGGCACTTCTGGCCGTTGTTTCGTGGGCGATGGGATCGCGGGTCGCCATGTGTGACTCCTTCGTCCGGCGAGTCTGGTTCTCTGGGGTGGGTGCGCCGCCCGGGTGTCCCAGGGGGAGATGATGTGATCCACGCCACTTGCTCAGAATATATAGATAATATACGATTTCAAATAACATTCTGACGAGGAGGCGGTGGCCGTGATCGAGAACCCCCAGGAGGCTCAGCAGGCTTCATTCGGAGCCCCTGAACAGCCGGTTCCCGTGCATCCGGGAAAGATCATCGCGGTGCACGTGGCCTACGAGTCCCGTGCGGCGCAGCGCGGTCGCAAGCCCGCCGTCCCGTCCTACTTCCTCAAGCCCTCGAGCTCGCTGGGCGGTTCGGGCACCGCGGTGGAACGCCCCGCCGGCACCGAGCTGCTCGCGTTCGAGGGCGAGATCGCCCTGGTGATCGGGACGCCCGCGAAGAACGTCTCCCTCGAGGACGCGTGGTCCCACGTGGCCTCCGTGACCGCCGCCAACGACTGGGGTCTCTACGACCTGCGCGCCGCGGACAAGGGTTCGAACCTGCGCAACAAGGGCCGTGACGGCTACACGTCGCTGGGCCCCTCCCTGATCGACGCCCGCGAGATCTCCCCGGAGCAGTTGCGCGTGCGCACGTGGCGCAACGGTGAGCTGGTCCAGGAGGACACCACTGCGGCGGAAAACATGATCTTCCCGCTCGCCCAGTTCGTGGCGGACCTCTCCCAGCACCTGACCCTCGAGGAGGGGGACGTGATCCTCACGGGCACCCCCGCCGGTTCATCGGTAGCGCAGCCCGGGGACGTCGTGGAGATCGAGGTGGACGCGCCGGAGGTGGCGGGAGCGCCGTCGTCGGGCCGCCTGATCAGCCACGTGACCGAGGGTGACGAGAGCTTCGACGAGGGGCTGGGCGCCATGCCCGCCGTGGACGACAAGCAGCGCGAGGAGGCGTGGGGTTCCCGCGAGGCCGCGGGTCTGCCGGACTCCGACGCCGCGGCACTGCCCGAGGCGTTGCGCGCCAAGCTCGAGAAAGCGCCCACGGCCGGGCTGTCCGCGGAGCTGCGCAAGCGCGGACTCAACAACGTGGTGATCGAAGGCGTGTACCCGCAGACGCCCGGCACCACGATGGTCGGCACGGCCAGGACCCTGCGCTTCGTGCCCAACCGCGAGGATCTCTTCACGTCCCACGGCGGCGGGTACAACGTGCAGAAGCAGGTCTTCGACGCCGTCGGCCCGGGTGAGGTGATCGTGATCGAGGCCCGCGGGGCGGCAGGTTCCGGCACGCTCGGTGACATCCTCGCGCTGCGCGCCCAGTTCAACGGCGCGGCGGGAGTGGTCAGCGACGGCGGTGTGCGCGACTACGCGGCCGTCGCCGAGATCGGGTTGCCCGTCTTCGCGCAGACCGCGCACCCCGCTGTGCTGGGCCGCCGGCACGTCCCGTGGGACCAGGACGTCGCCGTGGCGTGCGGCAACGCGACCGTGCTGCCCGGTGACGTGATCGTGGGCGACGACGACGGTGTCATCGTGATCCCGCGCGAGCTCGCCGAGGACGTCGTGGACGCCGCCCTGGCCAAGGAGCGCGAGGACGCCTGGGTGGCCGAGCGCGTCGCCGAGGGCAACCCCGTCAAGGGACTCTTCCCGCCCACGGGGCAGTGGCAGGAAGAATTCCAGCAGTGGTTGGCGGAACACCCCGCCTCCGACGACTGACCGACACCCCCATCGAACCGAGGAATCCGTGACCACGACCACCGGGGCCCCCAGCAAGGCCCAGCGTGCCTACGACTGGATCAAGAGCCAGATCATGACCCAGGCGTTCTCGCCCGGCTACCGCCTGGTGCTCGCGAGCATCGCGGAGACCCTGGAGATGTCCGTGGTGCCCGTGCGCGAGGCCATCCGGCGGCTCGAGGCGGAGGGCCTCGTGACCTTCGAGCGCAACGTGGGTGCGCGTGTGTCCATGGTCAACGGTGAGCAGTACCGCTACAGCATGGAGACCCTCGGTCTGTTGGAGGGTGCGGCCACCGCGCTGTCCGCGGAACACATGACCGCGGCGGACCTCGCGCACGCCCGCCAGCTCAACGTCTCCCTGGAGGCGTCCCTGAAGAACTTCGACCCGCAGGCGTTCACCGAGACCAACCACGAGTTCCACCGGGTGCTCGCGTGCCGGTGCCCCAACGAACGTCTCAACGACCTCGTGATGGTCGAGTGGGAACGGCTCAACCACCTGCGCACCTCCACGTTCTCGTTCATCCCCGAACGTGCGCGCGCCTCGGTCAACGAGCACTACCACATCCTGCACCTCATCGAGACCCGCGCCCCGGCCGACGCCGTGGAGCGCGCCGTGCGCCAGCACCGTTCCGCGACCCTTCGCAGCTACCTCAGCAGCCGCGCCGACACCCACGAGGAGCCGTAGCGCCGGAGCTCGTGAACCACCGACCCACCCGTACCGATCGGGCCGCCGGCCGGGCGCGACCGGTCAGGACCGGTCCATCAAGAACACGCAATCAGAAGCAACCCGTCAGAAGTCACCGACTGGAGGAGTCATCCCATGGCAGCTCTGCAGGAGACCACGCCCGAGAACCTTCCCGATTCCATCCGCCACTACATCAACGGCGAATGGGTGGATTCCGTGGACGGGGTCACGTTCGAGGTGCTCAACCCCGTGACCAACAAGCCCTATATCAAGGCCGCCTCCGGTAAGAAGGCGGACATCGAGGCCGCCGTGGCCGCAGCTAAGAAGGCGTTCGACGAGGGGCCCTGGCCCAAGATGCTGCCCCGTGAGCGCTCGCGGGTGCTACACAAGATCGCGGACATCGTGGAGTCCCGCGGTGGCCAGCTCGCCGCCATGGAGTCCTACGACTCCGGTCTGCCCATCACCCAGGCCCTGGGTCAGGCGCGCCGCGCCGCGGAGAACTTCCGCTTCTTCGCGGACCTGATCGTCGCCCAGATCGACGACGCCTACAAGGTCCCCGGCCGCCAGGTGAACTACGTCAACCGCAAGCCGATCGGTGTGGCCGGGTTGATCACCCCGTGGAACACCCCGTTCATGCTCGAGTCCTGGAAGCTGGGTCCGGCCCTGGCCACGGGCAACACCGTGGTGCTCAAGCCAGCCGAGTTCACGCCCCTGTCCGCGTCCCTGTGGCCCGGCATCTTCGAGGAGGCCGGTGTCCCGGCCGGTGTGTTCAACCTGGTCAACGGCTTCGGCGAGGAAGGCTACGCCGGCGACTCGCTGGTCAAGCACCCGGACGTCCCGCTGATCTCGTTCACGGGCGAGTCCCGCACCGGGCAGATCATCTTCGGCAACGCCGCGCCCTTCCTCAAGGGTCTGTCCATGGAGCTGGGCGGCAAGTCCCCGGCCGTGGTGTTCGACGACGCCGATCTGGAGGGCGCGATCAACGCCACGATCTTCGGTGTGTTCTCCCTCAACGGCGAACGCTGCACCGCGGGTTCGCGCATCCTGGTCCAGCGCGGGATCTACGACGAGTTCGTGGAACGCTACGCGGCCCAGGCCAAGCGCGTGAAGGTGGGTCTGCCCTCGGACCCGTCCACCGAGGTGGGCGCGCTCGTGCACCCCGAGCACTACGAGAAGGTCATGTCCTACGTGGAGATCGGCAAGCAGGAGGCCCGTCTGGTGGCCGGTGGCGGTCGCCCCGAGGGCTTCGAGACCGGTAACTACGTGGCCCCCACGGTGTTCGTGGACGTCAAGCCGGACGCCCGGATCTTTCAGGAGGAAATCTTCGGTCCGGTCGTGGCGATCACGCCGTTCGACACCGAGGAAGAAGCCCTGGAGCTGGCCAACAACACCAGGTACGGCCTGGCCGCCTACATCTGGACGAGCGACCTCAAGCGGGCCCACAACTTCGCGCAGAACGTGGAGGCGGGCATGGTGTGGCTCAACTCCAACAACGTGCGTGACCTGCGCACGCCGTTCGGCGGCGTGAAGGCGTCCGGGCTGGGCCACGAGGGCGGCTACCGCTCGATTGATTTCTACACGGACCAGCAGGCCGTGCACATCAACCTGGGCGAGGTGCACAACCCCGTGTTCGGCAAGCAGGAAGACGCCGCCGAAGAAATGGACGCCTGAGCGTCCCCCTCCTCTACCAACCCGGTGCCACCCACGAGAAGGACACACCATGACGAATCCCGCTGATCGGACAATGACGTCCTCGGGCTTCTACGTTTCGCAGGAAGCTCCGATCACCACCGACAACCCCATCACGACCCCGTCCGCGCCTGCGCCGGACATCCTGCGCTGCGCGTACATGGAGCTCGTGGTCACGGACCTCGTGAAGTCTCGCGAGTTCTACGTGGACGTGCTGGGGCTCACGGTCACGGAGGAGGATGCGAACACCGTCTACCTGCGTTCGATCGAGGAGTTCATCCACCACAACCTGGTGCTGCGCCAGGGCTCCGTGGCCGCCGTGGCGGCGTTCTCCTACCGCGTGCGCACCCCCGAGGACCTGGACAGGGCCGTGGCCTTCTACGAGGAGCTCGGTTGCCGCGTGGAGCGCCGCCCCGAGGGGTTCACCAAGGGCATCGGCGAGTCCGTGCGCGTGGAGGACCCGCTGGGCTTCCCGTACGAGTTCTTCCACGACGTGGAGCACGTGGAGCGCCTGGCCTGGCGCTACGACCTCTACACCCCGGGTGCCCTGGTGCGCCTGGACCACTTCAACCAGGTCACCCCGGACGTTCCCCGCGCTACCAAGTTCATGCAGGACCTGGGCTTCCGCGTGACCGAGGACATCCAGGACGAGCAGGGCACGGTGTACGCCGCGTGGATGCGCCGCAAGCCCACCGTGCACGACACCGCCATGACCGGCGGCGACGGTCCCCGGATGCACCACGTGGCCTTCTCCACCCACGAGAAGCACAACATCTTGGCGATCTGCGACAAGCTCGGTGCGCTGCGCCGCTCGGACATGATCGAGCGCGGCCCCGGCCGCCACGGCGTGTCCAACGCCTTCTATCTGTACTTGCGCGACCCGGACGGTCACCGCGTGGAGATCTACACGCAGGACTACTACACGGGTGACCCGGACAACCCCGTGGTCACGTGGGATGTCCACGACAACCAGCGTCGCGACTGGTGGGGCACCCCTGTGGTTCCGTCCTGGTACACGGACGCCTCCCTCGTGCTGGACCTGGACGGCAACCCGCAGGAGGTCGTGGCCCGCACCGAGGAGTCCGAGCTCGCGGCGACCATCGGCGCGGACGGCTTCTCCTACACCCGCCCCTCCGAGGGCGAGGAGTCCATGCCCGAGTGGAAGCAGGGCGAGTACAAGCTGGGTCACCAGCTCTGACCGTTCGGCTTCCACGACCAACGCGAGGGAGACACCATGCTGGAGAAGGAACGCATCACTAAGATCGCGGACGATCTGGCCGCGGCCGAGCGCGAGCGCACCATGATTCCGCGGCTCACGCAGCAGTACCCGGAGATGACCGTGGAGGATTCCTACGCGGTGCAGAACGAGTGGCGCCGCCGCAGCGAGGCCGCCGGACGTCGGCTGGTGGGGCGCAAGATCGGGCTGACGTCCAAGGTCATGCAGGAGGCCACGGGCATCACCGAACCGGACTACGGGGCGATCTTCGCGGACCAGGTGTACGAGAACGGCTCCGTGATCCGCCACGACCAGTACTCGAACGTGCGCATCGAGGTGGAACTCGCGTTCGTGCTCCGGGACGAGCTGACCGGGCCGAACGTGACCATCTTCGACGTCCTGCGCGCGACCGAGTACGTGGTCCCGGCGCTGGAGATCCTCAGTTCGCGCCTCGAGATGGAGGGTCGCACGATCGTGGACACCATCTCGGACAACGCGGCACTGGGTGGGATGGTCTACGGCGGTAACCCCGTGGCTCCGGACTCCGTGGACCTGCGCTGGGTCTCCGCGCTGCTGTACCGCAACGAGAGTCTCGAGGACACCGGCGTGGCCGCGGCCGTGCTCAACCACCCCGCGAACGGTGTGGCGTGGCTGGCCAACAAGCTCGCCGCGCACGACGACACCCTGCCCGCCGGAAGCATCGTGCTGGCCGGTTCCTTCACCAAGCCCATGTGGGTCCACCCCGGGGACACCGTGCACGCCGATTACGGAGATCTGGGGGCCATCACATGTCGGTTCGAGTGAACGATCTGATCCACGCGTTCCGCGCGGAGGACGCTCCCAACCTGCCCGGTGTGCTGCCGAGCCTCAAGGACCTCTTCCCGCTGGCCTCTGACGATCAGCCGGTGATCGGGATGTTCCACTCCTCCGGGGATCCCGCCGCCGCGGAGATCCTGGCCGGGGCCGGTTTCGACTACCTGCTGATCGACGGCGAGCACTCGCCGCTGTCGCTCGAGACCATCCAGTCCGTGCTGCGCGCGATCGCCGCCTACCCCACGCTCGGGGTCGTGCGGGTCCCCGAGAACAGCGAGGTGCTCATCAAGCAGTACCTGGACCTCGGCGCCCAGTCGCTCGTGGTGCCCATGGTCGACTCGGTCGAAGAGGCGCAGGCCGCCGCTCGGGCGGTGGCCTATCCGCCCGGGGGTGTGCGCGGCGTCGGCTCCGCCCTGGCCCGCTCCGGCCGGTGGAACCGGATCCCCGGGTACCTGACCCGGGCACGCGAGACCATCACGCTGATCGTTCAGGCGGAGTCTGCCGCTGCCGTGGAGAACGCCGCCGCGATCGCCGCCGTGGACGGCGTGGATGGCGTGTTCATCGGCCCGTCGGACCTCGCCGCGTCCATGGGGCTGCTCGGTCAGCAGACCCACCCGGACGTCGTGGCCGCCGTGAAGCACGTGATCTCGGAGGTGAAGGCCGCCGGTAAGTTCGTGGGCGTCAACGCGTTCGCCCAGGACCAGGCGCGGGACTACCTCGCTTCGGGCGCGGACTTCGTGAACGTGGGCGCCGACGTCGCTCTGCTCGCCGCCGGCAGCAAGGCCCTGCTGGAGGCGTTCCGGAAGTAGCCGCCGAGGGCCGGCGTCGCGCCGCAGCTCTCGGGCCCGGCAGGCCATCCGCGCACTTCGAGGCACTCCGAAGCCACCGGCGATTTCTGGGGCAGCTAAAGCCAGGCACGATTTCCTAGGCACTCCAAAACCACTCGCTCGCCGGATACTGGCTCCAGGGTGCCCAGAATTTCGATACTGGCTTCCGCATACCCCAGAATGCACGCGGCACTGCCTGGAATCTTGTGGCTCAGTGCGTCGCGTGTCAGTCCATGGAAATGCTGTGCAGCATCGCCTGGATGGCGGGGACGTCCGGGTGAGTGGCGACCGTGGTGTTCAGGATGTCGACCAGTTCCTTATCGGTGACGAACCTCCCGGTCGTGTTGACCGGGCCGGTGGAGAACTCGACCCACAACTCGCGACCCGTCTCGCCTCCCGCCAGGCTCACCAGGCCGGAGGAGTTGACCTGTGAGAGGCCGAAGAGCACGGAGTCCTCGTCCGGACCCTTGGCGCTGCGGAGGTACGCGGAGTACGCGCTCACCTGCGCCCCGATGTCCTCGGACAACTGTGTGGTCTCACCGGGCACCGTGTAGCGGGGGGACGTGAACCAGTCCTCGCGCAGCGGTCGTACGTCCGTGGTGGCGATCCGACCCATCGCCTGACCCGTGGGGCTCGTGAGCTCCAAGTACCCCTGATCCGTCTTCGCGGTCCACGAGGCGGGATACTTCATGCTGAAGGCCCCGTCCGGCGCGGTGTAGGTCTCGGACAGGGCGATCGTGTCACCTGTCTGGTCGCCCGGTGCGGGCTCGGTCGGTTCAGTGGTGGCGCCGGGCGCCCCAACCGGTTCGGAACTCGCATCCGACGCCGAGGGCGTGGATGGTGCGGTCGTTCCGGAGTCCCCGGGCTGTGTCGCCGACGGCGCGGCGGACCCCGCAGTCGACGTCGCCGTCCCGCCCGATTGCGGCGGTGCGGTGCTGTGCGTGGTGGTGTCGGAGCTCGTGGGGGTGGCCGCGCCATTCGACGCGGTGCACCCCGTCAGGGTGAGGGCGGACGTGATACCGAGGGTGATGGCCCAGCTGCGGGCTGTGTTGTGTGTCATGGCTCCAGCGTGGATCCGAGCCATGTTGTTTGCAATAGTGAACAATAAAGTGTGATGCACCTGTGATGCAGGACACCTCAGCGTTTGCCCATGACGCAGGGGTGTTCTCAAGTGATCGGATCGGCGTGCCCACTCGGATCACCCGCCGAAAAACATCAGTGCGGTCATCCCGGCAGCCCACCGGAATGACCGCACCGGCCACTCTCCCCGCGCTCTTTGCCCCGCCCCGACGAACGGCCGGCGGGTCGTCTCTAGTCGACGGCCCGGATGGACTTGAGGAGCGCATCCACCGTGCCGGCCTCGTCCGTCTCGTTGATCTGATTGACCAGCTTGACCCCTTGGCTCTGGGACAGCGGTCGGTTCCCCTTGTTCACGGGGGCGTAGTAGAACTCCGCCCACAGTTCGTCCCGCTTGTCCCCGCCCGGGAGGGACACGATGCCCTGGCTGCCGGACTCCGTGAGCCCCCACAGGATCGAGTCGCTGCGCTCGCTGTGCGGCGGGGCCGGGATGTAGGTGGAGTACGTGAACACCTGGGTGCCCACCTGCTTGCTCAACCCGGTTTCCTCCCCGATCAGGGGGTGGGCGGGGCGGGTGAACCAATCACCCTTGGGGGGTCGGACCTTGGTGGAGGCCACCTTGCCCTGGACCTTCCCGTCCGGGCTGGTCAACTCCAGGTACCCGTTGTCCTTCTGGACCTTCCAGGACTTGGGGTACTTCACCGTGAACAGTTTCGCCGGATCCGTGTAGGTCTCCGTGAGCTCGTAGACGTCCGCGCTGTGGTCGGCATCCGGAGTGGCACTCGCCCCGGACTGTGCCTCACCGGACGGCGAGTCACCGGTCTGGGACTGTGTGCCGCTCGCGTCGGTGCTCGTCTGCTCCCCACCCTGCGGCGTGCTCCCCTGGGTGGCCCCGGCGGCGTCGTTGCCCGGGCCGGAATCGTTGCTGGACCCGCATCCGGTCACTGCGAACGCCCCGACCAGGGCAAGGGTGGTCATCCATGTTCGAGGTGATGTCGTCTTCGCCATAGCAAACAGGCTGACAACTTGTCCGGGTCGCTGCAATGCCACATCCGCGTTGTAATCAACCCGTGATTTTTCATTTTCATAGAACGCAGTTCCATCCCCGCGTAATCCCACGATGACCTGGGAGAACGCGGTTCACGGCGACGTCGAACTCTTAAGGGGACAACACTGTCCCTTTTGGGGGACAACGAGTGAAGTGTCCGTGAACATTGCGGCGTCAGCGTGTGGGGGAGCCGAGCACCCCGGCGGTCTTGATGGCCAGCACCGTGCCTATGTTGGACCAGCCGAACCACGCGATGAACTGGGCGGCCGCGAAGAAGAGCACGATCAGCGGGGCCACCTGGGTGATCGCGGACGCCATCATGGGCGGCACGTCCGAGGCCTTGTCGATGGTCCCGGCCACGATCCCGTAAGCGATACCGCACACGAAGAACAGCAGCCCGATGGGCACCGCGACACCGCTGATCAGCACCGAGGTCAGGGGGCTGCCGTCCTCCCCGGGGAACGGTGGGCCGGGGATGAACAACAAGGGTGAAGTAGATGGCCAGGCCCACGGCGAGCTTCCCACGGCGGCCCACAGGGCGGTGGTCTCCCGCCGGGACGGGACCGTCAGGGTCTGGGCCGTGAAGGTCTCGGCGTGCTCGCCGTCGCCGGCCTCGGCCGTCCGTGCGGCCTCCGCCTCGGAGCGTTCCTCCGCGTGGCACTTCTTGGTCATTCACGTCAGGACGGTCTCCGCGTCCCCGGCCGCGGGGTCTGCGCGGTGACACCGGCCGTCGCGAGTCCCGCGGACAGCACCGCCACGAGACCGGCGAGAATCACGAAGAGTCAGAACGGGTGCGGCGACTTGTTGCCCACCCACTCGACGCCGTTCAGGAACCGCAGCAGTGCGCCGTCGCGCCCGGTCGAACGGGTGTCCGACCGGGCGCGCTTGGGGGACCGCCGTCAGTTGTTCGGCAGGTCCTTGGGTGTGAGGTAGCGCTCGCCGTCCTCGGTGGTCTCGAGGTCGTAGTCGCGTTCCTGCTCCTGGACACGGTCCTCGACCATGTGCGAGTGCCGCACGGGTTCGATGTCCGGCATCTCCTCGGCGCGCTCGTACTGGGCGTTGCCCTCGTCGTCGACCTCGCCGTCCACGTCCGGGCGGTCGGCGGGGTTCGCGGAGATGTTCGGGTTGGGATCCCCGGGCCTGGGCTGGAACTTCCGCGTTCCGGCCAGCGCTTCCGAATCGACGTCGCGTGCGCTCTGCTCGTCCACGGTGCCCTCGCCCACGTTGGGGAAGCCGGTCTCCTTCAACGCCTTGGGCGGCTTGCCGTGGTCCGCGGCGTGGTCATCACGCACGATGTCGCGGTCGTCACGGACGGTGCGCTCCTCGACGACGCCGCCGCGATCGGTCGCGTTCACCGCGCCGTCGACGGTGCCCGGATCGGTGGCGCCCGCCGGGGGGACGCTGGTGCGACGGACCGCGCCGGGTTGGTCGGGGTCCCCTTCCGCGGAACTCTCATCCGGTTGGGTGTCGCGGCCGGCGCGGGAGTCGTCGTGGCCCTGCACGGTGGTGGGCTGGTCGGGATCGTCGATCTGACCGGCGGACGCGATGGGATCCGGGTTCTCGGGTTGCTGAGTCATGACGTGCCTCCTGTACTGTCCGTGGCGCTAACCACTGTGGTGCTTCCCATCTTGGCACCGAGGTGGGGAAACCGTAAGTACCGTGATGGATGGTTCAGCCCTGAGGGGACGTCTCCACGGGGCGGTCCGTGTGGGAGTACTGGGACCAGCTCCCGGGGAACAGCCGTCCCGTGCCGAGTCCCGCGTGCTCGGCCACGAGGAGGTTGTGGCACGCCGTCACACCGGAGCCGCAATAGGAGATCATGTGGTGCGCGTCCGTGACCCCCGCGCGCTCGAATCGCTCCCGCAACTGCTCCACCGGTTGCAGAGTCTGTCGCTCGGTCAGGTGCTCACGGCACGGGACGTTCACGGCGCCCGGGATGTGGCCGGGGCGCGGATCCACGGGATCGGGGGTGTTGCCCGCGAACCGTGTGCGGTCGCGCGCGTCCACGACCAGCGTGCCGTGGACCGCCTCGTCGATGCTCGCGAGCGCGTTGGGCGGCCACGGCACCGGGGTGAAACGTGCCTCGGGGAGGACCGTGCGGCGTCGTTCCAGCTCGCCGGAGCCTGCGGCAGACAGGCCGCCGTCGAGCAGCGCGGCGCGGTGGCCCGTGGTGCGCAGCATCCAGATGAGGCGCGCGGCCATGACGTTGCCGGCGTCGTCGTACGCGACCACCGTGGTGTCGTCGCCGATGCCCGCCCGGGACATCGCCGCGGCGAAATCCTCGGGGGCGGGCAGCGGGTGCCGACCCTTCTCCGGGGAGGCCGGGGCCGCGAGCGCGGTGGCCACGTCCACGAATACCGCGCCGGGCAGGTGTCCCTGCAGGTAGGCGGCCTCCGCGCTGCGTCCGTCCAGGTACATGCGGGCGTCCGCGAGCACCACGTCCTCGCGGTGCTCGGCGAGCCAATCGGGTGATACGAACGGGTCCATGACCATCTCCCCCACTTCCTGCGACGACGTCCTCCGACGACGACGCCGCGTGCTGTCTCCCAGCCTAGGCCCGGTACGTGCGTCGCTTCACGAGGAACGCGGGATGACCGATAAGCGCCGGTTATGGCAGGAGGTGGCCATCAGCTCTGTTCCTGCTCGAGCGCGGGATCCGGACCCACGGCGTCCCCGGGTCGCCCCCACGTGGCGGGGTCCAACAGGACGTCCTTGACGCGCAGGGCGGCGGGGGACAGCGGTTGCTGCGTGCGCCAGCCGACGACGGCGGTTTGTTGCGCCACGCTCTCCCGCACCTTCCGGATCACGCATTTGGCGCCCATGATCTCCCGCACCTGCTCGGGCACGAGCGCCACCCCGCGCCCGGCCGCCACGAGCGGGACACATGTTTGCAGCGTGGACACCTCCGTGACGGCCGCCGGGCGGGTCGTGGGGCGTTCGCGCCACACGTTGGCCAGTAACTCCGGCAGCCCGGACAGTCCCGGGTAGCGGGCGGGCACGAGCCACGTCTCGGACGCCAGGTCCGCCAAGGAGACATAAGGCGGCAGGGTGTCCATGCTGCGCGGCAACAGCACCACGAGCGGCATGGTCAGCAGGGGTTCCAGGGAGAGGTCCGCGCCGTGGATCCGCCGCAGGGCGGAGAGGTCCGAGGTCAGGACGACCCCCAGATCGATCACGCCCTCGTGCAACGTGCGCAGTGTGATGTCCGGGGAGGGGTCTCGCAGGTCGATGTCGATGTCCGGGGCCGCGCTCTCCAGGATGTTCAGCGCGTGCGGCAGGTGCCACCACTCGAACGCGGGTGCCACGGACAGCGTGACCTGACCCCGCCGACCCTGGGCGATCGACCGCATGCGCGCTGTGGTGGACGCGAGGTCGTGCAGGATGCGCCGGGCGTCCGTGGCGAGTTGTTTGCCGGCCTCGGTGGGCCGGGTGCCGCGTGCGCCGCGGTGCAGCAGCGGCACGCCGCATTCCTTCTCGAGTTGCTTCACGGTGTTGC
Organism: Kocuria sp. PD6; assembly: GCF_031844145.1. Lineage (NCBI taxonomy): Bacteria > Bacillati > Actinomycetota > Actinomycetes > Micrococcales > Micrococcaceae > Kocuria > Kocuria sp. PD6. The sequence goes on from NZ_JAUZUS010000007.1 coordinate 100,586, forward strand.
TCAGAGCCGGTTGCGTGATCCGCAGGGCCGCGGACGCGGCAGTGAAGCCCTGGTGATCCACGACCGCGAGGAAGTACGTGAGCTGGCGCGTATCCATAATGTGTCCTTATATCTGCCTAGAAAAAATTGTATTGGATCTATGGATATGGTGTGCACCACACTGGAAGGACATCAGGATCGTCCAGTCAAGGCAGGTTTCCCATGTCCATCCAGCGTTCCGACTCAGCGCCCCGGCCGATGGTCTTCGAGCACACGACCCTGGGACAACGTGTCCTGTTCGGCGCGGGCAAGGCCGCCGAACACCTCGTGACCGAACTCGACCGCCTCGGCGCCGCGCGCCCCATGATCATCGCGGGGGAGCACGAAGCCGAGCTGGTCCGGCAGGTCGCCGAGCGTGCACAGCCCGCCCTGACGTGGAACGACGTCGTCCAGCACGTCCCCGTGGAACTTGCCGAGCGCGCGCGGGACGCCGCACGCGAGGCGGACGTGGACGCGCTCGTCACCGTGGGCGGCGGCTCCACCACGGGGCTGGGCAAGGCCATCGCACTGACGTCTGGGCTGCCCCTCCTGGCCGTGCCCACGACCTACGCGGGCTCCGAGGCCACGAGCATGTGGGGTATGACGGAGGACCGCACCAAGTCCACCGGCCTGGACCCCAAGGTGCTGCCCGAGGCTGTGATCTACGACGCCGAACTCTCGCGTTCCCTGCCCGTGGGCCTGTCGGTCGCGTCCGGGCTCAACGGACTCGCGCACTGCGTGGACTCGCTGTGGGCGCCCAAGGCCGATCCCATCAACCAAGCGCATGCGCTCGAGGGTGCGCGGGCACTCGCGATCGCCCTGCGGGGGATCGTCAAGGACCCCGAGGACATGCGCGCCCGTGAGCAGGCGCTCTACGGCTGCTACCTCTCCGCGCTGTCGTTCGCGTCCGCGGGCTCGGGGATCCACCACAAGATCGCGCACGTGCTCGGGGGGACGTTCAACCTGCCCCACGCCGAGACCCACGCGACCGTGCTGCCGTACGTCCTGGCGTTCAACGCCCCGGCCGTCCCGGAACTCGCCGGCCGTCTCGCCGCCGCGCTCGGGTACGAGGGCACCGTGGCCGGTGGGGAGGCCCGGGCCGCCAACGACGCACTGGCCGCACTGCGGAAGGACCTGGACGCACCCCGGGCGCTGTCCGACGTCGGCTTCACCGAGGAGGACGTTACCGAGGCCGTGGAGCGCTCGCTCCAGGCCATCCCGGAGTCCAACCCGGTCACGCCCACGACCGAGAACCTCACCGTGCTGTTGCGCGCGGCCCTGCAGGGGGAGAACCCCTCGGTGGTCACGGCCGCGACCGGTGACGCGTCCGACAGCACCGAGAGTGAGGAGCAGTGCCAGCGCGAAGCGCAACTCACCGAACAGGTCCTGGCGTCCTTCGACGAGTCCCCCGACCAGCGCCTCGCGGAGGTGCTGCGCAGCGTCGTGACCCACGCCCACGCCGTCGTGCGCGAGACCCGGCTGACCGAGGACGAGTGGAACGCCGCGATCAAGTTCCTCACGGACGCGGGGAACATCACCACGGACACCCGTCAGGAAGTCGTGCTGCTCTCGGACGTGCTGGGCATCTCCATGCAGACCATCGCCGTGAACAACCAGGCCTACGAGGACGCCACGGAAGCCACCGTGTTCGGCCCGTTCTTCACCCAGGACGCCCCGCGTATCGACCAGGGCGAAGACATCGCCGGGGGTGCCCCGGGCCAGCCGTGCTGGGTCGAGGGAACCGTCAAGGACACGGACGGCAACCCCGTGGCGGGTGCGCGCATCGAGGTGTGGGAGGCGGACGACGAGGGTCTGTACGACGTCCAGCACACCGACGGCCGGGTCTACGGCCGCGCATGGCTCGAATCCGACAACGATGGGACGTTCCGCTTCTGGGGCCTCACACCCACCCCGTACCCCATCCCGCACGACGGGCCCGTGGGCAAGATGCTGCAGAGCACCGGGCGCTCGCCGTACCGCGCCGCGCACCTGCACTTCATGGTCTCGGCCCCGGGGCGGCGCACGCTCGTGACCCACATCTTCGTGGAGGGGGATCCGCAACTCGGGGCCGGCGACTCGGTGTTCGGCGTCAAGGACTCCCTGATCAAGACGTTCGAGACGCATGACGCGAACGAGCCCACCCCGGACGGTCGCCGCCTGGACGAGAGCTGGGCCAGCACCCGATTCGACGTGGTGCTCGCCCCCGAGGACGTCTGAGCCCACCCCTTTCCCCTCCACCGCGAGCGCCGTGCCGTCACGGCGCCGCCGGATCGTCCTCCGCCCTGTTCCTGGCCTCGCTGGGGGTGGACGTCCTGGTGGTCAGCAAGTACTCGACCACGGCGGACACCCCCGAGCCCACATCACCAATCAGCGCACGGTCGAGATCATGCGTGACCTGGGCATTGAGGACCAGATCCTCGCGGAGGCAGCTCCGCACGAGCAGATCGGTGAGGCGGTCATCTGCACGACCATCGCGGGCGAGGAACTCGGCCGAGTCCGCTCGTGGGGCAACCGCCCGGACCGGCACGCGGACTATGTGGCGGCGTCGCCGTCCCTGAACTGCGACCTCCCGCAGACCCACCTGGAGCCGATCCTGGTGCGCAACGCCCAGGCGCGCGGCGCCAAGTACCGCTGGAAGACCGAGTTCGTCACGCTGCAGCAGGACGACGGCGCCGTGCACGCCCTCGTGCACGACCGGCTCACCGGGGCGTCCTACACGGTCCACGCCAAGTACCTGGTGGGTGCCGATGGCGGTCGTTCCCGCGTGGTCGAGCAGCTGGGGCTGCCCATGGAGGGCCTCATGGGCAAGTCCGGGTCCATGAACATCGTGTGCGACATGGACCTCTCGCCCTACTGCGAGAACCGCGAGTCCGTCCTGTACTGGGCGCTCCAGCCCGGCGCCGCGATCGGGTGGGATCGGTCTGGGTCTCGTGCGCATGGTGCGTCCGTGGAACAAGTGGCTCATCACGTGGGGCTACGACATCGAACAGCCGCCCCCGGAGCTGGCCAAGGAGTCCACGCGGGAGATCGTGCGCAACCTGATCGGGGACCCGAACTTGGACATCGAGGTCGAGTCCTTCTCGCTGTGGACCGTCAACGAGATGCGGGCCACGCGCAACATGGAGGGCAGGGTCTTCGCCATGGGTGACGCGACCCACCGGCACCCGCCGAGCAACGGGCTGGGGTCCAACACGTCCATCGGGGACGCCTACAACCTGGCGTGGAAGCTCGCGTACGTGTTCAAGGGCTTCGCGGGTCCCGAACTGCTGGGCTCCTACCAGGACGAGCGCGTTCCCGTGGGTGAGCAGATCGTGAAGCGCGCCAACACGTCGCTCGGTCAGCTCGGCGCCGTGCTGGATGCGCTCGGTGTGGACCCGCGCGATGACGCCGAGTCCATGAACCGGCAGATCGCCACACGCAAGGAGGCCTCGGAGGAGGGGGAGCGGCGTCGTCAGGCGCTGCGCGACGCCCTGGAGCTGAAGAACTACGAGTTCAACGCGCACGGCGTGGAGCTCGGGCAGTCCTATGAGTCCTCCGCCGTGGTCGCGGACGGCGGCATGGTGCTCGTGCGCCCCGACAACCACGTGGCCTACCGTTCGCACGGGATGGTCGAGGATCCCGCGGCCATGCTGACCGAGACGCTGCGCGCGGGGCGGCTCCGACCGGGTGGGCATCTCCACGCTGCTCACCATGCACGGTTCGCAGTACCTCATCGACTGCGGTGAGGGGTGGGGCCCGTCCTACCGCCGCTCCGGGGAGTCCCCTCCCGGGTTGGAGCACGGGATCGACACGATCAAGGCCGTGTTCATCACCCACCAGTCGGACCACACGGCGGACTACCCCCACCTGCTGTTGCTCGCGTGGCACAACGGGTCCAAGGCACACCGACAAGGGCCCCGGCTACTCCCGGGTACCGTGGAGCATGACCAAAAAACTGATGACCGCCCGCCGCAGGGCCCACCGCGCCGCGCTGTTCACCGGATTGGCACTCACGGGGATGGGGACCCTGCACCTCGTGAAACCGGAACCGTTCGACCACCTGATCCCCGAACAGCTGCCCGGCACCGCCCGGCAGTGGTCCATCGGCTCAGGATTCGCGGAACTCGGGACCGCCGCGCTGCTGCTCATCCCCGCCACACGCAAGGCCGGCGGGGTGGCCGCGGCCGCCCTGTTCGTGGGCGTGTGGCCCGGCAACTTCAAGATGGCGTGGGACTGGCGCCACGCGTCCGCCGCGAAGCAGGCGATCTCCCTCGGCCGCCTCCCGCTGCAGATCCCCATGATCATGAGCGCGGTCAAGATCGCCAAGAACGCATAGGTCCCGGGGCCGCCCCGCACCCGCGGGTGGCCGGGTGGTTCCGCGTGAGACGCGCCGTCGACATCCGCGCGGAGACGGCCCCTGCGCCCCGGCAGCGCTTCCGGACCCCTGCGCCGCCCGGCTACCGTGACTGATATGCGTATCGCACTCGGCCAGTTGCTTAGCACCCACGACTCGCAACACAACCTCGAGCGCGTCCGCGAGCTCGCGCGCCGCGCAGGGGAGGACCGCGCGGATCTCCTCGTGCTGCCCGAGGCCACGATGTTTGCGTTCGGTCGCAGCCTCAAGGACGTCGCCGAACCTCTCGATGGCCCATGGGCCACGGCGGTCTCCGAGCTCGCGCGTGAGCATTCGGTCGCGATCGTCGCCGGCATGTTCACCCCCGGCGACGGTGATCGCGTGCGCAACACCGCGGTGATCGCCCTCCCGGACGGCACCGTGCGCGGCTACGCCAAGATCCACTTGTACGACGCCTTCGGCTTCCTGGAGTCGGACACAGTGGACCCCGGCGACGAACCGGTCACCTTCTCCGCTGGCGGCCTCACGGTGGGGGTCGCCACGTGCTACGACATCCGCTTCCCGCGTCTGTTCACGCGTTTGGCGCACGACGGCGCCGTGGTCACCGTTCTCGGGGCGTCCTGGGGCGACGGGCCGGGCAAGGTCGCGCAGTGGGAACTGCTGGCACGCGCGCGAGCCCTGGACACGACGTCGTACGTGGTGGCCGTGGGACAGGCGAACCCCGAGTCGGTGGGGGAGGAGAACCCGGACAAGGCGCCGCGCGGTGTGGGGCACAGCCTGGTGGCCGCGCCGGACGGTTCCGTGGTGGCGCGGCTGGGAGACGCCCCGGACTACACGGTCGTGGACCTGGACCCGGAGCTCGTGGAGCGGACGCGCAAGGCCATCCCGGTGCTGCGCAACGCGCGCGAACTCTGAGACCCGGGAAGCTGTGCGCGGTGGGTGAACGAGCGCTGACAGGGCTCGCGGCCCGTGCCTACAGTGGGCAGTAGCACGTCATAAGCCCCTGACTTGTGGGCGTGGACCGTCATACTCGAGCAGTCCGGAGGTCAGAATCATGGCTGATGCCACTCAGAACAACCACCCCGTCCGCTTCGCCGTCGTGGGCGTGGGACAGATTTCCCAGCAGGCATTCATCCCCGGGCTCTCCCGGATCGAGGACGCGGAGCTCGCGGCCCTGGTGACCTCCAGCCCGGAGAAGGCGGAGGCGCTGGGTCAGGAATTCGGCGTGGCCACCTACTCCTACGAGGAGTACCCCGCGCTGCTGGAGTCCGGTGACATCGACGCCGTGTACGTGGCCACTCCCGTCTTCCGCCACCGCGAGTTCGCGGAACCCGCGCTGAAGGCCGGGATCCACACCCTGCTCGAGAAGCCCATGGCCACCTCCGTGGAGGACTGCCAGGCCATCACCGATGCCGCGAAGCAGGGCGGGGCCACCCTCATGGTCGCCTACCGCCTGCACCAGGAACCCGCGACCGTGGAGATGATCGAGAAGGTCCGTGACCAGCAGGTCATCGGTGACCCGCGGTTCTTCACCGCGACCTTCTCCCAGGACATCACGGAGGAGAACCACCGCGGTCACTCGGGCTTCTGGGGTGGGCCCATCCCCGACATGGGCACCTACCCGCAGAACATGGTCCGCAACCTCTTCCACGACGAACCCGTGGAGGTCTACGCCAAGGGAGTCCGCACCTCGGGCCGCGAGTTCAACTTCGACGACACCGTGGCCGTGACCCTCACCTTCCCGGGTGAACGGGTGGCGCAGTTCACCATCAGCTACGCCTCCGAGTCCGCCGAGCAGTTCACCGTGGCCGGGACCAAGGGCGAGATCAGCGCGCAGCCGTGCTTCGGTTTCGGTCCGGGCGTGGGCATCGAGTACACGCTCACCCAGGAGGGCTCCTCCGAGAGCTTCGCCCACGACCCCGTGGAACAGTTCGGTGGCCAGACCCAGTACTTCGTGGACTGCCTGCGCCGGGGCGAGGCCCCGGAACCGGACGGCGAAGAGGGCATGCTGGACGTGCGAGTGAACGAGGCCGTCCTCGAATCGCTCGAGACCGGCCGCCCCGTCACGCTCGAGCCCTATCAGCGGGAACGGACGGTGACCTCCGATCAGGTCCGTCGCGTCACCCCCGCGGACGAACCGGAGGACGACGAGCTCGTGGACCAGGTTCCCCAGAACGGCTGATCTCCCGCATCTCGGGCCCCTCGACGAACGGACAGCACTGCCATGACACACCAGTACATCCATGAGACACGGTTGTCCCAACCCCGGGAGCGGGTCTTCGCGTGGCACGAGCGCCCCGGAGCCCTGCCCCGCCTGACCCCGCCGTTCGGTGGGGGCCCCGACCAGGTGCGCCAAGCGCCGTCGGACGGGATCGAACCGGGCTCGGAAGCCAAGCTGGGGATCTCCGTGCCCGGGACGTTCGGCATGGTGCACCTGCCCTGGACAGCCGAACACGGTGAGTGGGATCCGCCGCGGTACTTCACGGATCGCATGGTCAGCGGGCCGTTGGGGGAGTGGGAGCACCGGCACGTCTTCGAGGAGACGGAGAACGGCGGGACCCTGGTCCGGGACCAGGTCACGGTGCGCCCACTGCCGGAGTGGGCGGGCAAGCTCAACGACCTGGGTGAGCGCGTGATGACGCCGCAGCTCGAGCGGATCTTCGCCTACCGGGAACGCCAACTGCGTGCCGACCTGGACTTCCACGACCAGCACGACGGGCCCCGGCTCACCATCGCGGTGGCCGGTTCCTCCGGGCTCGTGGGCACCCAGGTGTGCGCGCTACTCGAAACGGGCGGGCACAGGGTGCTCCGCCTCAAGCGCGGCGGCGCCACCGGTGAGGGTGTCATCGGCTGGGACCCGGACGAAGGGGTGCTGAACCCGCACGATCTGGAGAGGGTCGACGTCGTCGTCCACCTGGGCGGCGAAAGTATCGCTACCCGTTTCACGCCCGCGAAGAAGCACGAGATCATGCGCTCGCGCGTGGACAGCACCAACCTGCTCGTGCGAGCGCTGGGCCAGGTGTCGGCCGAGAAGCGCCCGCGCGCGCTGGTGGTCGCCTCCGCGATCGGTTACTACGGCACCGGGCGGGGGGACGAGATCCTCACGGAGGACTCCGCGTCCGGGGACGGTTTCCTCGCGGAGGTGTGCCGGGAGTGGGAACGTGCCGCGCACGGGGCCGCCGTGTACGGCATGCGCGTGGTCAACGTCCGCACCGGTCTGGTGCTCTCACCCACGGGTGGCCTGCTGAAACCGCAACTGCCCCTCATGGAGGCCGGTCTGTCCGGGCCCATGGGCGGTGGGAAGCAGTGGCAGAGCTGGATCGGCCTGGACGACATGGCCGGCGCCGTGGCCCACCTTGCGCTGAGCGACGACGCCGAGGGCCCGTTCAACGTGGCCGCCCCCGAACCCGTGCGGCAAAAGGAGTTCGCCAAGACCGTGGCCGGTGTGTTGCACCGCCCCGCGGTGGTCCCCACACCCCTGGCCGGTCCCAAGGCCGTTCTGGGGGCGCAGGCCACCGAGGAACTCGTGGCGGCGAGCCACCGGGTGGACGTCGGCAAGCTCCTGGCCAGCGGGTACCGGTTCCGCAACGAGGACCTGCGCAGCTGCGCCGAGCACATCCTGGGGCGCACCCGCTGAGGCTGAGCCCGCCGCTCAGGTGTGAACGCGGAACACCGCGGGGGCAGAGCTCCACCGGTCGGGCGGTGTCCCTCTCCTCCCCGGGAGCGGATTCGGTATCCTTTTCCCGTGACATCTCAACACAACCGGCCCGCAGCGTACTTCGGTGCGCTCCCCTCGGCCGATGACAAGGAGTCGGACAGTCCCGGGCAGCGCCGCTGCTCCCCTGACATCCGCTCGTTCGGTTCCCCGTTCCCTTCCCGCGCCGATGCGGTGTGCATTGAGGTGAGCTGGTGCTGACTGCCTGGCTGCTCCTCCTCGTCTTCCTCCTGCTGGTCCTCGCCAACGCCCTGTTCGTGGCGGTCGAGTTCTCGTTCCTCACCGTGGACCGCCAAGCGGTCCAACGCGCGGAGGCCGAAGGCGACAAGCGCGCCAAGACCATCGAGCAGAGCCTCAAGAAGACCTCCACCAACCTTTCCGGTGCCCAATTGGGCATCACCGTCACGAGCCTCCTGGCAGGCTTCCTCACCGGTCCCAGTCTGGGCACCCTGTTCAGCGAGGGTCTCGGGTGGACCGGCGTGCCCGACGCCGCTGCGGTGGGTATCGCGACCACCGCCGCATTCATCGTCGCGACCTTCACGCAGATGGTGTTCGGTGAACTCGTCCCCAAGAACTGGGCCATCGCGGACCCCCTACGGGTCACCCACGTGGTCGTGCTGCCGCAGAAGATCTTTATGGTGGTCTTCGGCTGGCTCGTGACCATGCTCAACAGCTCCGCGAACGCGGTGCTGCGCATGCTCGGTTTCACGCCCACGGAGGAAGTGGCCAACGCGCGCACCGCGGAGGAACTCGCGTCCGTGGTGAGCCGCTCCGGGCGTGAGGGCACGCTGGACGCGGGCACCGCGGAACTCGTGGCCCGGTCCATCGAGTTCGGTGACCGCACGGCCGCGGACGTGATGCGTCCCCGCCCCCGGGTCATTTTCCTGGACGCGGACGACACCGTGGAGCACATGCTGCTCACCGCGTCCGAGTCCGGTCACTCCCGGTTCCCCGTCACAGGGGAATCGGTGGACGACATCGTGGGCGTGGTGCACTACACCCACGCGCTCGCGGTTCCGTTCGAGGAACGCGCGGTGCTACGCGTCGCGGACGTGTGCGTCCCCGCGGACGTGGTCTCCGAATCCATGACCCTGGACCCGCTCATGCGTCAACTGCGCAACAAGGGTCTGCAACTGGCCGTGGTCGTGGACGAGTACGGCGGCACCGCGGGCATCGTGACCTTGGAAGATCTCATCGAGGAGATCGTGGGGGAGATCGACGACGAGCAGGACACCCGGGTGCAGCGCTTCCGCCGCGCCCGCGACGGTGGCCTGGTGGTCTCCGGACTGCTGCGCCCGGACGAACTGGGCGACGTGCTGCGCGTGGACATGCCCGAGGGCGAGGAGTCCGACACCCTGGGCGGTCTCATCGCCGAGGAACTGGACCGGCTGCCCAGCGTGGGCGACAAGCTCACCCTGGAAGCGATCGACCACATCCACCGCGACGACGACGACCTGCCCACCAAAGCGCAGATCCACCTGGCCGTGGTGCGCATGGATCAGCACCGCGTGGACCGCATCATGGTGCACCGCGAAGGCGGCAATCCGGACGAACGGGGCGGTTCGACGTCGTCCACGTCCTGGCGCCCACCCGGGCGACCGGACCCGCTGGGCGGTGAGAACCGCGACCCCAAGACCGCGGAGGAATTCCGGGTCTCGCACGGCGACCGTGTGGGCGCCGCCGGTTTCCACCGGGACGAGGACGTGTCCGTGGAGGACCCGCGTGAGGAGCAGCAGCGATGACCACGAGTACCGCCATCATCGTCCTGGTCCTGCTTCTGGCGGGCAACGCCTTCTTCGTGGCCAGCGAGTTCGCGATGGTATCGGCCCGCCGCGACCAGCTCGAACCCCGCGCCTCGGACGGATCCAAGTCCGCGAAGTACGCCCTCAAGGGCATTGAGAACGTGTCCGTGTCCCTGGCCGCCACCCAGCTGGGGATCACCGCGTGCTCCCTGCTGATCGGTGCCGTGGGTGAACCCGCGATCGCACACCTTATTGAGGTGCCCTTCGAGGCCGCGGGCGTGCCGTCCGCTCTGCTGCACCCGATCGCCCTGGCGATCGCGCTGCTGATCGTGACCTTCCTGCACATGGTCCTGGGCGAGATGGTGCCCAAGAACATCGCCATCGCGGTCCCCAGCCGCGTGGCCCAGGTGCTCGGCCCCGTGCTGCACGGCTTCGTGGTGGTCTTCCGCCCCACCATCTGGGTCATGAACGAGACGGCCAACCACCTGGTGCGCTGGCTGTTCAAGGTGGAGCCCAAGGACGAGGTCGCCTCGGCCTTTACGTCCGATGACGTCCGCGGTTTCGTGGCCGAGTCCGGCCGTGAGGGCCTGCTCGACACCGACGAGATCCGATTGCTCACGGGTGCGCTGAACTTCGAGAACAAGACGGCCGGCGACGTCGCCCTGCCCCTCGCGGGCATGCGCACCGTCCCGTCCGACATCACCGTGGCCGGGGTCGAGCAGTTGTGTGCGGAGACGGGCTTCTCGCGCTTCCCCGTGCGGGACGTGAACGAGCGGCTCATGGGCTACGTCCACACGAAGGACGTGCTGGGGTTGCCGGAGACCGCTCGGGAGCAACCGATCCCCGCGGCCATCATCCGCCGCTTCGCGCGCGTGGCCCCGGAGGACAAGCTGCGCAAGGTCACCCGCACCATGCAGGCCAACGGCGCGCACTTCGCGCTGCTGGGCCAGGTGGCCCGGGACTCGCGCACCACGGACGAGTCCGTGTACATCGTGGCGCTCGAGGACGTGCTGGAGGAGCTTGTGGGCGAGGTCCGCGACGCCACCTCCAAGGCCGATCAGGACTCCGCCGCATGAGCCCGCGGAAGCTGTACCGGATCGCCGCGACCGCCGAGGCCGTCACGTGGGCGATGCTGATCCTGGGCATGATCGCCAAGTACGGATTCGGTGCCGGTGACCTCCCCGTCCGCCTGGCCGGGGGGATCCACGGGTTCGTGTTCCTGAGCTACTGCGTCTCCACCGTGGTGGTCTGGACGGACCGGCGCTGGCCGGCCGCCACGGGCGTGCTGGGCCTCGTGCTCTCCGTGGTTCCGTTCGCCACGGTGCCGTTCGAACGGCACGTGGAGCGCAAGGGCCTGCTCGCGGACGAGTGGCGCGTTGCCCCCACGGGTCACGCGCGCACCGGGGCCGGCACCACGTCGGACGGGCGGGTTGCGGGGGACGACGACGCCCGCGCCACCTCCACCACCCCCGGCGGGGTCCCGAGCGAGCTGCCTGAGCCCGCCCGCACTCCCGCGGAGCGGCTGCTCGCGGTCATCCTGCGGTGGCCCGTTCTCTCCGCCCTGGCCCTGCTGGTGTTCGTGGTGGCGCTGTTCTCGGTGCTGCTCACCGCGGGCCCGCCCACCGAGTGGTTCTCCTGAGGGGAGCCCCACGGTGGCCCGCTCATCCCCTCGCATGATGCACACGGCAGGCCCCGCGGGACGTGGTCGCGGGACTGGCCACCGGCGTGCTCCTGACCCTTGTGGCCTCCCTGGGCCCGGCGCGGCGGCACTCGACGGTCTGCGCGGCTCCCGCTCCGCCGACGGCATTCCGATGCTGCGCGTGATCTCCGGCGCCGTGATCCTCGTGGTCGGTGCCGGGATCCTCGTGTTCGGTGCGCTGACCCACAACCCGGGGCTGGATATCGCGGGCGGACTCGCGTCTTTCCTGGGCGTGGTCATGACGTCGCGGGCATACGTCCCGGCGCTCGTGCGCGGTGCGGGCAGCGTGCTGCCCGGTGGGATCGCCTCACGGCTGGCCGCGACCAACGCGGCCCGGTACCCGGTGCGCACGAGCACGAGCGCCCCGGCCCTGCTGATCGGGGTGCTGCTCGTGGCCACTGTGCTCACGGGTCAACACGTGGCCCGGGTCAACCTGCTGGACCAGCTGGACCGGGAGCGTCCGGTGGACATCGCCGTTGCCATGACGGCCGGACCCCTCAGCGAGCAGCAAAGCACCGAGCCGCGGGCCCTCCCGGACGTCCTGGGCGTCCAGACGTCCGGGGAGCTGCCGTACGGGGTGAGCGCGACGGTCGACGCCGCGCAGCGCCTCGACGTGCAGGAAGCCACCAAGCTGGAGGAGTCCGTCGCGAAGATCCTGCACGTGGGCACGGATGAGCTGGGTGGAGCCTTGCTCGAGAAGGCCGGCTACGTGAACCTCCTGGAGATCCTGCTTGCGGTGACCGTGGTGGGCTAGCTCTTCGGGATGCTGGGGGTGATGTCCCTGGTCGTGGAGGGGATGACCGTCCGGCCCGTGGTGCCGTGGGGTGGTTTTCTGCTCATCCTGGCCGGTGCGGTGGTGGTGGCGGTCATCGCCTCCGCGCTGCCGGTGCGACGGGCCACGAAGCTCAACCCGGTGGAGGGGCTGGCGCGGGTCGACTGACCCGTTCGCTCCCCCACGGCGGTGCCCTGAACGGTCCCGCCACAAAGCCCCGGCTGAGTACCGCGAGGTGCTCGGCCGGGGCTTCGTCACGCGTCCCGCGTCAACCGATCCGCGGTGTCCAGCAGGTGCTGCAGGATCTGCTGCTTCTCCTCCGGGTCCTCCGGCAGCAGACCCATGGACGCCCGTTGGTAGAGCCCGTCCCCCATGCACTGCACGGCCGTGGCGATCATCGGGTCTCCCACGTCCTCGAGGACCACGCGGTACCACTCCCGGGTCACGCGCTCGCACGTCTCGCGGGCGCCGGGCTCGCCGGACTGCACCATGCGGAAGGCCACCATGAGGCTGCGGTCCAGGGGGCTGTCCTCGTAGAGGGACGTGGCCAGGAACTCCCGTGCGGCACCCCGGGGGGATTGCGTGAGGCGGGTCAGGTCCTCGCGGGCCATCTCCTCGCACCGGGCCAGGGCGGCGCCCACGAGCGCTTGCCGGTGGGGGAAGTGGTAGAGCAACCCGCCCTTGGACACCCCCGCCCGGGCGGCGACGGCGTCCAGGGTCGCGGCGCGTTCGCCCTCCGACAGCACGAGGTGTTCGAACGCGGTGAGTAGTTTCTCGCGGGCCATGGGTTTGCGGGGCATGGGTGTAGTGAACCTCACGGGGGGGGGGGGGGAATCATTGCCAGTCTAACCATGTTAACTGTACCGTCTAGACGGTAAAGACTTGGCGAGAGGCTCCTGTGAAGGAGCTCGGTACAACCGTGTACGGCTCGCACACCCCGAATCCGCAGCTCTTCTCCCAGGAGGTTCCACGTGTCCGTGATGGTCGATCAACACCGCAAGGCCGATGCCCGTGGCTGGGCCGCCCTGGGCGCCCTCATGTTCCCGGTGCTCCTGGTCTCCGTGAACAACACCGCCCTGAGCTTCGCCCTGCCCGCGATCTCCGCAGGGCTGCGTCCCACCGCAGCGCAGCTGCTGTGGATCGTGGACATCTACCCCCTGGTCCTGGCCGCCCTGCTGATCCCCATGGGGAGCCTGGGGGACCGGATCGGGCGGCGGAAGATGCTCATCATCGGTTCCTCGGGCTTCGGCCTGGTCTCCCTGGGCGCGGCCTTCGCCCCGAGCGCCGAATGGCTGTTGGCCGCCCGCGTGGGGATCGCCGTGTTCGGTTCCATGCTCTTGCCCACCACGCTGTCCCTGTTGCGCACCGTGTTCCAGGACGATCGCCAGCGCAGCCTTGCCATCGCGATCTGGACGGCCGGGTTCAGCGCCGGCGCCGCCCTGGGTCCCATCGCCGGGGGCTTCCTGCTCAATCACTTCTGGTGGGGCTCGGTATTCTTGCTGGCTGTCCCGGTGCTGATCGCGTTCCTGATCACGGCCCCGTTGCTGCTGCCCGAGTCCCGTGACCCCCACCCGGGACCGGTGGACCCCGCGTCCATCGTGCTCGCGATCCTGACCATGGCCCCGATCGTGTACGGCATCAAGACCATGGCCACGGGTGGCTCCGTTCTGCACGGTGTGCTGTTCATCGCGGTGGGTGCGCTGTCCGGGTTGTTGTTCGCGCGCCGCCAGGTGGTCAAGGACTACCCCATGCTGGACCTGCGCTTCTTCCGCAGCCCCCGGTTCTCGGGCGGGTTGTCCGTGAACGTGGTGTCCAACGTGGCGATGTTCGGGTTCCTGTTCTTCCTCACCCAGCACCTGCAGCTGGTCAGTGGCATGGACCCCATGACCTCCGGTCTGTTCATGGTCCCCGGGCTGCTGCTGGCGATCGTCGCCGGGCTCACCGCCGCGAAGCTGGCCTACACGATCGGATTGCGCAACGCCGTGGTGCTGGGTCTGTTGCTCGTTGTCCTGGGCTTCCTCCTGGTGTTCTTCACCGATCAACAGGCCTCGGCGCTGCCGGTCCTGGGCGGGTTCACCGTGATGAGCGCGGGTGTGGGTATCGCGACCACACTGTCCACCGACCTCGTGGTCTCGTCCGTGCCGGAACGCAAGGCCGGAGCGGCGTCGGCCGTGTCCGAAACCGGGTACGAGGTGGGCGCCGTGCTCGGCACCGCCGTGCTGGGCGGTGTGGCCACCGCGTTCTACCAGGCCCACTTGAACCTGCCCGCGACCCTGGATCCCGCGAGCGCGCAGGCCGCGCACGAGACGCTGGGTGGCGCCCTGGACGTGGCCGCTCAGTCGCCGTTGCAGGCTTCGATCGTCGACGCCGCCACGGCCGCCTTCTCCTCCGGCATGCAGTGGAGCTCGCTCGTGGGCGGTCTCATGGTGCTGGCCGTGGCCGTGGTCCTGGTGCGCGTGCTCCGCGCGGACCGTCGCATGCCCCGCACCCACTGACCGAACCGCGGTGCTGTAGCGGTCCTCCTCGCACGAGTCCTTCGAGTCAATGGACGCCCGTGACCAGGTCCGCTGTCGTGGGCGCTGCTGCGTAGCTCAGGCGAACGCGCGGGACGTCGGGCTGGTCGGCGTGGAAGTAGGTGCCGGGGGCCAGCGCGGTGCCGCCCGCGAGGGCTGCCGAGAGGAACTCGCTCTCGTCGGTGCCCCGGGGAAGGCGCAGCCACAGGTGATAACCCCCGCGGGGGTGATCGGGGAGGACGTCTGCTCCCAGGGTCTCGACGACCGTGCGGACCGCCAGCCGCCTGCGCTGCGTGAGCGCCGTCTGCAATCGTGCCAGGGACCGGCCACTGCCCGCATCGCGGTGGACAGGGCGGCCTGTCCGCCGACCCGCGACCAACACGTCCTCCCGCCCCAGCCCCGCCCCGGGGCGGGAGACCACCAGGCCGCGCTGTGCGAGTAGCGCGCGTGCCCGGGACACGGTGGAGGCGCTCGCGCCGAAGCGGGTCACGAGAGCCCGGTGGGACGGTAGCCGCGTTCTCGTGGCACGTGATGTGATGTCCCGCGTCAGTTCCCGGGCGATGTCCTCGGAACTGCTACTTCGATCATGAAAGCTTGTCATAGCGCTACTGTTCCCACAGCAGTATCAATTCGGGGCCCGGGACGGGTCGACGGCGTATGGGGCAGTGGCCCCCTCCTCGCGTCCCTGGGCGTCGTCGCCTTCTCCCTGAGCTTCCCGGGCACGGTCTTCGCCCTGGGCCGGTTCGAACCCTGGACGGCCACCGGACTAGGAGGCACCATCGCAGCGGCACTGGCCGGGACCGCCCTCCTGTGGGCCCGCCCGCCCATGCCCGCCCGTCACGAATGGGTGGGGATCACCGTGGTGGCACTCGGCTGCGCCCTGCGCTTCCCCTTGCTGACCACTTTGGCGCTGCAGACCACGTCCGCTTCGCACTCCGCGGTGGTCATCGGTGCCCTACCCATGGCTACCGCCGTCATCTCCACGCTGCGCACCGGGAATCGGCCCTCGTGGGCGTTCTGGTGTGCGGCCGCCACGTGAGGGGCGGGGGTCGTGGGATTCGCCCTGTTGCAGAGCAATGGGGCACCCGGCATCGGGGATCTCTATCTCGTGGCCGCCCTCGTGGTGTGTGCCGCGGGCTACGCGGAGGGCGGGAGATTGTCCTCCCGCATCCCCGGCTGGCAGCTGATCGCATGGGGTGTGCTTCTGGTCGCTCCCGCGAACCTGGTCGTGACGATCGTTGCTGTGCCCATGGAACCCGTCCACCTCTCCGCGCGCGGTGTCGCGGGGGTGCTGTACATCGCGGCGGCCTCCCAGTTCCTGGGATTCGTGGTTTGGTATCGCGGCATGGCGCTGATGGGCATCGCCAGGGCGAGTCAACTGCAGCTGATGCAACCGCTCCTGACCCTTGTCTGGACCGTCCTGTTGCTCGGCGAACCCCTCCCGGATCCGGCGGGGCGCCCGTAGAGTGACAGGGAGCGGCGTCGTCGGATCGGAAGTAACCGGACCGGGCGGGCGACGTGGATCGTCGGCACGAGGAAGTGAGGCGCGGGCATGAGCGCACTGGAACTGATCACTGACGCCGCGCAGCGGCCCCTGGAGGCGGCGCGGGCCGCCGTGGAGGGGGCTTCCGCGGACACCCTCAACGAGATGCCCCGCGGTGAACTGAACTCCATGTCCTGGCTCGTGTGGCATGCGGCGCGGCAGCAGGACGCCCAGGTCGCGGAGCTGCGCGGAGCGGAGCAGGTGTGGCGTTCCGGCGGGTGGTGCGAGAGGTTCGGGCTGGACCGCCCGTGTGAGGACTTCGGATTCGGGGACGATCCGCAGGCCGTGGCGAGCGTGCGCGTGGACGATCCCGAGTTGCTGCTGGGCTACCTCGAAGCCGTCACGAATACCACGGCCGAGTACGTCCGTTCACTCTCGGAGGCCGAGCTGGACGAGGTCATCGACGATTCCTGGGATCCGCCCGTCACACGGGGTGTGCGGATCGTGTCCGCGATCGACGACGCCGCCCAGCACGTGGGGCAGGCCGCCTACGTCCGCGGGCTGGTCGAGCACGGCTGGTCCGGGAAGTACTGAACACGCGGGGATCTTAGTCTTCATGCAACTACATGGACACCACCGGTTCACCTACACTGGCTGTACTGACTATCGGGCCGCGGGCTAACGGTGCCGAAGTCCATCCCGGGAGACACGATCGCCTCATGACTCGTTCACGCTCACGCGCCGCGGCGGCCAGGAAGCCGTCCATGGCGCTAACTGCCTTCACGTCCTTCTCCATGCTCGTGGCCGTGAGCGTTGCGCTCAGCAATGGCACCGAAACCGCCCCCTGGCAGCCCGCCATGGCTCACGACGCGCAAGGCCCCCAGCGCTCGGGCGTTCCCGCTCCCGACGACGACGCCGCGCGGCCGGCTCAGGCCTCCCTGTTCGCCGTGGTGCCGGACCAGGCGGCGATCGCCGCGTCCCACGACGTTCCGGTGACCGCCCCGGGCACGTTCGTCCGCAATGCGGTGGAGATCGCTCCCGGGGGTTCCGGTCCCCGCGCCTCCGGAACCGGAGGCGCGGGCGCTGCCGGATCCGGAAGCGGTTCGGGCTCGAGCGGCTCCGGGAGCGGCGCGGGGGACACGTCCCCCGTGGCACCGAGCACGCGCGCTCCGGCGACCTTCGAGGGTGAGCTGCCCGTCAACACCATCATCGCCCCGGCCCAACCGGTGGTCGTGCTGGACGGTGGCCGCTTCGGATGGCGGATCGCCCCGGACACCAAGCAGAAGGACTTCCACAACGGCACGGACATCTCCGTACCGGAGGGCACACCCGTGGTAGCCGCCCTGGACGGCACCGTCACAGCGGTTTTCTGGGACGTGTGGGGTGGCAACCGGGTGGAGGTCACGCACGCGGACGGCATCAAGACCACGTACAACCACCTCAAGGACGTCATGGTGCGCGCGGGGGACACCCTGCGCGCCTCCGAACGACTGGGCACCGTGGGGCAGACGGGTCTGCGTGTCACCGGCCCCCACCTGCACTTCGAGATCTGGGTTCACGGCAAGGTCGCGGATCCGGAGTCCTTCGACTGGGAGACCGGCAAGGGTGTCATCCCCGCGTCGCGCGCGCCGTATTCCGCGGAGGACCAGGCCGCGATGCAGCCTCCCGTGGATCCGCACGCGGAACCCGGTACCGATTCCGGTCCCGCACCGGCCGACGTTCCCGACGCAGATCACGAACGCGTGATGGCACTCGGCCGGAAGACCCCGCAGCCGGCAGCGGCGTCGTCGAACTCCGGAAAACCGGCCGCCGCGAAGCAGGCGTCCGGCGAGAAGGCCGGGAACGACGCCAAGAAGTCCGCGCCCCAGGCTGCGCCGGCCACGAAGGCCCCTGCCAAGAGGGGGCCCGCTCACGAGCCAGGGTCGACGACGACGCCGCGCCCGAACACGACCCCGTCCGGAGCATCCACGCCGGGCAGGTCCGAGCAGACCCCGGGCCGGGCGACACCGGGAGGACACGACTCCGGCGCCAAGAAGTCGGGGGACAAGACTTCCACGCCGATCCCGTCGAAGTCCGGTGGTTCCGCGGGTAAGTCGAGCGATCCGGGCAAGCAGAAGCTCGACCCGAGCGGCTCCCCGACTCGGAGTGCTACGCCGATCCCGTCGAAGTCCGGTGGTTTCGCGGGTAAGCCGAGCGATCCGGGCACGCAGAAGCTCGACCCGAGCGGCTCCCCGACTCGGAGTGCTACGCCGATCCCGTCGAAGTCCGGTGGCCCCACGGGCACCCCGAGTGATCCGGGGAATACCCTGCCCACCCCGAATCCGTCGACGTCCGGGCGCCCCAAGTCACCGGGGCACACCGAGCCGGGCAGGGATCCCAACCCTCAGCCAAACGTGCCCGGTGTGGATCCCTACACCGCGCGCGTGGATCAGCTGACCACGCTGGAGCAGGTGCAGCAGCGCACGCAGCACCTGCTGGCCACGCAGTTGGTGCTGACCCCGGCTCAGCAGTTCGGACCCGCCACGCCACTGAACACCGAGTTGACCTTGCTGTCCCAGCGGCTCACGGGTTCCAAGCTGGCCGCCGCGGATCCGTCGTTCACCGCGCAGCTGAATAAGACCCAGCACGCGGTGGCGGCGGCCTCGGCGAAACCGGCGGACAAGAAACTCACCGCGGCGGCCACGGACGAGCTGACCACGCTGCAGAAGCTGGTGGCCGATGCCCCGCCGTACCAGCCCCCGGCTCCCTCTGCCAAGGACGGGTGAGGATCGGGGTTCCCCCTCCTGCCCGTAACGGCGGTGCGTACCCGTGGACCGGTGATCCCGCCCACAGCGGTGGGCGACACCCTGGTGTTCCGGACATAGAGGTGCTTACCCGAAGGGCCACCCCGCTCGCACGCGGGGTGGCCCTTCGGTTCGCTCGGGTGGATCAGTGGGCGGCACGCACCCGCATGCCCGTAGCGGGGCGGGTCAGCATGTGGGTCCACGAGAACGTGAGGTCGTCCGGGTCGGTGCCCAGTTCCACGTTCGGGCGGGCCAGTGCCACCACGGCCGCGGACAGGGATGTCACCGCGATCTTCTCACCGGGGCAGCGGTGGCCCGTACGGACCTCGGCACCGCCCTGGGGGATGAACGTGCGGATGGCCTCCGCGTCGTCGACCCCCATGAAGCGTTCGGGGTCGAAGGTGCCGGCGCGCTCCCACGAGGCGGGATCGTTGTTGGTGCCCAGGATGTCGATCAGCACGCGCTGACCCTTGTGGATGGGGCAGCCCTTGATCTCAGTGTCCGCGGTGGCCTCGGCGGGGAGCATCGGGACGAACGGGTAGACGCGGCGGACCTCCTGGGCGAAGGCCACGGCCTCCGGGATGTCGAGCAGAGAACCACCCCGTGCCTGGGACGCCTCGTGGATACGGGCGGCCCATTCCGGGTGCTCCACGAGTGCTGCCCCGGCGAAGGCCGCGAAGCGAGCCACCGCCACGTTGGGGCGGGTGAGGTTCTGCAACTCCACCGCGGCGGTCTTCTCGTCCACGGGGCCACCGTTCTCGTCCACGAGACGCGCCATGTGGGCGAGCACCGAATCCGGGTCGGCGGCCACGGTGCCCGAACGCACCCCGTGGATCAGCTGCGTGAACGTGCGATCCAGGCGGAAGCGCTCGAACCATGAGATCGGGTGCGTGGCGGGGCGCCCAAAGGTGTCCAGCAGACGGCTCATGCGGCGGGCCTGCCGGTCCATCTCCTGGCGGCTCCACGGGATCCCGGCCCACCGGAAGGACGCACGGCCGAAGGCCAAGGCCGTGCCGTCGTAGACGTTGCCGGGGGAGGTCCATTCACGGATGAGCATCTCGAGTTCCTCGGCCACGAACGGCTTGTACTGGGCCACCCGCTCGTCCTCGTAGGCCATGTCCGCCATCTGGTTCTTACGTGCGGCGTGGGCGTCCCCGTCCAGGGCGTGGACGGCACCCGATCCGAAGAGCGGGCCGCGGATGAACAGGGGCATGGCACCGTGGCGCTTCATGCGGGAGGTGTCGTAGAAGAGGTCCACCCCTTCTTCCCCGCGCACCAGGACCGAGCGCTTGCCCAGCAGGTTCATGCTCACCGGGGCGCCGGACTCCGGGGAGACGCCCGTGCGACGTCGTACGCGCGAGGCGAAGAGGTAGCCCGAGCGCAGGAAGGAGAGGACTTGGTCGGGGCGGGTGCGTCCCGCGGTGGAAGTCATGCTCCGATCGTACGGGTACTGACCTTTCGCCGACTGGGAGGTTTCAACGCCGGGCACGCACCCGCAGGGCGCCCGCGAAGAGGAACGCGAACAGGCCCATGAGCGGGAAGACGAACAGCGCGGTCCGCAACCCGGCGGCATCGGCGAAGAGGCCGATCAGCGGGGGCGAGAGCACGAACACGATGCGCATGCACCAGCTCACCAGGGTGAGGCCCGTGCCGGGTCTCAGGCCGGGGGCGCGGTCCGCGGCGGCATAGGCGTTGGGGACCATGGTCGCGCAGCCAAAGCCCGCGAGGGCGAACCCAGCCAGGGCCACCCACGGTGTCGGCGCGAGCGCCACGGCGCCCAGGCCCACGAAGATCAGTACGCCCCCGATGCGCGTGACCAGCACGGCGCCCAACGCGTCGATCAGCCTGTCCCCCAAAAGGCGACCCACGAACTGCGCGCCCACCAGGCTGACGTAGCCGAGCCCCACCATGCCCACGGGTGCGCCCAGGGCGTCCCGCAGGTAGACGGCGGACCAGTTGGAGCCCACGTCTTCCACGAGCACCCCGGACATGGCGACGACGGCGATCGGCAGCAGCGCGAGCGCGGCCACTCCCGCGCTACGCGGGAGCTTGGGCATCCCGGCGGTGTCCAGGGGGGCGTTCTCGGCCTGGGTGGCGGCGTGTTCCGCGTGGTCGTCGGGGACGGCCCAGCGCATGGCGAAGGCCGCCACGGCCGCGAAGATGACACCGCTGATCAGGAAGTGCCAGGGCAGGGGTAGGTTCATGGCTGCGGCGGCTGTGCCCATGAGGCCGCCGATCACGGCACCCACGCTCCACAGGGCGTGCATGGAGTTGATGATGGAGGTTCCGGCGAGGCGTTGTACTCGCAGTCCTTGCGCGTTCTGCGCTGTGTCCACGAGGGCGTCCAGCATGCCCGCGACGAACAATCCGATCCAGAACACGGCCACGAGGGGAACGGATCCGGCCACGAACACTGCGGTGGCGAGCAGGATCGAACCCACCACGGCGACGCGCGCCGTTCCGAACCTCCGCAGGATGGGGGCTGGCAGGGGGCCCGCCACCACACCTCCGATGGGGAACGCGATTAGCGCGAACCCGTACAGGGCGTTGGACAGGTCGTACATGTCCTTGATCTCGGGCAAGCGGGGCAACAGGTTGGAGAAGATCGCGCCGTTGGTGAGGAACAGCAGGGACACCGCGATGCGCGCTCGGGTGATCCGCAGGCGGTCCATGGCCGGTGGTGGGGAAGCTGGCGTCACCCCGTCAGGCTACGGGCCGGGGAGGGTGGAGCACACTTGGGGATGGTCTGCCCGTCGGCCCCCGAAAGGGTCAGCTTGCCACTGTCGTTAGCTCCTGGCGAAAGCCAGCATCCAGTCCCTCACTGATTCCCCCGTAAGCCCCGCTCACAAACTGCCCGGTGAAGGTGCCCTCAACGCCAAACCGCCGATCATCTCGAAACCCACGGGTTGTGAGATCCCATCGGTACCTTGTGGTTTTGCACGACCGTTACGAGCCGGGGCAAGCCCACCCCCCAGAACGTGGATTCGTCCAGGACGCCTCCCTCCCTACGACGCCCCTGGGGGCCGATTTAGGTTGTGCGAGGCCTATGGTTTACTGAGAGAAGCCTCAAGGCTGGGGCTGGACCGAGTCTCCCCGGGCCCCGGTGTGAGAACTCAAGAAGGAGTGAAGAACATGGCAGGCAACCGTTCCGTCGTCTTCCGCGGCGTCAAGAACATGCAGGTTGAGGATCTGGACTTTCCGAAGCTCCAGATGCCCAACGGCAAGAAGGCACCCCACGGTGTTGTCCTGAAGATCGTGGCTTCCAACATCTGCGGTAGTGACCTCCACATCTACCGCGGGTCCTTCCCCGCCCCGGAAGGCATGGTCATGGGGCATGAGATGACCGGGGAAGTCGTGGAAATCGGCTCTGACGTCGAGTTCCTGAAGGAAGGCGACCTGGTCTCGGTTCCCTTCAACGTGGCTTGCGGCCGCTGCCGCAACTGCCGCAACGGTCGTACCGAGGTCTGTCAGACCTGCAACCCGGACGCCGATTCCGCTGCCTACGGCTTCAACCTGGGCGGCTGGGACGGCGGACAGGCCGAGTATCTTTTTGTTCCCTATGCGGACTTCCAGCTGCTGAAGTTCCCGGACCGTGACCAGGCCATGGAGAAGATCCGCGATCTGGCGCTTCTCTCTGACATCCTCCCGACTGCCTTCCACGGCCTCATGGAGGCTGGCGCCAAGCCCGGGTCCACTGTCTACATCGCGGGGGCCGGCCCCGTGGGCCGTTGCGGCGCCGCAGCTGCGCGCCTGCTGGGGGCGTCCTGCATCATCGTCGGCGACCATGACAAGGATCGCTTGGCCCTGATGAAGCGCAACGGTTGCGAAACCATTGACCTCAACGAGGATGTCCCGCTGCAGGACCAGATCGAAAAGATCCTTGGCGAGCCGATGGTCGACTGCGCCGTGGACTACGTCGGCACCGAAGCTCACGGCATCGGCAAGGACGCGGACAAAGAGGATCCGGCCTATGCGATCAACCAGGTGATCGACGTTACCCGCGCGGGAGGCGCCACCGGCATCATCGGCATCTATGGGCCTGACCCCCTGGCGGATTCCAAGGACGAGCAGAACGGCATCTACCCGATTGAATTCGGCAACGCCTGGATCAAGTCCCCGAAGATCACCGCTGGCCAGGCGCCGATCATGCATTACAACTACGAGTTGATGCAGGCGATCCTGTGGGACCGCATGCCGTACCTGTCGGACATGCTGCAGACCAAGGTCATCAGCCTTGACGAGGCTCCTCAGGCCTACGCGGACTTCGACAACAGCTCGCAGGAGAAGTACATTATCGACCCCCACGGCATGATCGCCTCCTGATCTTGCTCACCCGGTAGTGAGGCCCTGGCAATTTGCCAGGGCCTCACTACCGCCAGGACGCGCCCCAAGCTGAGGGCGCCTTTTCGTTCTCTCCTATGGCCGGTCAGGAAAACAGCTGGCCGTGAACCCGGTGCCAGGGGTTCCACAGCACCCTCCGTTGACGGCGCGTCGAGCTGGAGGAAGCGGGGGCCACCATCACCTCCGCCGGGTGGCAGATGCCCATGACCGCACTCATCGCTGTAGGCCTCATCCACGGCGAAGGTTTCCATACCGCCCCCAGACCAGTCCCTTGGCACCTTCCGCTCAAACCCCTGAGGCATCGGAGAGCACCGGTCGGCTGCTCGAGCGCGTCCGCGAGCTGGAAACCGAGGTCCAGGAATGGCGCCGGTGCGCCGAAGTTGCTGAAGCACGAGCCGAAGAACGCCGGCGAGCTCTCGACGCCCTCCAAATCGCCAACGAAACCGAGCGCATGGCGCTGCGCATGCTCACCGGGTAGAGCTCCCACATCACGCAGGCTCCTGCTACTCCAGAACCTGTTCGTCCCACCCCGACGGCAGAGCCGGAAACGTCACCGGAACCCGCAGCCCCTGTGGCACCGCCCGAGCCGCGCCGCGGGTTCTTCTCCCGCATCTTCGCGGCCTAAGACCAGCTACAGGCCTCGCCCGCGGTCCTCTCGGTCGGAGCCGGGACGAGGAAGGTGCTGCACCTGTTCCAGGGGATGGGCCGGGACCACCCGCTATTGCTGCTCGGGCTTCGGGGATTGCCTCCGAGGTGCTGGGGTGTCCAGCTCCACGACCTTGCGGATCTGCTCCCACTCCGTGCGGCGGGCCGCTACCACCTTGGCCTGTTGCTCCTGCAGCTGACGCACCGCGACCACCGAGCGTTTAACCCGCCCCGCCTCACGGCGCCGCGGCGCCGTCTGCAAACCGTGCTCCAACTCCAGCCGGGTGCACGCGCTCTGGGCCGCACGGCGGTCGTTGCGGCCGTGCTACACCTTGCCCTCGTCACTGACCCGGCACACCACCACATGCACATGGTCATTGGCGTGGCGGACCATCACCCACGGGTGCTCCTCGAAACCCATGAGCTATAAGACCATTTGCTTGCGAGGCGCCTCTCCTCCGGGCGTATCTGAACAAACGTGGACGACATGAGGATTCCTAGGTTCAGTGCTGGTTAGGCTGTGTCGTCTATTCGAATGGCACGAATGGCAGTTGAAGTGCCACCATAGGAATGGAGATCACCTCAACTGGGATCTCCACGGATGACCTGAACGGAACGAGGAACTGCCACTCCTTGGCCTGGTCACCAGCTGGTATGAGTGAGGAGTTGAGGCCGACGTGGCAGTCACAGGAAAAACCGATGTGGTCGATGAGCTCCGTGCGCTTGGGCACTTTGGCGGCCTTACGTTCGAACTTCTGGTGAAGCTCACTCGCGAAGAACTTCGCCGGTTTCCCGCGCTGACCTCGGACCCAGTGTCGACGCACGAGGACTACGTTTCCGATTTTTTCGCGGCCCGCGGTAAGGCGCTTACGGCTGCAGCACTGCTCGAGGCAGAAGACGATGACGCTCTGGGACGCATGTTTCGTCGGTGGGTGCGTAATTGGCTGATCGATCTCCACACGAGCACAGCTATAGGGGCGCTACGGGACCGCTTGGAGAAGCGGCTGGCGCGTGATTCACACTTCGAGCGTGCTCCAGCTGAACATCATTGGGGTCTCGCCGAGGGGCCCTCGGATGCGGGGTGCAATGATGTGGCCGCACTGACCACGGTCGCGCGACGGGTTCACGTGACGTTCTACCCCGAATCGCCGGGAGGGAAGCGGCGCGCGCAGCTTGGGAAACCAGGCGAGCTTGAAGCGTTGCTCAGCGAGCTTTTTCTCGCAGCACAAGGAAGTCTGCACATCAGCACCCTCGTCGCAGTTCTCGCGCATCGGTTTCCTCACGTGTTGGACCCGTCTACCGTCTCCACCGACGAGGATGTGGATGCAGAAGCAGTTCCGGCACCGGAACTCTCTCCGCTTGGCGAGATGGTGCAGCAGGAAGAGCACCAACTTCTCGACTCGCTGGCCAGAGGAGCTTTTGATCGCCTGTCCGTGGAAGAGCGTGAGCTTGTGCTTGTCCTCGACGACTCCAAAGCCGCAGCGCAAACGCTTGGTCTCGGACGCAGTGCGACTGCCATTCGGATTCGCGCCCTGAAGTCGAAGCTCATCGAGATCGCGGGCGATGAGGTGACCGCTCCTGAGGTCCTGCGCCGGGTTGTTGCCCTCTGCGCAGCGGAACGCCGACCCCAGGAACCGTCGATCATGGACGCCTCAAAACTTGTCCCGTCACTCCACGATGGAGGACAGAACCCATGAATATGACACCCAGCGCAGCACGGGCACGACTGCTGGAACTAGCGAAGACGAACGCAGCGCCACTCGTTCTGCGTTCCGGAGCACCTAAGGCTTCAGACGTTGACTCTGCCGAGTACGAGGTGCGAAGCAACCGTCTTTGGGCGGCTCGATGGGCAGGTGCCACCATCCTGCTCCTCACGCTCCGGGAGCCATCCAACCCGCGGACCGTCGTCGTCGCGCCTGTAACGATCGAACCCGGCCTGGAGGACCAGGAGTCGGTCGTCCTCGACGCATCAACCAATGAGCTTGGATTGCCGATGACCGTTTGGCTCGGGCGCACGAGGGAGATCCCGATTCGCACCCTGGAGCGCCCCCTCGGCGAGGTTCTCGCAGACATACCCGGATCCCCCGGGACGATCGCCGATATGACTGACGTCACCGGGCAATCTGCTGGCACCCGCCCCGGGCACGGCAATTACGGAGACACATCGCCTAGTGCTGAGAAGCGGGCCGAGATGGAAGACCTACTTGACCAGTGGATGGAAGACCTCGAACCCCTGTCTTCTGAAGTGGAAAAGGCAGGAACAGACCATGAGAAGCCGCCTTTCACGCTGCCGCAGGTGATGGAGGCGCTCGACGTTCCCCAGCGCCAGGCCATGAACATCATCCGAGGCCGCCAAGAACTTTCAGCCGAAGAGATTCAGCAACTGGCCGCGCACGTTGGCTCTACCCCCGATGCCATTAGTGCGGTGGCCGAACCCCTGCCCAGCGATCTGCTTCTTGAACTTGAGCAGCCCCGCTGGCGACACCTCGTCCGCACGGAAGCGCAATCGGGCAAAACCGACGAAGCCGACGCACGGCATAGCGTCGCCCGCCAGGCCTTCGCACTTGCAGCGCGCCAGCACGGCGAGGGCAGAAATGTCTGGAAACAGCGATTGCGGACCATCGCACTGGGCCGCCTCAGTGAGAGCACCAACCCAGAGGAGTAGTTGTGCCGAAGCTGTTCGAGGGGACCCCCCAACAGGTCGAGGGCATGTTTGCCGCCCTCGACCAGTGCTGGCCCGGAGCTGCTCCGCGGTTAGCCAGCGACGCCTTCTCGGAGATCACCTCCTGGCCAGAGGTACAAATAGCGCCGGTCCCCGAAGAGAGCAACGTCTCCGGCAATGCCCGCCGCGGATGCTCAGTTGCCGGAGGGTATCTCTGGCAAACCACGCCCCCGACGCTCGTGGTCGCAGAATCCATGTCGTTGCGCCGCCAACGATTCACCCTGTTGCACGAACTCGGGCATCACATCCAGAGCACCGACCTCGGTCTCGGAACCACCCTCATGGAGGCCGAGGACTCCGAGGCCTTTGAGGACGCCGCTTGCGATGCTTTTGCCGCCAGGGTGCTCCTTCCGCCGGCGCTTGTCAGCCAAGCCGTGCCACCAGGCGGTCCGACCGCCGAGAGCGCCCTGGACTTGTTCCATCGATCCCAGGCCTCCCGCGCCGCGATCTGCGTTCGCCTTGTCGCCGAGCTCAAGACACCAGGTGTCGTCGCCGTCTTCGACGCGGAAGGAGCCGTGAGCTTCGCCGCCGCCCGAGGCACGGTCTACCCTCCTGCACGCGGCTCGGACCAGTCCGCAAACCCACTGGTCGCGGCGGCGCTAACCGGACCTCCGACGGACCGCATCATCGGGCGCGATGACGCGCAAATCCACTACTCCACGGGCCACACGTCGAACCGGCTCTACGGCCAGATCGCCTGGTGCGACGGACTTCTGTTCGCGGTGATGGTCGAGTACGGCGCCTCCTGGAAGCCTCACTCGCCTCCCCAAGAGGCCACCGCAGCAGCATCTCCTGCTGGCAAATGGGATGACTGCGAGACATGTGGAACCAATTTCGTCGTCAAATTCACGTGTCCCTCCTGTGGCGAGCCCCGCTGCCCCCGAAGCCACTGCGGATGCACGAGAGCCGCCGAACGGCAATGTCTGCGGTGCTTCCTCGTCAAACACCCGTCCCAGTTCCATGGCGACTCCGAAACTTGCTCCGACTGCGCGTCCTGACCTACCGGACACGGCCGGCGTTGTCCCGTCAGACACGGATGAGACGGGAAACCTCCCGCCCTCACGAACGAGAGACGGGAGCCCCCAGTGGGAACCACAGCAGACGTCCTGGCCGAGATCAGGGCAGACATCGACGCCGACCATGACGCACTGACCGAGGCACGCACACGACTGGCGCTGGTACGGGACGCAGGGAGCTCCTTCTACGGAGCGCTGCGCACCTACCAGAGCGGCTCCCTTGCCGTACACACCATGAACGGCCCGGTGAGTGACGGTGACGGCGGACTAGTCCTAGACCGCCGGTGCTATCCGCGGCTGGGGCCTGAAGGAGACAACGAGTCCCCTCTCGAAGTCGTCGAAGACCTCTGCACGCTCATCGGGCCGATCATCCGCGAGACCTACCCGAAGGCGAGGATCAACACCTCCAAGCGCGGCCCCATGGTCACCTTCGCCGAGCCCGTCAACGACCAGAACCCCACCGTCGATCTCGTCGTCGCCCTCACCAGGAAGGAGGGCAACGGGCTGTGGATTCCGAACCTCACCAAGAACACGTGGGAACCCTCCGACCCCGAAGCCCACGTGGCACTCCTTAATTCCGGAACGGCCTCCTTCCGGTCCACCCGGCGCAAGGTCATCCGGCTGGCCAAGGCATGGAACAAGCAGTACGCCACCCCCGGGGTCTCCTCGTTCATGCTGTCGGTCTGGGCGTATGAGTTTATGGAGCCCGGCATGGGAATCCCAGCCGGCCTGCACGCTCTCTTTGAAGGTGCCGCCAATCGCCTCGAGTCCCGTCAGGCCACGCCCGACCCTGCGGGAGTCTCGGCGAACCTCAAGTTGTTGCTGCCGGCCGACAAGGTTCGCCCCCGGCTGCGGAAGGCCGCCGACGCGGTAGCCGAAGCGATGTCCAACGAGGGCGACGAGCAGAAGGTCCGTGCCGCGCTGGCGAAGATCTTCTGGAAGTACATCGACGACCCGGCCTCCGAAGGTCTCGCGACCGCTGCAGGAGCCTTGTCCAACCGGTTGCCTGTCACGACAGCCGCTCTCGGGCTGAGCGGGGTGGCGGCAACGATCCCGCCGACCCGGTCCTACGGCGGAAACCGGTGACGGCACGCAGCACTTGGCGCCACCCACCCTGGTTCGCCACCCCCGCCAATCGCATCCGATTCCTCCACGAGTTCGGACTCGACAACCCCGGTGTCAAGGCCATACGACCGCGCCGCGCATACCGGGGAGGCTTCGCGCTGTCCACCAGCATCACCCCCACGGGAGTCCCCACGCGCCGCATCGAGATCCACTTCTCTCCCGGCTCCCCGGAAGTGCCCCGAGTGTTCGTCGACGGCCCGACCGAGTCACCGCACCGATACAGCGACGACAGCCTGTGCATGTGGTTCCCCTACGACCCGCCCGAAGCACGCTGGCGCCCCGGCAACGGGCCATCCGCTCTGCTCGGCCATATCGCCGCTCACCTCATCAAGGAGCAGTGGTACCGCCAGACCGGCGATTGGCCCGGTGATGAAGTCGGACACCTCGACAACTGATGCCACTTCCGCACAGAGAAAGGACAGCTATATGGACGCAATAACTCTTCCGATACTGCTGACCAGCGCCGTGCTGGCTGCAATCCTCACCGGCACCATCAACATCCTTCTGGCCTGGCGTAAAAGTCGGGAAGAAGAACGATCCAGGGTGCGAACCGTTTTCGCAGAAGCATTTGCCGCTTATGCGGAGTACAAGGAATACCCCTACGTAATCCGCCGCCGCAACATCGAAAAGCCAGGGGAAGAGCGAGTCCGGATTTCCGAGCAGATACGCCAGACCCAGGAACACCTCAACTACTACTTGGCGTGGACGCGTGCCGAGTCCGATGACGTTGGACGGGCATACGACGCCCTCATTGAACAGGTGCGCGCCTCCGCCGGCGTCGCAATGAAAGAGGCCTGGCAGCAGCCGGCCATCGCCGAAGACGCGGCCATGATCATTCCGTCATCGCAAGTTGATCTTGGCAGCCTCAAGACATACGAGGCCGCCTACACAACGGCCGTCGGGAAGCACTTGAAGAAGCTTTCGTCCTGGTGGTCCAAGAAGCGCTGAGACCGTCAAGGAAATTCGCGTGTCCGGCAACTCCGGATCTGCAGGGCGCCGCGTCATGCCCCTCCTTGAAAAAATGAACTGCCACACGAACAGGGGGCGTTGACCGATCGGTGCGTCAGTCCCGAACCCGGTGAACGCCTGCAGGTGTCGGGACCAACCAGCGCATCCGTGAGGACATTATCGACCATGCAAGGGGAGCCTAATGATATTCAATGATAACGGGCGGTCTGAGATCGACTGGGATACCTACGAAAGTTTACTCGTACAGGTGGGGGTGCTCTCGTACACTGCGGCCATACTGCTCAGCGTGCTGGGCGGCCTGGCGCTAAGTCTTCCCTTTATCTGGCTAGTATCGAAGTTTTTCACGGGCGTGATTAGCGATCACCTTGACCCCGTGCCGGCGGACCCCGACACGCCTTGGTCCTTACGACTGTTCCACCGGGCGCGCTCCGGGCTCGCCTTGGGGCTCAAGTACGTACTGTCCTTCCGGTGGTACTTCAGCATATTGAAGTTCCTCACCCGATACTTCCTCCCGGTAACCGCCGCAGCCTTGGTGGCCGGGGTCGCTTACTACAGCGCCGTGCGTTTGTCGCTGGACTACCTGTA
This sequence comes from Kocuria sp. PD6, assembly GCF_031844145.1. Taxonomy (NCBI): domain Bacteria; kingdom Bacillati; phylum Actinomycetota; class Actinomycetes; order Micrococcales; family Micrococcaceae; genus Kocuria; species Kocuria sp. PD6. The sequence continues at coordinate 131,047 of NZ_JAUZUS010000007.1, forward strand.
CTGCGTGGCCGACGAGCGGGCGACGGCCCACTACAAGTGCTCCCCTGAGGAAGAGGGGCGGCCAGTGACAGTGCAGATCTTCGACCGGGTCGTGGACAGCGGACTATACGGGTGAGCGCCACCATCCAGCTCCTCTTCATACGTCTTACGGGACTGCCCCGACTTCCGTTGACTCTCGGGGTTGATCGGTTTCAGGCGGCCTTGAGGCCGTGATTGATGGTCTCAAACTCGACCGGCGTGAGGCGACCCAGACGGCGTTGCCGTCGCCGGCGGTGGTAGGACTTCTCGATCCAGGTGACGATCGCCAGCCGCAGGTCCCCCCGGCTGGACCAGCGCTGCCGGTCCAAGACGTTCTTCTGCAGCAGGGCGAAAAAGGACTCCATGGCGGCGTTGTCCGCGCACGCCCCGACTCTGCCCATAGACCCCACAAGATCGTGATGGGCGAGCTCATGCACGAATTTCCGGGCTCGAAATTGACTGCCGCGGTCGCTGTGGACCACGCAGCCGGCCACTGTCCCGCGGCGGGCCACCGCGCTGCGCAGGGCCGTGACCGCCAAGGACGCCTTCATCCGGGAATCGATGGAGTACCCGACGATCCGGTTGGAGTAGACGTCCTTGATCGCGCAGAGGTAGAGCTTGCCCTCGTCGGTGCGGTGCTCGGTCAGATCGGTGAGCCACAGCCGGTTGGGCGCGCCGGCGGTGAAGTTCCGCTCCACCAGGTCGTCGTGGACCGGTGGACCGGGCTTGCGGTTGAGCCCGCGCTTCTTGGAGTGGACGCTGAAGAGCCGCTGGGCCGAGCACAGCCGCTGCACGCGGTTCTCCCCGGCGGTGATGCCGTGGTCGGGCAGCTCGTCGGCGATGAACCGGTAGCCGAAAGCCGGGTCGTCGGCGTGGATGGTCATGGCGGCGTCGATCAGGTGCGCATCGTCCCAGTCCCGGTCGGTGACCGGGTTCGCCTTCCACTGATAGAAGGCCTGCTTGGAGAAGCCCAGTATCCGGCAGGTCACCGCGACGGGAATCCCGTCGGCGGCCAGGTCGAGGACCAGCGGAAACTTCATTTTGGGGGCAGCTCGCGGGCGAAGAACGCCGCGGCCCGGCGCAGGATCTCGTTCTCCTGCTCGAGCAGTCGATTGCGCCGCCTCAGCGCCCGCAGCTCCTCCGACTCGGCCGTGGTGACCCCTGGCCGGACGCCGTCGTCGACATCGGCTTTGCGCAACCAGTTGTGGAGCGTGGCTTCTGAAATCCCGAAGTCGCGGGCGATCTGGGACAGCGGGGCCTCGTGCTTGCGGGCTACCGCCACCACGTCGCGGCGGAACTCCTCGGGGTAGGGCTTGGGCACGGTTTCATCCTCACCGTGAGGAAGGATCCTCACAAGTCAGGAGTCAAGGAAACCCGGGGCAGTCCCTACCCTGGTCGGGTCGCACCCGGTCGGCCACCGCCACCATGGGTGCCGTGTCGATGAGAAACGAGGCCTGCATGACGTTGAAGGGAAGACAGGAACGGCCAGTGCAACGACGACGCGTGACCCCTATTTCCGAAGCCAACCCGCGCCCGCCTGAGGTGAGATACAGAATGCAGCATCCATACCCTCGCCCGCACACATCGTCCCAACCCATCCCACCGGCGGCCGCAGGCCGGTACCAAGATTCCGTCCACCAACGCCAACCAGGGTTACCGGACCAGCGCAGGAGGTGGAGTGCCAGCCCGCACAAAGCCCAGGGCGAGGCATCACACGTCACTGCGACACTGACCCGCAATGTCTCACAACATTCACGTCTCTGACGCTGCGCTCTCCACAGTGAGAGATCCGGTGAGTTTTGCCAGAGACACCACATGGGCCCCTGGCCTGATGACCACAGTGACAGTGATTGGCCCAACACTTTTATGACCTCAACCTTAGGTCGCTGAGCGTCGACCAGCCCGTTCGGCAAATGCGTCGATCGCCGCAAGCACCTCGTCACTACGCCAAAATGGTCCCAGCTTGTGCTCGGCCTTCGATTTTGCGATACCTGCTTCTACAAGTGCCCGAAGTGGTGGGTATACATTCGGCTGCTGCACTCCGAGTTCTGAAGCAGCGACGGCACTGTTGAGTACCGGGCATTGAGCGAGGACATCTAGAAGCTTCCACGCGTTGGAGTTTCGCCGTGCGTTGAGACGATGATTCCAGCTTTCTCGTATGCGATCGATGTCCTCCACGAGTTTACGAGCATTGCGGACAGCACGCAGTGACGCGTCCGCAAACAGGAGAGTTATCGGGTCTACGTCGCCACTTCGATAAGCCGTAAGCGCCGAGTGATATCCGTCTACGTCGGCAAGGAGTCCTGCAGAGACAGGCACAGCTACGTTCCGAGTCACTCCCCTATGACGTAGCATCGACTGCGCTAGAGCTCGACCTGTTCGCCCGTTGCCGTCACTGAAGGGGTGAATGGTTTCGAACTGAGCATGCCCGACAGCAACAGACGTTAGCGCTGGCACTGCTGTGTTGTTTACAAAACCCACGAGATCGTCCATAAGTTTCGCTATATACTCTTGGTGAGGCGCGACATACGAAGCTCCAACGGGAGTATCTGAGCGCACCCCGGTCCAGACGGGTTCATCTCGCCACTGCCCTGGTGTATGACGGGGCTGTTGAGCCATAAGTACGGCGTGCAGCTTCCTGATGGACTCCTCTGAGAGGTCTCGTGCTAGGTCAAGAGCAGCCCTCATAGCTTGCGTAGTAGCCGCAATTTCCTCAGCATTCCGACTCTTCTTTACACCCAGCTCAGCGCTGAAAATTGCCCGTGCCGACGCCGTAAGATTCTCAATTTGCGACGACGATGCTGCCTCCGAGCGCAGCAGCACAGGAGCGAAGGCTGCAACTCGTTTCCCAAGCTCGGCATCGAAGCGAGCAAGTTCGCGCTCGGCCTCCTCTGCCACCTCGCGGACATCGGGACTCGGTGATGGGATGCGATCTGCGATAAGTGGGACGACCGCAGATAGGTATTGGGATCCTACGATGGCTCGTTCCCCACCTACACCCCATGCAGCATGTGCGCTCGGGATCCACGTGCGCTCCTCATGGCTTACGGACGGCCAGTCGATCGGGGAAGTCATAGTCTAGCTCCTCAGAATTATGAGTTTGACTACTATCTCATAATTTTTGATGACAGCTTTATGAGGTTGCTAGCGGATCGGCCTCGAGTGCACATCCCCCGCCAAGGGTCATTGGCGCACTGCGAGACTCGGGCGCGACCATGGACCGACAGTCTGGCGGTCGACCTTCTGATGCACTGCCCCTACCAACCACCTGCTTCAATAGCAGACTGGCCAGGCTGCTCCCTTCGTACCTGAATCCCTGCCGTCCGGACGATATCCAAAACCCTCGGCACGAGATTGGGCGTGATGTCTGTCTCACATCCCATGGGATGCGAGACGTCTCGTCGAACTTTTTCGTGCCCGCATGTTTCCGCGGTGCGAGGTGTCTCGTAGCTATGTGCTTTATCCATGTGCCTAGAATCGGATGCTCACCGTAGGTTGCGAGACACATAGGGGATGACGTGGGCAAGTTGATTGGGTACGCGCGCGTGTCGACGCGGCAGCAGGATGCCGACCGTCAAGTGTCTGACCTGTTGAACGTGGGCGTGCGGCGCGATGATCTCTATGTCGACCATGGAGTGTCTGGAGGACGCGCATCCCGTCCCTCCTTCGACAAGGCTGTGGATGCCCTGGATAGCGGCGACACCCTAGTGATCACGACATTGGATCGTCTGGGGCGGTCGACACAGAACATGCTCGCTTTTGCGGATCAGCTAGGGGGCAAAGGCGCCGGTCTGCGGGTGCTCAATCTGGGTGGGGGAGACGTGGACACCCACACCCCAATGGGGTCCATGGTCTTCACCGTCATGGCGGCTCTGGCCCAGATGGAGCTGGAGATCAAATGAGAGCGCATCACCGACTCGGTGGCCAAGCGCCGGGCCGCCGGCAAGGACCTCGGCGGGCGAAGGCAGACCTTCACTGATTCCCAGATCCGCAACGCCCTTCGACTGATCGAGGCCGGGGACCGGCCACCCAGGTCGCCCGTGACCTCGGGATGTCCAGGGCCACCCTCTATCGGCGGATCCGCGAACTGCTCATTCCGACGACCATCTGATCGGATGCTCGTCGTCGAATTGGATGGCGTGTAGGCCGGTGCCCCGACTGCATTGCCGAGCCCGTGAGATGGGGTGGTTTCACGATGCTGGGGTGATGGTGAGCTGCTGGCGGTGGTGTTCGTAGTGCTGGGTGCCGTAGTGGTAGATCTCGGTCAGACTCATCCAGTCATGGAAGTAGGGGTCCCAGTGCACCGGCATGTGCATGCCGCGGGCCAGCGTGCCTGCAGGCTCGGCTTCGAGCCGGGCCTGCAGGGTGTCGACGGTGCGGTCAAACCACCGGAGAAGCCGCGCGCCGTGAATGACCCGGGCTGCACCCCGGTCGCTGACGTAGTTGATGGCGTGGAAGGGGCCGGTGCCGGCCTCCAGTATCCGGGCGAAGGTCCGGCTGACCGTATCGGGGAGGCGACCCATCAGGCGCACCAGCGGTAGCAGGCGCAGCACGACGAGGTAGCCGAAGAACATGTGGAACAGCAATTGCCCGTTGGTCCAGCGGGTGCCGGCTGAAGGCCGGCGCAGATCCGTCGGGCTCGCCATGGACACCAGGGCGTGGAAGTCAGCCCGAACCCGCTCGAGCTCGTCATGGATTGCTTGGCGGGTGAGCGGTGTGCTGTTCATCGTGGTCATCCCCTCATGCAGTGTCCGGAATGGCGGAGAGAGCACAGGCTCGAGCGCCCTAAAACCGGGGCCTCAGCGCAGGTCCAGGAATGCCCGCAGCTCGGCGAAGGCGTCGGGCACCACGGAGTAGTGGGCCCACTTCCCGTGCTGTTCACGGGTCAGCAACCCGGCGTCCACGAGCTTCTTCATGTGGTGGCTCACGGTGGGCTGGCTGATGCCCACCATCGCGGTCAGGTCGCATACGCAGACCGCTCCGCAACCTTGGGCGGCCACATGGGAGAGCAGGCGCAGGCGCGTGGGATCGGACAGGGCCTTGAGTCGCCCGGCGATCCGCTGGGCATCGTCCACGGTCATGGGTCCGCCCGAGAGCGAGCAGCACTCCGTATCCGGTGCGCCAGGGCTGCACTGATCGGCGGTGGTGGCGTGAAGGTCGGGTGCGAGAGTCATCACCCCATTCTACATTGACGACTGTCGATGCGACCCCCTAATGTTTCCGATAGATCGTCGTCGATACGAAGGACTGAGTCTGCCCATGAGCAACACCACCACTGCCCCCGCCGTCCACCAGGGGGTGATGAAGGACCTGTCCTTCCTCGACCGCTGGCTGCCCGCCTGGATCATCATTGCCATGATCGCCGGCCTGGCCCTGGGCCGGTTCGTCCCGGGCCTGAACACCGCCCTGGAGGCCGTGAAGATCGGGGAGGTCTCCCTGCCGATTGCCGTCGGGCTGCTGGTAATGATGTACCCGGTGCTGGCCAAGGTCCGCTACGACGAGACCCATCGCGTGGCCGGGGACCGCCGCCTGATGGGCGCCTCCCTGGTGCTGAACTGGATCGTCGGGCCCGCACTCATGTTCGCCCTGGCCTGGATCTTCCTCCCCGACCTGCCGGAGTACCGCACGGGGCTGATCATCGTGGGGCTGGCCCGGTGCATCGCCATGGTGCTGATCTGGAACGACCTCGCCTGCGGCGACCGTGAAGCGGCCGCCGTGCTGGTGGCGATCAACTCTGTCTTCCAGGTCATCGCCTTCGGCGCCCTGGGCTGGTTCTACCTCCAGGTCCTGCCCTCCTGGCTGGGGCTGCCGACGACGTCGGCGGAGTTCTCCGTGTGGTCCATCGTCGTCTCCGTGCTCGTCTTCCTGGGCATCCCGCTGGTTGCCGGGTTCCTCACCCGCACCCTGGGCGAGAGGGCCAAGGGCCGGGAGTGGTACGAGAACAGCTTCCTGCCGAAGCTGGGCCCCTGGGCGCTCTACGGGCTGCTGTTCACCATCGTGCTGCTCTTCGCCCTGCAGGGCGAGGCGATCACCTCCAACCCCTGGGACGTGGTGCGCATCGCCTGGCCGCTGCTGGCCTACTTCTTCCTCATGTTCGGCATCGGCCTGCTGGCCTCCCGGGCACTGGGGCTGAACTACGCGAGGTCCACCACCGTGGCCTTCACCGCCGCCGGCAACAACTTCGAGCTGGCCATCGCGGTGGCCATCGGCACCTTCGGGGTCACCTCGGGGCAGGCCCTGGCCGGGGTCGTCGGGCCCCTGATCGAGGTCCCGGTCCTGGTGGCCTTGGTCTACGTGTCCCTGTGGGCCGGGCGCAAGCTCTTCCCGCACGACCCGACCGTCCCCACCCGCTGACCTTCCGCCCTTACCTGAGGAGTACCCGCGATGAGCACCGAGAAGCCCTCCGTCCTGTTCGTGTGCGCCAAGAACGGCGGCAAGTCGCAGATGGCCGCCGCCCTCATGGAAAAGCGCGCCGCAGGTGCCGTGGAGGTCCACTCCGCCGGCACCAAGCCGGGAAAGGCGATTAACGCCCTCTCCGCCGAGGTGATCGCCGAGGTCGGCGCCGACATGTCCCACGGGCACCCGAAGCCCATCGACCCTGACCTGCTGCGCCGGGTGGACCGGGTGATCGTGCTGGGCGACGAGGCCCGGGTGGATCCGGTCGAGGGCATGACCGGGACCATTGAGACCTGGCACACCGACGAGCCCTCCGCCCGCGGCATCGAGGGTGCGGAGCGGATGCGGCTGGTCCGCGATGACATCGACGCCCGCGTCCAGGTCCTGCTCACCGAGCTCACCGACGGCAACCCCGCCTGAACCATCCTCCCTTTCCTCTTCCCCCTTCCGACAGAACGGATGATCCCCATGACTGCTGAGACCACCCCCGAGACCACCGTGACGACCCCGGCCGAGGCCACGGACAAGCCCTCCGTCTTGTTCGTGTGCGTGCACAACGCCGGCCGGTCCCAGATGGCCGCCGCTTACCTCACCCACCTCTCGGGCGGGCGCATCGAGGTGCGCTTGGCCGGCTCCGCCCCGGCCGATGCGGTGAACCCGGCCGCCGTGGAAGCCATGGCTGAGGAGGGCATCGACATGAGCGCCCAGACGCCCAAGATCCTCACCACCGAGGCCGTGCAGGACTCGGATGTGGTGATCACCATGGGCTGCGGGGATGCCTGCCCGTTTTTCCCGGGCAAGCGGTATGAGGACTGGAAGCTGGAGGACCCGGCCGGCAAGGGCGTGGAGTCCGTCCGGCCGATCCGCGATGAGATCAAGGCCCGGATCCAGCAGCTGATCTCCGAGCTGCTGCCCGCCGGCGACACCACCGCCACCAAGTAAGGGCGGGGCGGCCATGACCACGAACACCACCACCGACCCCGCGACGGTCACTGCGACGGTCACTGCGACGGACAAGCTGATCATCATCGGTTCCGGCCCGGCCGGCTACACCGCCGCGATCTACGCCGCCCGGGCCGGGCTCACCCCGCGGGTGATCGCCGGGTCCGTCACCCACGGCGGGGCGCTGATGAACACCACCGAGGTCGAGAACTTCCCCGGCTTCCCCGGTGGCATCCAGGGCCCGGAGCTCATGGCGGGCCTGAGCGAGCAGGCCGAACGCTTCGGGGCGATCGTCGAGTACGACGACGCCGCCACCGTGGATCTGAAGGGTCACCTGAAGGAGGTCACCACCCTGGAGGGGAAGACCTACCGGGCCCCGGCGGTCATCGTGGCCACCGGCTCCGCCTACAAGGAACTGGGCCTGCCCGAGGAGAAGAGGCTCAGCGGTCACGGGGTGTCCTGGTGTGCGACCTGCGACGGGTTCTTCTTCCGCGATCAGGACATCGTCGTGGTTGGCGGCGGGGACTCCGCCATGGAGGAGGCGATCTTCCTCACCCGCTTCGCGGCCTCGGTGACCGTGGTCGTGCGCCGCGACGCCCTGCGGGCCTCGAGGATCATGGCTCAGCGGGCCAAGGACAACGAGAAGATCCACCTCGCCTACCACAGCGCGGTCACCGCCATCCACGGCACCGACAAGGTCACCGGGGTGACCCTGACCAACACCACCACCGGCGCCACCCAGGAACTGGCCGCCACCGGCGTGTTCGTCGCCATCGGCCACCTCCCGCGCACGGAACTGGTGGCCGGTCAGCTGGAGCTGGACGGCGACGGCTACATCGTCGTGGATGCCCCCACCACCGTCACCAACCTTTCCGGGGTTTTCGCCTGCGGGGACGCGGTGGACCACCGCTACCGCCAGGCCATCACCGCCGCCGGCACCGGATGCGCCGCCGCCCTGGACGCCGAACGCTACCTGGCCGCCCTCGAGGACGCCGACTCCATCGCCACCGCCCTTGTGGAGGAGACCACCCATGCCTGAGGCCACCGCTGACACCACAGGAATCACCACGGACATCACGGAGCTGCCGGTCGTGGTCATCGGCGCCGGACCGGTGGGCCTGGCCGCGGCCGCCCACCTGGTGGAACGTGGCCTGCACCCGATGATCATCGAGGCCGGCCACCAGGTCGGGGCCGCGATCCGGGAGTGGGGCCACACCCGCCTGTTCTCCCCGTGGCGCTACAACATCGACGCCGCCGCCGCCCGCCTGCTGGCGACGGAAGGCTGGGCTGCCCCGGACCCCGAGGTCCTGCCCACCGGGGCCGAGCTGGTGGAGCAGTACCTGGAACCCCTGGCCGCCACCCAGGCCCTGGGCCCGCGGATCCGCACCGGCACCCGCGTGCTCGCTGTCTCCCGGGCCGGGATGGACAAGACCCGCACCACTGGCCGGGAGACCACCCCGTTCCTGGTCCGTCTCCAGCACCCCGACGGCACGTGCGCGGACCTCCGGGCCTCGGCGGTGCTTGATGCCTCTGGCACTTGGTCAACGCCCAACCCGCTGGGGATGGCCGGCCTGCCGGCACCGGGCGAGGCTGAGGCCCTCGCCGTGGGACGCATCACCGCCCCGCTGCCCGACGTCACCGGCCGCGACCGGGGCCGCTTCGCCGGCCGTCACGTCCTGGTCGTCGGTGCCGGACACTCGGCGGCCAACACCTTGCTCGAGCTGGGTGCTCTGGCCGAGACCGAGCCGGACACCCGGATCTGCTGGGCTGTGCGCTCTGCTGATGTCGCCGGCGTCTACGGCGGGGAGGACCGCGACGAGCTGGCCGCCCGCGGGGCCCTGGGCACCCGGCTGCGCCACCTCGTGGAATCCGGGGTGATCGAGGTGCACACCTCCTTCGTCATCACCGGCTTCACCCCTGGCGAGCACGGCCTGACCGTGCGGGCCACCACCCCGGCCGGCGACCAGGAGCTCACCGTGGATCTGCTGGTGCCGGCCACCGGCTTCCGCCCCGACCTGGGCATGCTGGCGGAGCTGCGCCTGGAGCTGGATGCGGCCGTGGACGCCCCGCGCCAGTTGGGCCCGCTGATCGATCCGGAGTTCCACTCCTGCGGCTCCGTGGCTCCGCACGGGGAGAAGCTGCTGGCACACCCCGAACCGGGCTTCTACATCGTGGGCATGAAGTCCTACGGGCGGGCCCCGACCTTCCTGATGGCCACCGGCTACGAGCAGGTCCGCTCCATTGCCGCGGCCCTGGCCGGGGACCGCGCCGCGGCCGACGACGTGCAGCTGGTGCTGCCCGAGACCGGGGTGTGCTCCACCGACCTCGGTGGCACCTGCGACCTCCCGGCCCCCGGCGCTGAGACTCAGGGCTGCTGTGCCCCGGCCGTGGCTGAGGAGCTGGTTGATGCCTGTTGCTCGGGGCCGCAGCCGGTCACCCTCGGGCTCGTCCCGGTCTCCGTCCGCTCGTCCTGTTGCTGACCATCACTTCACGGAACCAGGAGTCGCCATGACCGAGTCCACCTCCACCTCCGAACTCGACACCCACGTCCTGACCCGCACCGCCGCCCACCTGGCGGAGCGCTACGAGGGGATCTTCTCCCCGGAGACGGTGGAGCGCTACGTCTTCGAGTCCTACGCGACGCTGTCGCGTACTGCGCGGATCCGCACCTATCTGGCGGCCACTGCCGGGCACTTCGCCGATGACCGGCTGCGGGCCTTGGCCCAGTCTCAGGGCAAGATCGACAAGCCGGTGGCGCAGGTGCTGTTCGTGTGCGTGCACAACATCGGCCGCTCCCAGATCGCCGCGGCCCTGCTGGCCCACTACGCCGGGGAGCAGGTGGAGGTCCGCTCCGCTGGGTCCCTGCCCGGGGCCGAGGTCCACCCTCTGGTCGTCGAAGCCCTGGCCGAGCGTGGGATCGACCTGTCGGGGGCCTACCCCAAACCGTTGACCGACGACGTGGTGCGTGCCGCCGACTACGTGATCACCATGGGCTGCGGGGACGCCTGCCCGGTGTATCCGGGCAAGCGCTACCTGGACTGGGCGGTGGCTGACCCCTCCGAACAGACCCTGGAGGGCGTGCGGGAGATCGTCGAGGCGATCGACGCCCGGGTGCAGGCGTTGTGGGACCAGCTCCGCGACTGACCAACCCCTCAGGCTCGGCCCCGCTCCCGTGTCGTGCGGGGCGGGGCCGAGCCCGTGGGCGAGCCAAGGGAGGCTGACCACCGTGGAGCATCAGGTGGATGTGGTGATCATCGGGGCCGGACAGGCCGGGCTGGCCGTGGGCTGGTTCCTGCGCCGCCGCACGAACCTGTCCTTCGTGCTCCTCGACGACCAGCACAGCCCGGGCGGGGCCTGGCGGCACACCTGGGACTCCCTGAGGTTGTTCTCCCCGGCCGGCTACTCCTCCCTGCCCGGGAGGCTCATGCCCACCACCGGGGCGGAGAACCCGGACGCGACCCATGTGATCGACTACCTCACCGACTACGAGACCCGCTATGAGCTGCCCGTCCACCGGCCCGTGCGCGTGAGCGCGGTGCACCGCGACGAGGAAGGCTTCCGCCTGCAGACCACCAAGGGGCAGTGGCGCGCCCGGGCGGTGGTCAGTGCGACCGGCACCTGGTCCCAGCCGTTCTGGCCTGCCCTCCCCGGCCAACGCGACTTCCGCGGAACCCAGGTGCACAGCGCCCACTACACCGGCCCCGCCCCCTATGCGGCCCAGCGGGTGGTCGTGGTCGGCGGGGCAAACTCCGCCGCCCAGATCGCCGCTGATCTCACCGCCACCAGCCAGGTCACCTGGTGCCTGAACGGGGCCCCGCAGTATCTGCCCGACGAGGTCGACGGACGCGAACTGTTCCGCATCGCCACCGCCCGCGCCCAGGCCCTGGCGGCCGGGCAGCCGGACCCCGGCGGGGTCGCCGCACTGGGCAACATCGTCGTGGTGCCCCCGGTGAAGCGCGCCCGGGACGCGAGGCTCCTGCACCCCACCCCGATGTTCACCCGCTTCACCCGCACCGGCATCACCTGGGCCAAAGGGCAGGAGCAAGAGGTGGACGCGGTGATCTGGTGCACCGGATTCCGCCCGGCCCTGCGCCACCTGCGGCCTCTGCATGTACACGAGGCCGATGGGACGATCCGCACCGACGGCACGGCCTCGGTAAAGGTGCCGGGCCTGTACCTGGTCGGCTATGGGGACTGGACCGGGCCCGGCTCGGCCACCCTCATCGGGGTCGGCCCCACCGCCAAGGCCACTGCCGCCGCCCTGAAGCGGCAGCTGACCGCCCCGGCGCCGGTTCCCGCCCGCTGACCCGGGCAGGCCCACCAACCTTCAGGGGTGGGGTTCAGATGCCGACGGTGGCGCTGCGCCGCTCCAGCAAGAGCACATCGCGCCACTGCCCACCCTGGGGACCGTGACTCATCAACCCCAGACGCCGGCGCACCCCGACCGTCTCGAAGCCCACCTTGCGGTGCAGGGCCAGGCTGGCGGTGTTCTCCGGAAAAATCTTCGCCTCGATCGTCCACACCCCGGCGGCCTCCGCCGAGGCGATCAGGGTCTCCAGCAGGAGACGCCCGACACCGCGCCCGGACGCCGCAGGGTGGACGTAGACGGACTCCTCCACCACCCCCGCGTACACGGTCCGGGCCGAGACCGGGGAGGCGGCGACCCAGCCCAGCACCGTTCCGTCTTCGTCCACGGCCACGTGGCGCAAACGCGGCGGCTTGCCCGCCGCGAAGCGTGCCCAGCTCGGCGGCTGGGACTCGAAGGTGGCCTGGCCGGTGGCGATGCCGGCGACGTAGATCTCCCGCACGGCCGGCCAGTGCCGCTCCTCCAACCCCGCCAGGGTGACCGCCCCGGTGTCACCGTGCGCCACGTGTGGCCTCACCGCGTCGTTCATGCGCGGCGGTGTGCCGCTCATACGGTGGCCGCCTCGGGGGCGAACAGGGTCACCAGGGCCTCCATCGCCTCCGGGCGGGTGCGGTAGTACACCCACACCCCACGCTTGTCCCGCTCCAGCAACCCGGCCTCGTGCAAGACCTTCAGATGGTGGCTGATCGTGGGCTGGGACAGCTCGAAGGCCGGGAGCAGGTCGCACACGCACGCCTCCCCACCGGGGTGGGAGAGCACCATCGACAGCAGCTGCAACCGCACCGGATCGGCCAGGGCCTTCAACAACGGGGCGATCCGCTCCGCCCGCTCCCGCCCCAGCGGTTCTCGCGACAGCGGAGCGCAGCACGCCAGGGCCGTCGGCGTCACAGAGGCATCGTCACCAGAAATAGACATGCATCAATATTGACCCACGTCGATGCCGGTGGCAACGTTAGTACATCGACGGCGGTCTATATCCCATGGTGGCCGTCTTTTCCGGAAAGGAGCCCGTCATGTCCAGAGTTCAGCTCGCCCTGCGTGTTGCCGACCTCGAGGCCTCCATCACGTTCTACTCGAAGCTGTTCAACACCGCCCCGGCCAAGCGCCGGCCCGGCTACGCCAACTTCGCCATCACCGAGCCCCCGCTCAAGCTCGTCCTGCTCGAGGGCGAGCCGGGGGAGGGGACGAGGGTGGATCACCTCGGGGTGGAGGTCGAGTCCACCGAGATCGTCAACGCCGCCGCTGCCCGCCTGGCCGAGGCCGGGCTGGCTACCCGCCCTGAGGAGGAGACCACCTGCTGCTACGCCGTCCAGGACAAGGTCTGGGTCACCGCCCCCGGCACCGAACCGTGGGAGATCTACACCGTCACCGCCGATGCCCGTCCTGACCTGGAGGGTCAAACCGATCCCGAGCAGTCCGCGGTGGCCGGCGACGGCACCTGCTGCACCACCGAGACCCAGCCCGCCGCGACGGGTGCCGCCGGTCCGGCCGGCAAGCAGCCCAGCTGCTGCTGATTCCTCATGCCGCAGATCATCCCGAAGCGGACAGGCCACAAGCTGGTGTACATGGCCTTGGGGGTGGTCGTGGTGACTGGTTGACCTTCCTTCTGCTGGAACGTTGAGAATCGACGGGTTGCCCCACGACCCGTAGAGGACCGATGAGCACTTCTCTTCCTGCTGACGTTGATGCCCTGATCATCGGTGGCGGCGCCGCCGGACTGTCGGCTGCCACCTGGCTGGGTCGGTATCAGCGCCGCACCTTGGTGGTGGATGCCGGCCAGTACCGCAACCGGTTCACGGACCAGGTGCACGGCCTGCTGGGCCGGGACCCGATCAGCCCCAGTGCACTGCTGGACCAGGCCCGCGCCGACCTGGTCCAGTACCCACAGGTGAGCGTCCACGAGGCCAGGGTCAGCACCCTGGAACGCACCGGCGAGGGCCGGTTTTTGGCCACGATCGACGGCGCCCAGGTCACCGTCGGACGGGTGGTGCTGGCCACCGGGGTCCGCGACGAGGTGCCGCAGATCTCCGGGATCGATGCGCACTACGGGACCGATGTGCATCACTGCCCGGCCTGCGACGGGTACACCGCCCGCGGAGCCACCGTGATCGTCCTGGGATCCGGGGAGCACGTGCCCGCCTACGCCGCCGAATTGCTGGAGTGGGCCGGGGCCGTGTGCATCGTCACCGACACCACCGACCGGGCCTTTGACGAGGCCCAGCGCGCCACGCTGGCCGAGCACGGGATCGGCGTCGTGGACGGGGTGGCCCAGGCTCTGGTCGGGGCCCCGGGGGCCCTGGATGGGCTGTGCTTGGAGGACGGGACCGTGGTGGAGGCGCAGAAGGTGTTCTTCTCCTACGCCCACCACCCCACCAACGGCCTCGCTGCCCAGCTGGGGTGCGAGCTTGATGACCACGGGCAGATCGCTGTGGATGGCTTTCAGCTCACCAGTGTCGACGGCGTCTACGCCGCCGGGGACATCACCCCTGGGATGCAACTGGTCTCGGTGGCCATCGCCGAAGGCGCGGTCGCCGGGGTGGCGTGTGCGACCTCGATGCGCGGGCATCGCACCACCGAGCACGGGCCCTCCCCGGCTCCTCCGACGCGACGGTTCACCCCGCACCGGTGAATCCGGTGCCACCGGCTCCAGCGGGACACGGGAATCCAGGGCTGCGTTCCACAGCCTTCGCTGGCGCCCCGGGGGAAGGATCTGAACCTTCCCGCCAGCTGTAACATTTTCCGTAGGAGGACCCATGAAGATCGGCGAACTGGCTCAGCTGTCCGGCGTCTCCACCAAGACGATCCGCTACTACGAGTCCATCGGGGTGTTGCCCGAACCGGCCCGGACCACCTCGGGGTACCGGGACTATGAGCAGTCCTTCGTCGACCGCCTCACGTTCATCCGCAGCGCCCAGCGGCTGGGGGTGAGCCTGGAGGAGATCCGGCAGATCCTGGCCATCCGTGAGCGCAACGAGGCCCCGTGCGGCTATGTGCGCGGCGTCCTGGAATCCCAGCTGGAAGGGATCGGGCAACGCATCCATGAGCTTCAGGTGTTGCGCGAGCACCTGGTGCAGATCGTCTCGGAGGCCGACCAGCTTCCCGCACCCCAGGAGGGGTGCACGTGCCAGCTGATCGAGCACGACCGGCACACAACCGGATCGGCCTCCGAGGCAATGGTTCAGGCCGAGACCACCTGACGGCAGGCCTCGGCGGCCGCCCGGCAAGCCTGGGCGCATTCGCTCATGCCGGTGCGGTCGCACTCTGCGGCGCACCGGTCACAGGCCTCGGCGCACACCCGGCACAGTTCCGGCGCCAGTTCGCTGCCGCGGGCCAGCAACGGGATGCAGGCGGCGCACAACTGGGCGCAGTCCGAGCACAGCGAGATGCACCGGGCCAGGTCCTTGTCCCCTTGCTCGGCGCACCCCTGAGCGCAGGCGCTGCACAACGCCAGACAGTCGCTGAGGGCGGCGATGACCTGCTTGATCTGATCCTCGATCATGGGCATGGCATGGACCTTTCACTGGTGTGGAGTCGGACCTCTTCAGCCTAGACCTTCCCGCCGCGAGAAGGTCAACCCCTTCCGCGGGCCTGACGTCCGACACCCCTTGACTTTCCAGTCGAGTGGAAGGTTTAGCGTGAGGGCACGGCCCGTTCCCTGCGAAAGGGCAGGGGCGGCCCGAACCGATTCGTCCCAACGCAAGGTGAAGGTGAGCATCATGGCCACGACGGTGACATTGCAGGTCGAAAGCATGGACTGCGCCAACTGCGAGCAGCGGCTGGGCACGGCCCTGCGGCGCCTGGAGGGCGTCAGCGAGGCAACCGCCGATTACCGCAGCGGTGAAGTCGTGGTGCGCTTCGATCCGGCGGTGACCACCCAGCAGGCGGTGGCCGAGCGGGTGGAAACGGCCGGTTACACCGTGGCCGGCACCACCCCCTCGTCCTGATGGTCACCCAGACCGCTGCCCAGGACACCCAGCTGTGGGCCGAAGAACCCAGCCACCTGGAAGGCCACGCCCGGATCCGGGCCCGCATCGCCGGGCTGCACTGCTCCTTGTGCACCGGCACGATCGAAAAGGCCCTGGGCCGGATGGCCGGGGTCGAGCAGGTCGCCGTGAGCCTGACCCACGAGCAGGCGTTGATCGACTACGACCCGGCGGTGATCGCCCCGCAGCAGATCCTGGGCACACTGCGCGACATCGGCTACGACCTCTACGACCCGCGTAAGCTGCGCCCGTTCGAGGAGGAGGAAGCCGATCTGATCCGGGAGGGTCAGCGCCTGCTCGCCGCGGTGGCCGCCAGCCTCACTGCCATCGCGCTGATCCTGGAGGTCTCCGGGATCTGGTCCGTGCTGGTCCCGGCCTCCGTGGTGGCGCTGATGGTTCCGGTCGCCTACGCGATCCTGCTGCCGGCCGGGAAGATCCGGGCGGGACTGGGGGCCCTGGCCCTCATCACCCCGGGTGCGTTGGCGTGGGCCGGGCGGGAGGCCGGGCTCATCTCCGGCACCGCCGCCGGGTGGGCCACCGGGGTCCTGGCGGTGGCGGTGGTCTTCGGGGTGGCCCCGCACATTCTGCGCATGGCCGTCCAGGCGGCCCGCCGGAGAATCCTCAACCAGCACGTGCTGCTGGAGATCGGGGCCTTCGCCGGCATCGCCGGTGGGATCATCGGGTTGACCGGGGTCTTCGAGGACTACCCGACCGCCCCGTTCTTCGCCGTGACCGTGCTGGTGGCCAACTACCACATCTTCTCCGAGTGGCTGTCCCTGCTGGTGAAGACCCGTTCCAGCCAGGCGGTGCGCAAACTGCTGGAGCTGCAACCGGACACCGCCCGGGTCATCCGCAACGGCCGGGAAGAGGAGATCCCGCTGGAGCAGGTGGCCACCGGGGACCGGGTGCGCATCCGCCCGGGGGAGCGGGTGCCCGTGGACGGGCGGGTCCTGGAGGGCCACTCCACGGTGGACCTGTCCCTGGTCACCGGGGAACCGGTGCCCACCGAACGCACCACCGGCGACGAGGTGATCGGCGGGTCCATCAACGGCGCCGGATCCCTGCTCGTGGAGGTCACCCGCACCGGAGCCGACAGCTTCCTCGCCCAGGTCGTACGCCACGTCGAGGACGCCCGGGCCCTGAAACCCGGCATCCTGCACCTGGTCGACAAGGTCCTGCGCGTCTACACCCCCACCGTGCTCATCGTCTCCGCCCTGGCCCTGACCGGGTGGATCATCGGATCCTGGGCAGTGGCCGGGGAGCCGGACGTGCGCCGGGCCGTGTTCGCCGGCATCGGCGTGCTCGTCATGGGCTACCCGTGCGCGGTCGGCATCGCCGCCCCGCTGGCGATCGTGCGCGCCGCCGGCGAAGCGGCAGACCGCGGCATCATCATGCGCACCGGGGAGGCCTTCCAGACCTTCGGTCAGATCCGCACCATCGTCCTGGACAAGACCGGCACCCTCACCCGGGGCCGCCCCACCGTCCACGAGATCAAGGCCATCGACGACCCCGCGCAGCTGCTGGCCCTAGCCGCCGCCGCCGAGGAACCCTCCGAGCACCCCCTGGCCCGTGCCGTGGTGACCGCCGCCGCACAACGCGGCCTGACCATCCCAGCAGCCCAGGATTTCCGCTCCGTCACCGGGTCCGGCGTGACCGCCCGGGTAGAGGGCCAGGAAGTACTGGTGGGACGACCGGCCTTCCTCCACGAGCGCGGCATCGCCCTCGGCCCCCTGGCCCGTGTCGTCGAGGAACTCGAGGACATCGGCCGCACCGTGATCGCCGTCGCCGTCAACCGCCAACCCGCCGGTGTGATCGCGCTGGGCGACGAGATCCGCCCCGAGGCCACCGAAGCCCTCACCGCGATGCGTCAGGCCGGGATCCGTCCCGTGCTGGCCACCGGTGACAACCACCGGGCCGCCGCCCATGTGGCCGCCGAGGTCGGCATCGAGGAGGTGCGGGCCGGGATCCTGCCCGAGGACAAGGCGGCGCTGGTGCGCCAGCTCCAGACCGGAGGCACCCGGGTGGCCATGGTCGGGGACGGGATCAACGACGCCCCGGCCCTAATGCAGGCCGACGTCGGCATCGCCATGGGCGGGGGCACCGACATCGCCGTGGAATCGGCCGATGTGGTCATCGTCCGCGACGACCTCACCGCCATCCTCGAGGCCCGCGACACCAGCCGCTCCAGCTACCGACGCACCCGGCAGAACGTCGCCCTGGCCTTCGTGTTCAACGGCATCGGCATCCCCGCGGCCACCACCGGGCTGGTCTACCCGGTGTGGGCGATGGTGGCCATGGCCCTGTCCGTGACCACCATCTTCATCAACAGCCTCGGCGGGCGTCCGTCACTGCTGTTCGAAGCCATCGGCAGCGTCGGACGCACCCACCACGAGGACTAGGCGCCTCTGACCGCGCGGTGCCGCCACCGGCGGGAGCACTGAGTGGTCAGGAGCGACCGTCCGGGAAGGAAATCCCATGAGCGAGTTCCCGATCCTGCGCCACCACCAGCTCGAGGCGGCCCTGGCCCGCCCTGGACTGGTGTTGCTGGACTTCTGGCAAGGCTCCTGCGCCCCCTGCCGGGCACTGGAACCGCGCCTGAACCGCTTCGTGCAACGCCACCTCGATGCCTTCACCGGCTACCGCATCGACATCGACGTGGATCTGCCCACCGCTGAGAGGTTCGGCGTCCAGTCCATCCCCACGATCCTCCTGCTGCGGCAGGGCCGCGAAATCGATCGCCTCGACGGCCTGATCCACGACGCGGACCTGGAAGAGGCGCTCACCCGCGCCCAACCGTCAGCACAGAATTAAAGCCCGGTCGCCGGGAACCCCCACCTGTGGCGTCCCGGAAGTGCGCTACCGACAGCAACAGCCCGCGACGTGAGGCACTGCCCCCCGATCCGATAGATGCTTCGACGAAGAGGAGACATGGCCCCACGGACCTCCGTCCCCGCCCTGCTCACACAGCGCCCGTACCGGATGCTGTGGACCGCCCGCACCATCTCCCAATGGGGGGACGCCTTCAACACGGTGGCCCTGGTCCTGCTGGTCTACTCCCTGACCGGCTCGGGACTGGGGGTCTCCGGGGTCGTGATCGCCGAGATCCTCCCCGTCCTGCTGCTGGCGCCCCTGGCCGGGTCCCTGGTGGACCGATTGCCGCGGGTCCAGGTGATGATCGCCGCCGATCTGCTCCGCGCCGGTCTGGCCTTCGCCCTGCCCTTCGTGGACAGCCACGTCGTCCCCGTCTATCTCATCGCCATCGGACTGTCGGCCGGAGCCGTCTTCTTCAACCCCGCGGCGCAATCGGTGCTGCCGGCACTGGTCAAAGAGCGAGAGCTGGTGGCCGCCAACAGCGGGCTGTGGACCGCCGCCGTGCTCTCCCAGATCGTGCTGGCCCCCCTGGCCGGGATCGTGGTCGCCGCCTTCGGCTATGACTGGGCGTTCTGGATCAACGCCGCCAGCTACCTCGTCTCGGCTGCGGCCCTGCTGAGGCTGCAGGTTCCCGCTCACCCGGCCCGCACGGAGCGTTCCTCGTGGTACCGGGATGCTCGTGAAGGGCTCTCCGAGCTCGGCTCCCACCGTCTGCTGCGCGCCCTGGCCATCACCCAGTTCCTGGCCGCCCTCTCCGCCGGGGCCACCGGGGCGCTACTGGTCGTGCTGGCAAAAGACCACCTGGGCCTCAAAGACAGCGACTATGGCCTGCTCCTGGGAGCGATCGGCGTCGGCGCGGCCGTCGGCCCGTTGATCCTGTCCAAGATCACCGACAACCCCCGCCGCCCCGGCTACGTCCTGGGCCCGTTCGTGCTCCGCGGACTGGTCGATGCCGTTCTGGCGAGCATCACCGGGCTGGCCTCGGCCATGGCCACCCTCCTCGTCTACGGGCTGGGAACCTCGACCGGGGCCGTCACCTTCAACTCCTTGCTCCAGGCCGAAGTGCCCGAAAAGCTGCGCGGGCGCATCTTCGCCACCTTCGACATGCTCTGGCAGTCCGGACGACTCATCTCCCTGCTGCTCGGAGGCATCGCCGCGGACCTGTTCGGCATCCGTGCCGTCTTCTACCTCGGCGGGGCACTTCTGCTGATCGCCGCGTGGATCGGCTGGCGGGGGTTGCGACAAGTGGCTCCCCACCAACCCTCCCCGTCCTCCAAACCGAGCACAACCCTCTAAAACGTGGCGGCCATCTCGGCCCTCGACATCCTTCCTGCGCCGTAGCGGCGCCTGCATCAGAAACGGCACCATGACTCAGACCGAAACTCACCAGCCCACCCCCTCGGAGACCGAGGCGGATCTCCCCGCCTTTGCCCGGCACCGCCCCTTCGCCCTGATCCTGCTGGTGGCCGGGGTGATCGGGTGGGTCGCCTCGGCGATCCTGGTGCTCGAACGCCTTCAGCTCTACCGCGACCCCAACCACGTCACCAGCTGTGACATCAACCCGTGGGTGTCCTGCGGGCAGGTGATGGGCACCTGGCAGTCGGAGCTGTTCGGCTTCCCCAACCCGCTGATCGGCATCGTGGGCTTCGCCGTGGTCATCACCACCGCCATGGCGCTGCTGTCCGGGGCGAGGTTCGGGCGCTGGTACTGGGTAGGCCTGCAGGCCGGGGTCACTGCCGGGGCGGTGTTCGCGATCTGGTTGTGGTCCCAGGCGCTGTTCTCCATCTACATCCTGTGCCTGTACTGCATGATCGTGTGGGCGGCGATGATCCCGCTGACCATCCTGCTCACCGTGCGCAACCTGGTCCACGGCGTCATCCCCGCCCCCGTGGGTTTGGTGCGCTTCGCCGCCGAGTGGGCCTGGACGCTGGTGGCCATCACCTACGTGGCGGTGGCCGCCTCGGTGTTCTTCCGCTTCTTCACCGCTTTCACCGGCCTCTGACCCACCCCGGCCCCGGCACTCCTCTCATGGATGCCGGGGCCAATGCCCGCGGAGTGCAGAGGACCTCCAGATCTCGCTGCGACCTCCCGCTTTACATATGGCCGGTTATCGGCCCCGAGGCGGGAGCTATCGAAGGGGACGTGCACCCCAATCCCAGCCCCTTGGTAACCCATGTCGGCTAAAGTTGGCAAACCCTTGGCGGCGACCGGGTACAGGGCGCCCAAGCAGTGGGCCCGGGCTGCGGTGATGTCGTGGGTGGAGCCGGGTTCTACCGGGGAGGTCCACAGCGGGAAGCCGGTGGGGTCGGCGATGACTGGGACACTATTGCCGAATCTCTTGTGCTTACCCGAGTACTAGGCGTGATTACCAGCCTCCGTCCGTTCGGCGACCCGATCGGTGGGAATCAACGTGCCCCCTCAAGCGTCACGTAGGGCAGATGATCGTCCTGTGCCTTGGCCAGAGCCTCGTGCAGCTCGGCAGCCTGGGCGGCCGCCTTAACCCAGTAGGACGTAACCAACCACTACCGCGCCGGCGCGTGGAAACGTCCATGAAAAACCCCGCGCCCACCTGGTCAGCGGTGACGCGGGGCGCCCGCTCCCGGACCCGTACGCCCGGGAGTGGGAGTCTCAGTTCCCGTCGGCGGGGGACGGTGTGGCGGATCCCGTGGGGGATGCCGTGGCCGCATCCGTTGCACGGTCGATGGGCTGTTTCGACTCCGTCGCCCGCTCGGAAGACCGAGGCGCCTCCCCGTACTCGCGGGCCACTTCGTCCGACCCCTGGCTCCACTCCCACATGTAGGAGTAGTCATTGACGCCCACCGGCGTACCCGACACGAACAAGCACGGCCGGCCCTCGGGGGCTGCGGCGCACACCGTGTCCGCGCTGACCTCGGACGGCCGCGCGGCGTCGTCGCCCGTAGAGTCCGGAGAGGTGGGCGCACCCGAGGAACGAGCCCCACCCGGCCGTTCGTTGGATCCCGGCGTCGTGGTCACGGGGTGCCGCGGGTCCGCGACGTCGCGCTGGCTGTCCTGCGGGTACCAGTAGTCGGCGGCGGGCATCGAGATCCCATAGACCCCGCTGGTCGCGGTGACCGAGGTGCGCTGAGGAGCCGTGCCCCGCACGTTCACGAGCGCCCCGCCCTGGTTGGTGTGCGCGTCCAACCGGTTCTTCACGCTGACCCCGTCCAGGAGCACCTGACCCGTGGTGGCGTGGGCGTCGAACACAGCGGCCTCCACGTCCGTGGCGCTGATGGACCCCAGATCGGTCCTCGCCCGCACGTCCCGGTACGTGCCGTTCACGTGCACCGCTCCCGTGCCGCTCTTGAGGTCGAGCGAGGTGTGCGGGCCGTCCTGAGGAACGGTGATACTGACGCTCTGCACGCCGGAACCCCATTGAGAGGGCCGGTCGGGCACATCCAGCTGCAGCACGCCGTCGCGAACGGACGGGATGACGCCGCGCTCGGACAAGGACCATCCGGATTCGTGCCACTGCACTTGGACACGATCAATGGTCGGGCTCGTGTTCACGCTGACCATGCCCGAGGGGGCGTCGATCCGGATCCGTTCCACGTCCGACGACGCCGTCCACGAACCGTCCCGCTCCTGTGTCATGGCCACCGCGGTGGCGGTTCCGGCCCCGCCGAGCAGCAGGGCGAGGGCACCCACACCGCCCACCACGGCGGTCGCGGTGTTCCAGGCGCGGCGCTCACCGCGCCCCACGGGACGGTCGTTCCGAGGATCGGGCGTGGGATGCGAGGGATTCTGATTGCTCATGAGATGTCCTAAAGAGAGTGGTCCGAGTAGCCCAGGTACTTGAGAACGGCCAGAACCCTGCGGTTGCCGATCTCGGAGGTGACGCCCAACTTGGCGAAGATCGAGCCGATGTGTTTCTCCACGGCCGATTCGGTGAGGTAGAGGTTCGTGGCAATGGATGCGTTGGACAGCCCCTGCGCCATGAGCGCCAGGACCTCACGTTCGCGCGGTGATAGCAGTTCCATGTCCTCCCGGCGCCGCGAGCGCACCAGGATCTGGGTGAGCACCTCCGGGTCCAGCACGGTCCCGCCCGAGCCCACGGTCTGCACGGATTCCAGGAACTGGTCCACGTCCGCCACGCGGTCCTTGAGCAGGTAGCCCAGCCCCTCCCGGCGGGACGCGATGAGCTCGGACGCGTAGCGCTCCTCCACGTACTGGGACAGCACCAGCACGGCCACGCCGGGGTGGCTCGAGCGGATCAGCACCGCGGCGCGAATCCCCTCGTCGGTGAAGGTGGGTGGCAGTCGTACGTCCACGAGTGCGAAGTCCGGCCGGTGTTCCTCCACGGCCCGCACGAGTCCCTCGGCGGTATCCGTCTCGGCCACGATCTCGTGCCCCGCGTCCGTGAGCAGGCGGACCAGTCCGGCGCGCAGCAGCACGGCGTCCTCGGCGATCACGATGCGCATCTCAGTTCCCCCGTCCGTGCTGCCCGGCGGACGACGACGCCGCTCCGCCCGTTCCCGCCCCCGCCGCACCGTGCGCGGTCGGACCGGTTCCGGGCGCGGCGTGGACCCCGCCGACGTGGCCGGGGTGAGGGGTGTAGGCGGTGCCGGACGCGCGCGGGGCGCTGTGCGTCGTCGTCGTCGGAGGAACACCCGTGAGGGGCAGCTCCACGATGACCTCGGTGGGCCCGCCTGCGGGCGAGTTCACGAAGAACCTGCCCCCGGCCGAGCGGATCCGGTCCTGGATCCCGGAGAGCCCGCCCCCGGGGACCACACGGGCGCCGCCGCGGCCGAAGTCGCGCACACCGGCGACCACGATGTTCGTGCCCGGTGCGGTGCCGTCCTGGATGGACACTGCGACGTCCGCAGAGCGCGCCCCCGAGTACTTGATCGCGTTGCTGAGGCTCTCGGAGACCGCGAAGTAGATGGCCGCCTCCGTGCGCGGCTGCAACCGGGGGACGTTCACGGAGATGTCCACGGGGAAGGGTGCCTGGGCGGCGACGGCGGACAGAGCGGCGTCGAGCCCCCGATCCTCCAGCACGGCGGGGTGGAACCCGCGGGCGAGCCGGCGCAGCTCGGTGATCGCGGCCTTGGTGGTGCCGTGCGCCTCCGCCACGAGTTCCTTGGCCGCGGCGGGATCCGTGTCGATGCGCGAACCGGCCATCGAGAGGTTCATGGCGACCGAGACCAACTGGGGCTGGACGCCGTCGTGCAGATCGCGTTCGATGCGCGAGCGCTCGGTCTCCGCACCGCGTACCGCGAACTCCTTGGCGGCGGTCTCGTACTCGGCGAGGCGCTGCAGCTCGTCCGCTTCACGGCGCAGTCGCGCGGCCTCGCTCAGCCGCAACAGCCCCGCGGACAGACCGCGGTGAGCCAAGGTGAGCAGCACCGCGAGCACGATGCTCAGCAGCACGCCCGCGACACCCAGCATCGGGAGCGTCCAGCGCGGGGTGCTCTGCAGCGCGGGCCACAGCACCGAGGACTCGGAGGCGAACCACGGCGCGAAGGTCAGCACGAGGGCCGCGCTACCCACCACGAAGGGCAACAGCATGAGCCAGCCCAGCGCGCACGTGAGCGCCACGTGGAGCATGCCGAGCCACAGGGACCCGTCGCTCGCGTCCAGCCACCACTGGTGCGGGACCCGCACCCAGTCGGTATGCGGGCTGCGGCGGCGCTGGGGGTCCCGGATGTCCAGGCCGAACGACGACGCCGAACGCCTGCGTTCCAGCCACACCGCCCCCATCATCACGTACACGGTCGCGGCGAGGATCAGCACGCCCAGGCCCAGCGCCGGAACGGTTGAGGCTCCCACCGCGAGGAACGTGAGGATCACGACGAGCAGCACGGTGTTGAGCACCGAGTCCACCACGAGGTCCAGGGTCCCGAAGAACAGGGTCTTGAAGGAGAAGGTCCGCCACTCGCGGGGAGCGATGTGCGGCCCTTCCGATGCCGGGCGTGCCACGGAGGCGGCCCGCGGGGGTTCCGGGTGCCCGGGAGGCGGCAGGGTCCGGGTGGTCTCAGCGTCTGCGGGTGAGGAACCGGCCGAGGGCATCGGCCGGGTGCTTTCGGTGTCCGAGGAGATGGGCTCTGTGGCGTCCCACGGTGGCGTGGGATTCGAGGCTGTGGTGCTCATGGCCTCCACGCTACGGACACCCCCGTGGATCCCGCACCAGAGCTGGCCACCGAGTCGGGGTGGGGTTTTCCGCACCCCCGGGTTGCGGGATGTGGTCTGCGGGGCGCCTGCTACGTGGTGCGGGGTGCGTGCTGCGGCGTCCGCTCCACGAGCGCGCGTCTTGTGAGGCGCCAGGTGCGTCCCATCCGGGTGCCGCGGCGGCGCGGATGATCCACATGCGCGCGCCCGCCCGGGGTTCCGTGTTCGCGCGCCCTACAGTGTGTGCCATGAACGACGACGTCCGCGCCCTCGGGCGGCCCACTGCCGTTTCCGTCCCCGCGGGGGACTTCGAACGCGACCCCGCCGTGGACGTCGCCCGCGTGGGGTGCGTGATCACCGTGGTGTGCAGTCACATCCTCATGGTCACCCTCACGGCGGATCCCGCCACCGGGGAGATCCGCTCTGTCCTGGTCCCGACTCAGCAGCCCTGGTACTGGTGGGCCACGTGGCTCCTGCAGATCATGCCCCTGTTCTTCGTGGTGGGTGGGACGGCCACGGCTGGGGCGTGGTGGCGTCGTCGGGCCCGGGGAATGGCGCGGGGCGAGTACGTGCGGGAACGCACGCTGCGGCTGATCCAACCCGCGGCGGTGCTGTGGTGTGTGCTCGCCCTCGGTGCGGGGATCGCGGTGGTGGCGGGAGCCGGGATCGAACTCGTGACGTTCGCGCTGTCCGGTGTGGGGATGGCGTTGTGGTTCCTGGCGGCCTACCTCGTCTGCCAGGGATTGGCACCGCTGTTCGTGGACCTGCACGAACGCATGGGGTGGGTGTGGTGCTGGTTCCTGTTCTCGTGCGCGGTGGCCGTGGACCTGCTGCGCCTGACCACCGGCTGGCAGTGGTGGGGGCTGCTCAACATGGTGTTCGTGTGGCCGCTCATCCAGCAGTTCGGCTTCTTCCGGGCGGACGGGTGGTTCGGGGCGCGGCGTCGACCGGTGCTCGTGGCGCTTGCCGCGGGATGCTACGCCGTGTCCGGGGTGTGCGTGGCCTCCGGGTCCTACGCCCCGGACATGCTCACCAACCTCAATCCGCCCACCGTGTGCATGGTGCTGCTGGGCTTCGCTCAGGCGTGTCTGCTGGAGGTATTCTCCCCGCTGTTGCGGCGGGCCATGCACTCCCGGGTGGTCCGCGCGGTGGTGTATGTGGTGGGCACTCGTGCGTTGACCATCTACCTGTGGCACCTGCCCGTGGTGGTGGCGGTCATGGCGGTGTGGTTCTTCGCCGTGGGCTACGACCCCGTCCCCGGTTCCGCCGCCTGGTGGTGGCTGCGGATCCCTTTGACCGTCCTGTGTTGGGCGGTGGTGCTCGTGGTGGCCACGGTATTGCGGCGGCTTGAGTCCTCATCCACGGCACCGTGGGGCGCCCGCCCCATCCGGTTGTCCAATACCGCCGTGGTCGTGGCACTCGTGTGTGCCGTGGTGCCGCCGTTGTGGGAGATCGTCACACTGCTCACGGTGCCGTTGACGGTGGCCGGCGCCGTGGGAGCGGTGGCCGCGGTGGTGCTGCTGCGCAGTGGCCGCGTCCCCTCGCGGGCCGAGCGGGCCGAGACAGCGCCCACTTCCCAGGCCCGCTGAGGCCACACGGCTTTAGCGCTGGACATTGTGAGGCACGCTGAGGCCACGCGGCGAATTGTGGCCAGGCGGAGGCCACATGGGGTGGAGTGAAGTGGCTTCCACGCGACCAGAAATTACGCCATGGCCTCGGAGGGCCTGAGAGTTACGCCTCGGCACGGGAGCCCCGCCGGAAGAGGCTCACCCCTCCCGCGGATCCCCCAGGTGGTCGATGACCAGTTCGAACAACCGCGGGACCACCATGGGGTGCACCTGGTGGCCCATCCCGGGGATCCGGACGAAGCGCGCATGGGGGATGACCTCGGCCGTGGCGGGGCCGCCGTCCGGGCGCACGATCTTGTCCTTGTCCCCGTGGATCACCAGCGTGGGGGCGGTGATCCGGGACAGCACCTCCGTGCGGTCCCCGGATGAGCGGATCGCCCCGATCTGACGGCGCATCGCCTCAGCCTCACCTCGCGGATCCAGGCTGCGGTCCCAGTGGGTTGCGGCGAGTTGACGTTCGTACGCCACGTCCACGGGGAACCCCGGACCGGCCAGGTGGTGGGACATGACCAGTCGCCCCCGGATGTACATGTCCCGGGTCTTCGCCCCGGGGAACATGAGCAACGCCGCGGTGGAGGTCGCGGCCGTCCCCACGGACGGATCGCCCGTGGTGGAGCACAGGGAAATGAGCCGCCGCACCAGCTCGGGGTGGTGGCCCGCCAACGACTGGGCGATCATCCCACCGAGTGAGAACCCCATGACATCCGCTCGCTCGACCCCCAGCGCCCGCAGGGTGTCCGCGACGTCCTCGGACATGTCCTCCACGGAGTACTGCCCCTCCGGCAGGGGCCCGCGCAGCAACCGGCGGGCCGAAGGGGGCGTGGAGGTCACCCGGAAGGAACGGCCCACGTCCCGGTTGTCCAGGCGGATCACCCGGTACCCGCGATCCGCGAGGGCATGGACGAAGGACATGGGCCACGTGGCCAGGTCGAACGCGAGCCCGGTGATCAACACGAGCGGCGCCCCGTCGGACGGCCCGTCCAGGCGCACGCAGATGAAGCGGTCATCATCCAACTGCACCGTGCGTTCCTCACCGCTCTCACCGGGGCCCGTGAGCAGGGCGGGCAGCTGCTCGGGAACGGGAGCGGCGGCGTCGTCGAACCGCAGGAATCGATCCACGACCGGCTTACGCAACAACTGACGCCGGTCATCGAAGTAGTTCATGGCCATCCGCCACGGCGCCGTGTCCCCCTGGCGGGGCAGCTGGTCGAGGGAGCGTTGGACGTAGCCGGCGTCGAAGTCCAGCAACGGGCGCGTGCGCAGGCCCTCGGGTGCGACCGGGCGCACGGACGCCGCGCCCACGGAATCCGTGTGCGCGATCAACCGGGACAGCCAGTCCACCACGAGTCCGATCTTCAGCGTCCACGACCCGTTCGTGTACCCAATCGCGAAGGCCAGGTTGGGCACGTCGCTCAGCATGGCGCCGCGGTAGGCGATCCGCTCGGGGAGGTTCACGGGTCGCCCGTCCACGCTCAACCGCGCGCCGCCGAACATGAGCAGGTCGAAGCCCGTGGCGCTCACGACGACGTCCGCCGCCACCCGCCGCCCGTCCGTCAGGACGAGGCCGTCCGCGTCGAAACGGTCGATGCCCGCGGTCACGATATGGGCGTTGGGTTCGTGCAACGCGGCGAAGAAATCCCCGTTGGGCGCCACGCACAGCCGTTGGTCCCACGGGTCGTACGGCGGGGTGAAGTGCTCCCGGACGGAGACGTCCGCAGGGAGGCGACGGCGGTTCACGGCCGCGATTCCCGCCCGCACCACGCGCGGCGCGGCCTTGCTCGCCACCCACAGTGCTCTCTGCCCCGCGGCCATGAGCGGGCGCAGCACTCGCGCCGCCCGTGCCCTGCCGAGCGCCATGAACAGCACCTTCTCGGCCACGCCGGGAGAGGGTAGGGGCAGGATGTACGACGGCGTCCGCTGCACCATCGTGGTCTCGGCACCCCGCGTGACGAGCTCGGGCAGCAGGGTCACCGCGGTGGCCCCGCTGCCGATCACGGCGACCTTCTTGCCCCGGACGTCCAGGTCCTCGGGCCAGAACTGGGGATGCACGAGCTGGCCCCTGAACCCCTCGACCCCCGCGAAGTCCGGGATGTGGGGACGGTCGTAGCCGTAGTACCCGGTGGCCACGAACACCCACGTGGCGGTGATCGGCTGGGTCTCGCCGGTGCCGATGGGTTCGGGCCGCGGGGCATCAACCGAGTGCCCGGGTGCGCCGCCGCCGACGTCGCTCGGAGCCGCCCCCGCGCGGGGTTCGGGTGGCGCGGTGCGCTCGACCGTCACGGTCCAGTGGCTGGTCCCGGAGGACCAATCCGCGGCGGTGACGCGCCGGTGGTAGTGGATGAGCTTGTCAACCCCGGAGGCGCGAGCGGTGTCGCGGATGTAGTCCAGGATCGCGGAGCCCTCCGCGATGGGGTTCTGTCGGGTCCACGGGCGGAAGTCGTAGCCGTAGGTGTAGAGGTCCGAGTCGGAGCGGACCCCCGGGTAGCGGAAGAGATCCCACGTGCCACCGGAGTTCCCGCGGGACTCGAGCACCGTGATGCTCTTGCCGGGATGTTCGTGGCGGAGTTTGCAGGCCGCCCCGATCCCGCTGAGGCCGGCCCCGATGATCAGGATGTCGGTGTGCTCGGGCAGCGCTGCGCCGGCGTGCTCGCTCATGGATTCATCGTATGGTCCTCGCGGGCACCGCACGTGCTACCCCGGGAAAGTGGCCGGATGGCCATTGTCCGTGGACCATGGGGTTCCTAGGCTGGGGTCCACATCATCGCCCACGCGAAAGAATCGACATGGATGCCGTAGGTGGGATGGTCCGCAGGACAGCGGGAATCACGCTCCTTGCCCTCCTGTTCCTCGCCCTGTTCGTGACGAGTTCCTTCGCGTCGGAGCCGGTGTCCAGGACGAGTGCGCAACCGGTGACCACGACAACGGCGGAATCGATGGGGATATCCGCATCCGAATACGCCCGGATCGTGCGAGCAGCCAACGCCGCGGGCATCAGCGAGACGCAGGTCGCCGCGGACATCGACTACGCGACCCGGACCACGACACCCCACCGTTTCCCCGGGGTGGTGAGCATGAGCGCCTCGGCCCAGGTCAACGGCTGTTCGAACCCCGTGCCCGGCCATGGCTACCAGAACGCCCTGTTCAACGCCGACTGCAACGCCCACGACGTGTGCTACTTGGCCGAGGGCGATGCTGGCCGCTCCCGCGCGCAATGCGACAGCGAATTCCGCAATGCCATGAATGCCACCTGCACACGCACCTACGTGAGCACGGACATCGAACACAAACGCTGCATCGGCACCGCCAGTTATTACTACTGGATGGTCAGGGCATTCGGCGCACCCTATTTCAAGGGATAGGACCATGAAGAAATTCAAGGGAGAAATCATCCTCGCCGTCAGTGGCGCAGTCTTGATTCTGTGTGCCTGGGTGTCCTACGTGAGCGCTTCCTGGTTCCCGGAGGCCACCCTGTCGTCCCCGGCCATCCCCTTCTTCCTGCTGATCCTGGCCGGCACCGTGTTCGTGTTGTGCGCCGCCAGCGGGATCGGAAAGCTCATCAACAAGGACTGAGGGCGGACCCCGCGCCTTGCGCCGACATGTGATCTGGGTTTCCTTGAGGGAAGCCTACGGCGGGTCCTGCATCGGACTATCCACCGGGCGAGCAACCAAGAAATGCACTGGTGCGACACCAGGGAGCTCCCGGAACAGCTGAGGATCCACACTCCACGTCGTGACCGGTGGCTTGTCACGAGGACTTCAGTGCCATGAGCGAGATCCAATTGACCATCCACGGTCGGCAATGTGGGTTCAACGACGTCAGCCCCCACACCCGACTGCTCGACTTCCTGCGGAACGCGGACTGACCAGGGCCAAGGAAGGCTGCGCGGAGGGCGAGTGCGGGGCGTGCGCCGTGCTCGTGGCCCGCCCGGACGGCACCGACCGCACCCGGTGGGCCTCCATCAACGCGTGTCTGCTGCCCGCCTGGCGTTCGACGGCCAGGCGGTCGTCACGGAGGTCACCGGAGAGGAACACGCCGCGGATCACGAGCGCGCCCTGGATCACCGGGTCCCGCTGCTGGACGAGTACTACACCGACTATCGCCAGAGCGTGCGCCGCCCGGACGAGATCATCCGCGCGATACGTTCGGGTGCCAGCCCCGCGGTCTGGCCGATGATGAGGGGGCGGCAACGATCGCGCCGTACATGGTGAGCACGTGTTGTGCTCCGAAAGCGGTGGTGCAGTGGATGGATTCGGGTCAGTACGCGGTGCGGGAGGTGTTGGCCGACCATGTGTCGAAGGGTGCGGTGCAGTTGTCGATGCCCACGTGGTGCACGGGCAGCAGTTCGTCCCGCTGGGCCCGGGTGGCGGTGAAGAAGTCGTAGAACGCGGCGTCGTCGAAGCCGCCGTCCGCGGCGTCGTGGCGGTCCGCGGCGAAGTACACGGCGTCCAAGCGCGCCCACAGCGAGGACGACAGGCACATGGGGCACGGTTCGCAGCTCGAGTAGAGCACTGCGCCGCTGAGGTCGTACGTGCCCAGGGCTGCGCACGCGGCGCGGATCGCGGAGACCTCGGCGTGGGCGGTGGGATCGTTGTCCGCGGTGACGCGGTTGACCGCCGTGAACTCGCGCCCGTCCACGGTCACGACGACGGCGCCGAACGGGCCGCCGTCCTCGGAGGCGTTGCGCACGGCCACGTCGATCGCGCTGCGGAGGTGGCGTTGCACGGAGGCGTCGGCCGGGGCCGAGGTGGTGTGGTTGGGAGGGGTCATGGTGCTTCCTGTCATGGGTCTTAGATTGCGGTGGTGAGAATCAGGGGGAGTCGCTCTTGTAGACGCGATGGATCTGGCCGGTGTCCGTGAGCTCGCCGCTCTCCACGCGACGGCGCGTCTCCTCCACCACGTGGTCATCCACGATGGCGATCTCCTAGCTGTACAGCTAGGAGATCTCAGGCCTCGCGACGGCCAGTGGGTGCCCACTCCTGGATCCAACGGATGACTCACGTGATTGCGGCGCGAGCGCTGGATGCGCCTTTGCTTTGACTCCGTCGAAGCAGATTTCTGCCGCCCTGCGTGCATTCGCTCCACTAGAAGTGCCCAGGGAGCTGGAAAGGGCAACGTGACGGTCGAGCCGGTGAAGCATGCGCCTCCGTCCGGCCGCACGCCTCACCCGGCCGCGCCCCAGGCGGGCACACTCAGATCTTGAGGTGCACCAAACTCGTCCCCTTGGTCTCCAGCGCCGTGCGCACCGTGTCCGCGAGGATGTCCATGGTCGCGGAGAGGCCAGTGGCGCCGAAGCCCTCGGCCAAGCGCACCCAGTCCGGCTGCACGAGGTCCACACCGAGCGGCTGGATGGAGCGGTCCACCATGTTCTGCCGGATCTCCCCGTAGCCGCCGTTGTCCACGCATATCACGGGCAGGTCCAGGCCCAGTTCCACCGCGGTCATCAGTTCCTGGATGGAGAACATCAGGGCGCCGTCCCCCACGAGGCACACCACCGGGCGCTCGGGCGCGGCCAGCTTGGCGCCGATCGCCGCGGGCAGGCCGTAACCCAGCGTCGCGTACGTCCCCATGTAGAGCAGGGAGTGAGGAACGGGTGCGCGGAAGAACGTGGTGGATCCCATGTAGGTCACCTGGGACGAGTCGCCCGCCAGGATCGTGTCGTCCGGGACCACGTTCATGATGATCTCGTTGAGCGCGGCGAGCTCGGGGGCCCACGTGCGGCCCTCCTCGTCCATCGCATCGAAGACCTCGCGCAGGTCTGGTGCCGTCCGCGCGGAGGGCGCGACGTCGCCCGCCGCATCCAAGCCGGCGACGTCGCCCGAGCCGGCGACGTCGCCGGGGCCCCCGGCGTCGGCCCGCGCCCGCAGACCCGCGAGCAACTGGGGGACCACCGCGGCAGAGTTGCCCGGGACCTCGACGTCCGGGGTGAGGTTGCACAGCATCTGGTCGCGCATGATGTCCACGCGCACGACGGGCCCCTGCGGGGTGATGTCGCCGCCCCACAGCTCGGCCTCGCCCACCTTGGAGCCGATCACGAGCAGGGCGTCCCGCGAGCGCAGGAACTCGTGGGCCGTGCTCAGCCGCAGGTCCGCGCCCAGGGAGAGCCGGTGTTTTTCGGGGATCGCTCCCTTGCCGTTGGTCGTGGTGATCACGGGTGCCTCGAGCAGTTCGGCCAGCTCGAGCAGGTGCTCCCCGGCGGCCAGGGAACCACCGCCGGCCAGGATGACCGGGCGCTCACTCGCGGCGAGCGCTTCGACGGCCGCGGCGACGTCGGCCTCCGGTGCCGGCGCGGGCTCGCCCAGGGGGCGGGGTGCGGTCGCGGACTCGGGGACGTCCGCGGGGGCCTCGAGGATGTCCAGGGGGATCTCGATGTGGATGGGCCGCGGCCGGGAGTGTGCGAAGTCGCGCATGGCGTCGTGGATCATGGTCACGGCCTCGGCGGCGGAGGTCA
The DNA here is from genome assembly GCF_031844145.1 of Kocuria sp. PD6. NCBI lineage: Bacteria > Bacillati > Actinomycetota > Actinomycetes > Micrococcales > Micrococcaceae > Kocuria > Kocuria sp. PD6. Next base: position 163,826 of record NZ_JAUZUS010000007.1, read on the forward strand.
CACGCCGGGACACGCCCACGATCGCATTGACCGCGGCGGACGGGTTCTTGGTCTCGTGCAGCGAGCCGATGTCCCGGAAGTCGTGTCCCACGGGCCGCCCCGGGGAGAGCAGGATCATGGGCCGGGACTCGGCGTACGCGGTGGCCGCGCCGGACAGCGAGTTGAGCAGGCCGGGTCCGGAGGTCGTGATGACCACGCCGGGCAGCCCGCGCACCTGGGACCAACCGTCCGCGCCGTAGGACGCGCCCTGTTCGTGGCGCGTGGTGATCGGGCGGATCCCCAGCTCGCGCAGCGGCCGGTAGAACTCGAGCGAGTGCGTGCCCGGGATGCCGAAGACCGTGTCGATCCCGTAGCCGCGCAGCGTCTCCAGGACAGCGCGGGCCGTGGTGCGCTCGGGGTACGACGACGCCGCCCCCGCCGGGTTCTCGAACCCCCCGGGGGCGGCGGTGACCGTGTTCTCGTTGCTCATGCCTTGGACTCCTGAATCCGTCGGTTCCATTCCTGACTGACGTCGGACGGGGTGGGCCTGCTCATGAGTGACACCGCCACGAACACCACTGCGGAGGCGATCAGCCCCATGTAGATGGGTGCGTTGGCGAGCACCCCGAAGACCATCATGCCCGCCACTGTGGCGACGACCCCCACCCCCATGGACCACATGGCGCCGGCCGCGGTGGCGCGCGGCCACAGCAGCCCACCCAGGATCGCGACGAGCAGTCCGCCCACCAACAGGTCGTAGGCGATGGTCAGGGCCACCACGGTGGAGCTGACCAGCATGGACATCACGGTGATGAGCAGGCCCACGACCACCACGTAGACGCGGTCCTTGAGGACGGAGGCGTCCTCGGAGCGGGAGCGGGCGACGTCGGCGTCGGACGCCCCGAACAGGCCGCGCAGCGTGGGGACCACGTCCACGCGCGCCACGGTGGCCGCGGCGATCGTGGCCCCGGAGGCGGTGGACATCATGGCCGCGACGCCCGCGGCGAGCACCACACCACCCAGGCCCACGGGGACGTGCTGCTGGGCCATGGTCGCGAAGGCCTCGTCCGGCATCTCGAGGGTGGGAAGAACGGCGGCCGCAGCGGTGCCGATCAGGGCGCCAGCCACGCCGTACAGGGCCACATACCCGGCGGAGATCACCCCGCCCCAGCGGGCGACCCCGGGGGAGCGGGCGGTGAACACGCGCTGCCAGATGTCCTGGCCGATCAGCATGCCGAATCCGTAGATCACGAACTGCGTGATGATCCCCTGCAGACCCATGACGCCCAGGTCGAAGAAGGAGGAGTCCAGCCGCTCACGGATCCCGGACCACCCACCCCCGGCGGCCAGCGAGAACGGCAGGAGGATCGCGAAGATCCCCACGGTCATGAACACGAACTGCATGAGGTCCGTGAGGGTGATGGACCACATGCCACCGAGCACCGAGTATGCGATCACCACGGCGCCACCCAGGAGGATGGCCCACGGCCGGGAGATCGGGAACAGGACGGAGAAGATCGCCGCGTACGCCGCGGTGGAGGTCACCGCGATCATGATCGTGTACGCGAGCATCACGAAGGAGGACGCCGTGGCCCCGCCCTTGGCGCCGTAGCGCAACTGCAGCATCTGGGAGACGGTGAAGACCTTGAGCGACTGGATGCGCGCGGCGAAGAACAGACTCAGGACCCCCAGGCCCACGGCGATCGCCACCACGAGCCACATCCCGGAGATCCCGTACTGGTACCCGAGACCCACACCGCCCACGGTGGAGGCGCCGCCCAGGACCACGGCGGCCATCGTGGAGGTGTACAACCCCGTTCCCAGCCGGCGCCCGGCCACCCGGTAATCGGTGGCGGTGCGGGCGCGGCGTGCCGCCCACAGCCCGATCACCACCATGGCGATCAGGTACAGCACGATGACCAGGACGTTCACGGGGGGTCTCCTCGACAGAACTCGGGGTGTCCGCGCGCGCGATCGGATGCGCTCGTGGGCGGGGTGGTTGGCACTAGGGTTCTATGCACCAGGTCACAAAAAGTATCACCGCGGTGGTGGTTCACGCCGCCGCGGGTGCCGTGTTCGTGGGAACCATGCCCCGAGAACCGCGGTGCACGTCCCCGGGTGATCCCCGGGAGGTAAGGAGTTCAGCAGTGGAACCGGAACGCGTCGTCGAAACCAATGCAGCGGGTGAGCAACGGGTGGGCCCCGTCAACGCGGCCCTGACACCGCGGTGGGCTGGGCCGGCCACGTTCGCGCGGTTGCCCCGCACGGATCAGGTGGAGCACACGGACATCGCCGTGGTGGGCGTGCCGTTCGACTCGGGCGTCTCCTACCGTTCCGGTGCGCGCTTCGGTCCGAATCACGTGCGCGAGTCCTCCCGGTTGCTGCGCCCCTACAACCCCGCGCAGAACCACTCGCCGTTCGCCCACCTGCAGGTCGCGGACGCCGGGGACATCGTGGGCAACCCGTTCGACATCCCCGAGGCCATCGCGTCCATCGAGACCGCCGCCAAGGAGCTCATGGGGGAGTCCACCAAGGTCGTGGCGATCGGCGGGGACCACACGATCGCGTTGCCGCTCATGCGCGCCGCCCACTCACGCCACGGCACGATCGCGCTGTTGCACTTCGACGCCCACCTGGACACGTGGGACACCTACTTCGGTGCCGAGTACACCCACGGCACCCCGTTCCGCCGGGCGTTCGAGGAAGGCATCATCGACACGGACGCCGTGATGCACGTGGGCACCCGCGGGCCCCTCTACGGCACCCAAGACCTGGACGACGACGCCCGCTTCGGTTTCGAGATCGTCTCCTCCGCGGACGTCATGCGCTCCGGCGTGGACGCCGTGGTCGCGGCTCTGCGCGAGCGCGTGGGGGACCGCCCGCTGTACGTCTCCCTGGACATCGACGTCCTGGACCCCGCCCACGCACCCGGCACCGGCACGCCCGAGGCCGGTGGCATCACGAGCCGCGAGGTCCTCGAGATCCTGCGCGGTCTGCGCGGGCTGGATGTCGTCGCGTGCGATGTCGTGGAGGTCGCCCCCGCCTACGACCACGCCGAACTGACCGGGATCGCCGCGGCCCACGTGGTCTACGAGCTGATCTCGCTCATCAGCCTGGGCGCCGGCGCGTCCGCGGACGGCCCCGCCTACGGCATGTCGGGTGCCCGTTACGGGGGCCAGTGATGAGCGCGTTCGCGTCCCGCGCGGGGGAGTTCCGGCCCTCCCCGGTGCGCGCGGTGTTCGAGACGGCCATGGACCCCTCGGTGGTGTCCCTGGCCGGGGGCAACCCGGATCTGTCCGTGCTGCCGGGCGGGACCGTGGGGGATCTGGCCGCGCAGCTGATCCGTGAGCGCGCCGGTGAGATCCTGCAGTACGGTTCCGGCGCGGGGACCGCGGGCCTGCGCGAACTGGGCGTGCGGCTCATGGCGCGGGGCGGGTCCACGGTCACGGAGACGGACGTCCTGCCGACCACCGGGTCCCAGGCCGGGTTGGACCTCGTGACCAAGCTGTTCTGCGATCCCGGGGACGTGATCCTGGCCGAGGGCCCCACCTACGTGGGTGCGCTGGGCGTGTTCGGCGCGTACGAGGTGGACGTGCGTCACGTCCCGGTGGACGAGCACGGCATGGACCCGAGCGCAGTCGCCGACGCGTTGGACGACGCCGCGGCGCAGGGTGAGCGCGTCCCGTTCGTGTACGTGATCCCCAGTTTCCAGAACCCCACGGGCGTGACCATGCCGGTGGAGCGGCGGCGCGAACTGGTGCGAGTGTGCGCCGAGCGGGACGTGATGATCATCGAGGACGATCCCTACGCGCTGCTGTCCTTCGACCGCGCGCAGCCCCTGGCCTCGATGCACGGGATGGACCCGGAGCACGTGATCCACCTGGGCAGCTTCTCCAAGATCTTCGCCCCGGGGCTGCGGATCGGCTGGATCGCGGCACCCCCGGAGGTCAGGGGCCGGTTGCAGATCGCCGCGGAGTCCGTGGTGATCCACCCGTCCAACCTGGCACAGTCCCTCGTCACGGCGTGGGTGGGTTCCGAGCACTGGGAGCCCGCGCTCGACGACGCTGTGACGCTGTATCGCGAGCGCTGGGAAGCCATGGACGCGGCGTTGACCGAGTTCATGCCGTCCTCGGCGCGGTGGACCACGCCCACGGGCGGGTTCTTCACGTGGGTCACGGCGGACGAGTTGGCAGGCAAGGACGTCCTCGCGGAGGCGATCGCCCATGGGGTGGTGCTGGTACCGGGCTCAGCGTGTTACATGGACGGCCGGGACTCGGACGCGGTGCGGCTCGCGTTCTCCGGTGTTGCTCCCGCGCGGATCCGGGAGGGCGTCAAGCGGTTCGCGCAGGTGCTGCGGGACCTCTGACGCCGTCGTGCTCGCACCGCGGTGCTTCCGCCGGAGGCCGAGCGCCGTCGACGCGGACCGGTGACGGGACGTACTCGAGCATCCCGTGGTCGGTGGGCGCGGTCAGGGTCGCGGGGGAGAGATGGGCGTCCTGCGCGGCCCGGAGAGTGCGCGCATCCAACAGGGCCCGCGCGGTGCGTTCGAGGGACACCCGTGCGTGGCCCGCGGTCCCCGTTGCGAGCAGCGCGCAGGCCGCGGCGGCCATGCCGTAGCCCGCGGTGTGGTCCAGGGCCTGGACCGGTAGGGCCCCGGGGCGCCACCTCCCGTGCTCGTCCCGCGCACCGTAGTGATGGGCGATCCCCGTGGCGGCCTGGACGATGCTGTCGAATCCACGCTGTCCGCCCCGGGTGCCGGAAGGTTCCCACGCGCTGAGTTCCACGTGGACCAGGTGAGGGAAGCGGTCGCGGATGCTCGCGGCGTCGAGACCGAGATCGGTCAGGGAGCCGGGCCGGTACCCCGTGAGCAGGACGTCCGCGGCGTCCAGGGCGTCGGCCAGATCCCCCGCCCGCGCGGAATCCGCCAGATCCCACGACACGCAGCGCACCCCCGCATCGGTGTCCAGGTGCCGGCCGAGCAGTTCGGGCAGGGCAGGCGGGTCGATGCGCAGCACGTCCGCGCCCAGGGCTGCCAGGAACTTGGTGGCCGTGGGGCCCGCGATCACCCGGGTCAGGGAGACCACGCGTACGCCCGCCAGGGGAGTGAGCGACGCCGTCCCCCGCGGTGCCGCGAACGGACCCTTCGCGGAACTGGACGGACAGCCTGCGGAATCGGACGAACGGGTCGACGCGCTGGAACCGGCACGGTCGAACACTCGGACGGGGATGTCCGCCGGGGTGAGCTCGAGCCACGGCCCCGGCTCGGACGCCGCATCTGCGCGCCATTCCTGTTCCGTGGCCACGCGAGCGGCAATGCCGCCCTCGGCGACGATCCGGGACTCGGCCTGCACCCCGGTGAGTTGGGCGAGGGCGGGTGCGAGGGCGTCGTCGTGCGTGATGTCCAGGGCGCGGAACAAACGCTCGCGGTGGTGCGGGTAATTGGCGTGCGTGCGCAGCCAGCCGTCCGACACGGGGAAGAAACCGGAACACGGGGCGAAGCCGGGCAAGGACTGCCCGTCGAGGCGGAGGTGGGAGACCGAGCCGAACGCCGCGATGACCTCCGGCAGCCGCGCCGTGATGACGCTGTCCCGATGGCCCATGGTGCGGGCGAGTTGCTGGGCGCCCGCCACTGCCAGCCCCACCCCCGAAACCGCCAGCCGCTGGACGTCCAACGGCCCGGACCAGTACCGACCACTACCGTGCACCGCGGTCGCCGCGTGCTCACTCGCGCGCGGGAGCAGCCCGTCGAGGGCCGAAAGGATCTCCTGCATGCCGCTGCCTCCCGGGGCCGGAACCGTGGGCCACGATTCAAGCACACGGGCGCGCTCCGCGGGGTTCACGCGGGAGGAGACCGTACCGCGCATGCTTAGGATTGTGAGTCATGGACTCCTCGCACGCTCCGGCCGCCGACGACCGCCGAGCCCGCATGCTGCGCAGCGCCGCGCGACTGCGTGCGGTGCTGCGCCAAGGGGTGTACTTCCTGCGTAGCATGGAGGGGGCGCGGGAGCTCACGAGTCAGCAGATCAGCTTGTTGACCATGCTCAAACCGGGCGGTGCCCGCATGACGAGCATCGCCTCGAACCTCGGGGTGCGCACACCCACAGCCACGCAGAGCGTGGACCGGCTGAGCAAGGCCGGACTCGTGCAACGCGATCCGGACCCCACCGATGCGCGGGCCGTCCTGGTGTCGCTGACCCCGCAGGGGGAAGAGGTGCTCGCGCGTGAGGATCAGCACCGCAGTGAACGGGTCGCGGATGTGCTGTACGAATTGAGTGCCGAGGAACTCGACCTCCTGGACGCCGCACTGCCGGTGTTGGCCAAGCTCGCGCGGGCCCAGGAGTCGAGCGGGGACTGACCCGGGTCAGAGGGTCTCGGTGACGTCGTCCTCGGGGAAGCGGGGGCCGCGCTCGTAGGCGGGGGCCACGGGGTGCCCCAGGTTCACGACCACGATCGAGCGCTTGCCCGTCCCGGCGAAGAACTCCCGGTCCACGGCCTCGGCGTCGAAACCGGTCATGGGCCCGGCGGCCAGACCCACGGCGCGGGCGGCCACGATGAAGTAGCCCACCTGGATGTGGGAGTTGGCCTTGCCGCTGGTCAGGCGCAGGTCCTCGTTCTCGTCGTACATGCCCTGCAGGTGCGGGGCGGCGGGGAGGAACTGGGGGAAGCGCTGGTGCCAGTTCTCGTCGTAGGACAGGATCGCCGTCAGCGGCGCCTGGCGGGTCTTCTCCTGGTTGCCGCCGCTCATGTGCTGCACCAGGCGCTCACGGGCCTCGGGGGTCTCCACCCAGGTGATGCGCAGGGGCTGCGAGTTGAACGCCGTGGGGCCCATCTTGGTGAGGTCGTAGATCGCGTGCTTCTGCTCGTCGGTCACGGGCTCGTCCGTGAAGTGGCTCGCGGTGCGGGCGGTGGTGAACAGGCGCTCGGCGTCCTCGGGGGTGATCTCGAGGGCCAGTTGGTTCATGGCGGGGGCAGTCATAAGGGGGTCCTTTCGCGTGAGAGCTCACCGCGGATGCCGCGCACCCGAAATGATTTCTGGGGAAACTATACATGCCGGCGTCCCTGCGATGCACTCGGATGTCGGCGATCTCACGTGAACCTGTAGTTTGTCGTGGTGACTTCTGCGTTCCTCCCGGGCCTCGTGACCGGTCTGGCCCTCATCGTCGCCATCGGCGCCCAGAACGCCTTCGTGCTGCGGCAGGGGATCCGTCGGGAGCACGTGGGCGTGGTAGTGGCGATCTGCATCGTCTCGGACGTCTTCCTGATCGGACTGGGAACCGCGGGGATCGGATTCCTCATCGACCGGGTGCCGTGGCTGCTCAACGCGTTCCGCTGGGTCGGGGTGGTCTACCTCGCGGCGTTCGCGGTGCTGTCCTTCCGCTCCGCGCTCACACCCCAGACGATGGCGGCCGCGCGCGACGGCGCCGGCTCCCTCCGCGGCGTCGTCCTCGCGACTCTCGCGTTCACCTGGCTGAACCCGCACGCCTACCTGGACGCCGTCCTCATCCTGGGCAACCTGGCCAATCAGCACGGCGCTCAGCGCTGGATCTTCGCGGGCGGTGCGTTCACCGGATCGGTCATCTGGTTCACCGCCCTGGGTGCCGGTGCGAAGGCGCTCTCCCACGTACTGAACACCCCGCTGACCTGGCGCATCGTGGACGTGGGAGTGGGCCTGGTGATGCTGTTCATCGCGGTGCGGTTGGCGCTGATGCCTAATCTATGAATGGTACAAACTGTGAACCTGTGTTAATTG
>NZ_JAUZUS010000008.1:0-166591 GCF_031844145.1 Kocuria sp. PD6
GGTTTAGAGCTCCGTTTCGCAGCAGATGGTGTCACCGCCACTTTGGATTAGCAGATCGCCAGCGGTCTAATGCGGAGAGGAGGACCGCCGCCCTGCCTCAATGCCCGGTCGTTGCAGCAGCACGTTAACCGCCGCAACGACTGGACGCCGTCACCTGATCCTTAGAAATCCCAACCGGCGCTGGAACCCATCGGATTCCGTGACCGTGATACTAACGTAGCTGAGGTATTTCAATCCCTCGTCGGACTCGGAATGGCGGACCAAAAAGGAGCACTCCGTCACTGGATCCAGTGCCGCATAGATCTTGAGCTTGCGCATTCCGATCTCGTCCGGCGGTTGAATCTGCTCGATCGGTCGTCCCTCAGCGTCTCTCTCCAGCCAATTACACCGGCCCTTGTCCGGGGCCGGGGATTCCAGAACTACCTCGGCGGCCCCGTCAGACCCGTCGAGGAACTGCAGGGACACTTTGGTGAACGGCTTGGGCGGGGTGACGGTGATTCGGTAACCGTTTTGCGTGGCAATACAACGCGCGTCGGACAGCATTTCAGACATGATCGGGATCCTTCGAGGTCTTGGAATAGCCCAGGTCCAGGCCTACTGTCTTGAACAGCAACTGATAATAACTCCACGTGTCGAGGTCGTGGACCCATGACAAGGGAATCGTGAATCCTGACGCGTCCAAATCACCGCTCACCATGAGCAGCACGGCCAGCCGCCGATGCATCCGATCGAGACCGGGCGAGGGGGAAGACCCCACCATTGCGGCGTTCGTCGGAATCCACCCGTCACGGAGCAAGGTCATCGACCCAGCCGCACGACCGGTGTCGGGCAGATGCAGTGCGAACTGGGCAGAAGTGCCTCCCATATGGCTCCCGGGGTCATAACCGGGCAGGCAGTCGTCAACACGGATCTCGAGCGAACCGTGTCGCACATCCGCGTACTTCCAGTGCACGTTGGTGATCACGCGTGATCCGGAACCCGGAAGTTCTCGAAGGACCTCGAGTGTAGCCGGGGCAAGGTGATCCTGGGTGTCCACGGGTCCGCTGGCTGACGACCAGTATGCGAGTGCCTCGGCCAACCCCATCCTCGGCTCGATGGCCTGGCTGAGCACCCGATCCACGATGAGGACCGGGGCAGAAGGCTGCGCGTCATATTCTCCCAGCTCATAGGACAGAGTCTGTCGCTGCAGCTCGTCCTGGTCTCGGTTGATTTTCACGCCGTCAGTCCCATCTCGATTGCCTTGCGATGAATGTAGGGCAGGTGCAACTTGGCCGTGGGTGAATACGCCTTTATCAGGCCGCTCGCTCGTCCCACTGTTTCCACGAGGTCGGCGAAATCGGCAGACCGCTGAAGGATGATTCGGCGTGTGCCTGCGCTGTTCGACAAGGAGAAACTCACGGCAGGACGGTGGGAACTCGAGAGCTCGGGTTCGTCGACACCGTCCTGCGGATCAGCGGGTTCCCAACAAACGAGGAACTCGTCCGGTTGCAGCTTGTCTCGTTCTGCCTGGATGAGGTTTTCAACTGCGTCGCTGAGAGCGACGAGCGGCTCGCCGCCGGTCTCGACCTCGTCCTCGCCGGTCGGAGGTAGCACGGTGAGCCCTCTCTTGATCCCTGAGGACTCCTCGTCACTTTCGATGACGTGATGAGGCACGTTCTTACGGCGCAAGGCCGCCAGTTGCGGCCACGTCACACCCGAGACCTGCAGCGGTGAGCCGACCTGTTCACCCGTGCCGGAGATGATGGAAACGGCTGATCCGGCACGATGTGGGAGCGGCAGATCAATAGTCTTCAGCATGTCACTGGGTCGCAGTTGAACTGTGCGCGTCACCAAGTGATCGGGTAGCCAGGGGCGCATGGTGGGGGTGGTTTTTACCGCGTCGACGGGGCGTTCTGTGGTCTTGGAGTAATTGTTCTGGGCGTGCTTCATGGTTTGTGGAACCACCCCGCCTTGGAACCACACGTGAGTCAGCCGCGCACCCAGCTTCTGCTGCTGGCCGTCCACCATGGTCACTTGCTTCTCATGAATCCGCCGCAGGGTCACGAACTGGTTGCAATGACGGAAACTGAACCCACTGCGCAATGCGCGAAGAGCCACATTATTGTCAATCGCCGAGGAGAGGCTCTCGTCGTAGGGGATCTGCTCAAGGAGCGACTTCTCGACGAGCCAGCCCGGATGCCCAGCGAACCCCCCTGTCGGCAAGGCGCCGGCCGTCGTCGGCCGGGCGTCAGAGAAGTAGTACATCTGCCCATCGGAATCGTAAAAGTGCAGCAGGTTTCCCACGCAACCCTGGGCCGCGCCATCGAGACAACCGAGCTGGATCTCCAGTCGGTCCGGTCGCATGAGGTCGTCATCGTCCAGCACGGCGATGTAAAAACCCCGCGCCTCCTTGGTCCCGCGGTTGCGTGCGGCGGCGACCCCGGTGGCATCCTGATGGACGTACCGGACGCGGGGATCCTCGATCTGCCGCACGACGGCTTCGGTGTCATCGGTGGATCCATCATCGATAACCAGCACTTCGAGGCTACGAACCGTCTGATAGAGCGCGGAGTAAATGGATTCCGCGAGGTAGGCACTGCGATTCCTCGTGGCGATGACAACCGAGACCAACGGTTCATCCGTTTGTCCGGGGGTAGGAACATTACGAATCACAGAGTCATCGCTGTAGTAGAGATCGCGGTTCTTCTTAATGGCGGCAGCAACCCGCGAATCTTTAGCAGCCATATTGGGGATACGGTCGTGCCAGATATGGAAGAGCTCGTCCCCACGGTGTCCCACCCATTCTTGACGCAAACCTGTTCGCTTGAGCCTTTTGGTGAGATCGAGGTCCTCGCCCCCATAGGTGTGCATTCGCTCATCCAGTCCACCGATGCGCAGGAGAGCGGATCGAGGGGCCAGAACGAGACCGTGCCCCCACCGAGAATGGGATACGGATTTCTCGCGGAACAAAGCCCAGTCAGGTTCTGCAGTGGTGAGTGCGTATTCCGTCAGGTCCTCCGGTAGATCCCACACTTGTGAGTTGATGAAGGATTTCGGGTGAGCTTTAATTTGATCCAGGTGTGCCGCCAGGCTCCCGGGGGTCCAGATCATGTCCACGTCGTGCACCTGCACGTATTCGCCACGACTAACAGCCAACGCCCGATTGATGCACACGGACTTGTTCCAGTGGTCCGACTCCAGACGCAACCATTCAGCCCCCGACCGCTCGCAGACTGACCGCACTGTCCCTGGGTCATCACTTCCAAGGTCCGAGACGATGACCTGCACAGACAGGCCCGGCGCCGCCGCAGCAAGCGACTCGATGGCGCGCCTGAGCCGGGAGACCCCCCTGTTGCGGAAGGGGATGATGACTGTCACGTCAACGCGGTCTGCGTCCTTTGTCGGAATGTTCATGGGTGCTCCAGTTCACAAGTAGCGATCGATGGTGGGGGGCCCGGACTCACGCCGGAAATTCGTGGAACTGCGCCAGGATGTTTTTGACCTCCAGGAACTCCTGCCAATCCGTGTAGGTGTAGGGCACGCACTGCGAGACCGCGGCCTCGTGGAGGGCGTGCGCGGTGAGCGAAGGGGGGACCCCCGAATAGAAATTGGTGTTGATTTTTTCGTAGAAATCCAAAGACAGTGGCCGGATTCTGTTCAAAACGTCAGCCGGAATGTCTCCGACCAGGAGCTTGGTGTACTCGGGTCCTAGGATCCTGTACAGGTAGAAGCTCAGGAAATCATTGGCCAGATTCGTTCCGAAGACACCGAGCGGAGGTTGCTCCACGTTCACCGGGTCCAGACTGATGGGGCCTGGAGCGTGACGAGCGGCGGCATGGAGAAGCAGAAGCTTCCTGGTGTGCTTGAGGCTTCCTGCTCCCGCGACGGATGCGAGACTCCGTAGTGCGAGTTCCGGCCTGTGGCTCAGGATGATCATGGCTGTTCCGACCTCGGTCAGGCCGATCACCGGGTTGAAGATGGTGAGCCCCGCCTGGTTGAACCACGCCTGCCTCAGGTTCCCCGACGTCATCCCGGCATTGAAGTGCCAGGGAGAGGCCTCCAAGATGGCACCGAAGGAGTAGGTTTGAAGATTGAGGTAGTCACGAAGCAGGATGGATCCGACACCCATGAACGACCACGTGTTGAGGCTGAATCCCAACTCGCGGAAGTTGGTGGAGATGGTGTGCGTCGGAAAGTCCTTGAAGAACTCGCGTTCGCGAGCGAATGGCCCGCCGAAGTCCAACGAGATTAGGTGGGCGTCCCTGGGTAGCAGGGCCTGTGCCGCCAGCGAATCGAACCCGCCGCTGAAGTTGAGGGCCACGTCGTTGCGTTGCTGGGGAGAATCGCTCATGGGGCTGCGCGCAGCACCTGTGAACCACTCAGCCTGCGTCACGGATTCGACCGCCCCGCGGGTCTCCGGGGAGATGGCGTCCGAGAAAACCACGGTCGAGTACTTCGTCCCGAGCAGCGTTGTGAGCGCCAGGGCCACCAGATCTGTATCGAGCACCCAGTCCTGGGGGAGGGTGAAGGTCAAACTGTCCGTGCGGGTCTCTTCGTGGAATGGAATGCTAAGCACACGGTTGGCAAACTCGATTTCACTGAACACTATTTTCAATCCAGGTACCTTCTGTGCCCGTTGATGGCGCCGCAACCTCATCTGGGCTGCTCGCCTTGTCTTGTCGTGCATCGTTCGTTGCTGCTGGCTGCGCTGTTGACTGAACCTGCCTATACAGTCCCTATCGGGGGGCCCGGCTGAGGGTCTGCAGACATCGAAATCACTTGGGCGCATCCGTCCACACGGCGGGCCGACGCTCCCGCGCAGACGGTGGTGAAGTGGTGAAGGAGATTGCTCGAATGAACGCTTGAGATGCCGACTCCCACGACGATTTGCCCTGCTGGTTCGAGAGTGATCGGATGACGATTGACACCGCAGTTTCTCTTGTCAGGTCGTCCACAGTCACGTGAACGGGACGTTTGAAGGCGGCACCGTCCCAGGACGCAACGGGCCGCCCGTCGAGGTGAACTTCGAACTGGAATTGACCGACCGCCCGAAGATTGCAGTAGGGGGCATCCACGACGAAGGTCAGGGTCTGCGGCAGCGTGGAGGTCGGGGCGAGGAAGGCCCGTGATGCGGTGGTGTGTGGCGTGAACCGGTAGGAAGGCAGGGAGAGCTCGTTTCCGACGGCATCCAATTCCAGAACCGGTCCAACTGGCCCCCTGACCTCGAGCGTGGCGCTCAGCTTGGCCGTGTCAGCCGCGGTGTGCCTGCCTTCGTGGGAAAGCCTCTCGTCCCTCATTTGCTCATACAGGTTTCGAACGTCGTTCTTGCCAGGGAAGTTCAGCACGGGCATGGAACGGTTGATGAGTTCCCAGAAGATGAATGACTCCTGGCGTTCCTGAAGCGTCATGGACAGTGAGATGTCCAGCAAAGCTCTGACGTTTATTGGGACAAGGGTCTGGAAGGCGAGATCGGTCTCGTTAAGAATCTCGGAGAGCCAACGACCGCACCGGATCTCCCAGTACGCGAGATCACGAACATGGTAGCCGTGGCGTTCGCCGTCGTAGCCCCACTTGCGAACCCCCTGGTCGTAGTACGCGCGCCTGTCCTCCGGTGAGACGTAACCCTGGTCACCCTTGGTGATCTGCATGTACAGGTTCTTGAGGCTGGCGAGGGTGTCGTTGTCCTCCGTGAGCCCCCAGTAGGCCCGGCCGATCTCGTACCCGTTTCCTCGGAGGTGGATATGTCCCTCCCCGGGGAATGCCGCTGCGTAGAAGGCGACCAGCCAGCGTGAATGCTGCTGCGTGGAGTTTGCCTTCAAGAGCGGTTCGAGTTCGCGAATTGTGTCCGTGTCTCGATTCTCCGACTCGAAGTAGCGGTGTTTGAATGACACGAACCTCTTAAGCTGCTCCACGAGCTCGCGGTCCAGTGCCATGGACTCGCTCCACTTCGAGCCGGGAATCTTCCTGGCCGTATAGGTGAAGAACTCTATTTCCTCCAAGTAGTCCACTGACAGTGCAAGCGAGGTCCTGCTGTCGGCCCCACCAGTGATGGACATCACCAGGCTGCTGTCGAGTTCGCTGAGCCGGGCCAGTTGGTTCGACCAGAGCCGCTGGAATCTATCCAGCTTCGCCTCGAGGCCCCACCCTGCGTAGGCGTTCGTGGTGCGCGGGAAATAGCGATCTACGGTCCAGTCAGGCAGCCTCAGGCGATGGTTCGGTAACAACGGCTCGATACCGACATACTTTGTGTGATCCCAGCTGTGGGTGAGGGCCCGGGCCCCCTCGCTCTCCTTGCGTTCCCGGTGCGGGTGGAGAACGTTGATGAGGTGGGCATGAGAACTAACGGTGTTGAATTCTCTGGAGCTGTACACGGAGCGCATGCCCGCCGCATCGTGATAGACCTCCACCGCATCCTCTGCTCCCCGGAGGATGATGTGTCTTCCGCCCAGCTCGTCGAGCGCGGACAGAAACTGCTCGTTACTGCTGTTCCACTGCTTCAGAAGGTGCTCCGCGACAGTGCCCTTCAGCGCCTTGTCTCCCGCGTAGAGGCATAGCCCATGGACGAGAACCCATCTGGGGCTGCCCTGGTCAAAAGCAATATCTGGTGCGTAGTGCTCGTCGTACGAAAAGTGCCACGCAGCACAGGGAAGTGTCAGAGTGGACCATGCCTCCGGGATCTTGGGCATGTCTGTTACGCGTGTGATCAGAAAACCACGCGGGTAAGGGCGACGTGAGACCACGAGGGTCCTTTCGGGGGGGGGGGGGAGGGGGGGATTGTGCGGAATGCCCCGCTGAGTCAGTGGGTCATGTGCGTCGGCCCATGGCCAGGTATCGCCATCCAGCTTGTTGCCACGCCACCGGATCCAGCACGTTCCGCCCGTCGATGATCGTGGGGGACTCCACCAGCGACTTCACGAACAGGGGATCCATCTCCCGGAACTCCCGCCACTCCGTGAGCAGCAGGGTCACCTGCGCACCGGTCACGGCGGCGTCGAGCGAGTCCACGTAGTCCAGGCGGGGGAAGCGCTGGGCGGCGTTGGCGTTGGCCTGGGGGTCGTAGAGGCGCACGTCCGCACCCATGGAGTGCAGGCGGGCGGCGATGTCCAGGGCGGGGGAGTCCCGGACGTCGTCGGACTCGGGCTTGAACGCCGCGCCGAGCACGGCAATCTGCGTGCCGTGCAGGGAACCACCGCATTCCTGGACGGCCAGCTGCACGGTGTATTCGCGCCGCCGCAGGTTGATGTCGTCCACCTCGGCCAGGAACCGCAGGGACTGGTCCAGACCCAGCTCGGAAGCGCGGGCGCGCAGCGCGCGGATGTCCTTGGGAAGGCACCCGCCGCCGAAGCCCACACCGGCGTTGAGGAACTTCCGCCCGATCCGCTCGTCCAGCCCGATCGCGTCCGCGAGCGTACGGATGTCCCCGCCCACGGTCTCGGTGATCTCGGACAGCGCGTTGATGAAGCTGATCTTGGTGGCCAGGAAACTGTTGGCCGCGACCTTCACGAGCTCCGCGGTCGCGTAGTCGGTCACGATGAACGGGATCCCCGCCTCGAGCTGGTGCGCATACACCTCACGCAGCACGGCCTCGGCGGCCTGCGCCGCGGAGGTGGGGCGACCGGCGTCGTCGTACTCGAGGCCCAATACCATACGGTCGGGACTCAGGGTGTCCTCCACCGCGTGACCTTCGCGCAGGAACTCGGGGTTCCACACGAGGCTCACGCGCGTGCCCGAGGGCGCCGAGGTCAGGGCCAGTTCCTGTAACCGGGCCGCCGAGCCCACGGGAACCGTGGACTTACCGGCGATCACGCAGTCGTGCGTGGTGGCGCGGGAGATCTGCTCCACGGCCGAGTCCACGTAGGTCATGTCCGCGGCGTGGCCGTTGCGCTTCTGGGGCGTTCCCACCCCGATGAAGTGCACGTCCCCGAAGGCGCCGGCCTCCTCGTAGGACGTGGTGAAGCGCACCGCGCCCGTGGCCACGTGCTTGCGCAGCAGCTCGGGCAGCCCCGGCTCGTGGAAGGGCACCTGCCCGGTGGAGAGTAGATCGATCTTGGCCTGGTCCACGTCCACGCCGAGCACCTCGTGACCGAGCTCGGCCATGGCCACCGCGTGCGTGGCACCGAGGTATCCGGTGCCGATGACTGTCATGCGCATGAAGAGACCGTGATCCTTCCGTTCGAGGCGAGAGGGCTGGGCTTACGCCTGGGAATCGAAGTCCGCCACGCGCCGGCCCACATCGAACATCTGCTCGATCGCGGCCAGGGAGCGTTCGGCGGCCTTGCCATCACCATACGGGTTCACGGCGTTGGCCATCTCGTGGTAGGCGGCATCGTCGTTGAGCAACCGGTCCACCTCGGTCACGATCCGCTCCTCGTCCGTACCGATGAGCTTCACGGTCCCGGCCGTCACGGCCTCGGGACGCTCGGTGTTCTCGCGCATCACGAGCACGGGCTTGCCGAGCGACGGCGCTTCCTCCTGCACCCCGCCGGAGTCGGTCAGCACCACGTGCGCCACGGACAGCATGCGGGTGAACTCGCCGTAGGCGAGCGGCTCGGTCACGACCACATTGGGCTTGCCCTCGATGGCCGGCAGCACCGCCTCGCGCACCACCGGGTTGCGGTGGGCGGGCAGCACGATGGTCAGCTCGGGTTCCGCGTCCGCGATCCGGGCCAGGGCGCGTCCGACGCCGCGCATCGCCTCGCCCTGGTTCTCACGACGGTGCGTGGTCACCAACAGCACGCGCTTGCCGGAGGACGCGATCTCCTCGAGCTGGGGGTCCGTGAAGGGCAGCTGCTGCTCCACGGTGTGCAGCAGAGCGTCGATCACGGTGTTACCCGTGACCACGATGTCCTCCTCCGTGATGGCCTCGCGCAGGAGATTCTCCTTGGACGTGGCCGTGGGGGCCAGGTGCAGGGACGTGATCTGCGAGGTGATCTTGCGGTTGGCCTCCTCCGGGAACGGGGAGAACAGGTTGAAGGAGCGCAGGCCGGCCTCGGCGTGGATCACGGGGATCCCGCGGTAGAACGCGGCGATCGCCGCAGCGGTGGAGGTGGTGGTGTCACCCTGGACCACCACGGCGTCCGGGGGAGTGTCCTCGAAGATCCGGTCCAGACCCTCGACCGTGCGGGTCAGCACACCGTTGAGGGTTTGGCGGGGCTGGATGATGTTCAGATCGTGGTCCGGCGTGATCCCGAAGATCTCGTTGACCTGGTCCAGCATCTCGCGGTGCTGGCCGGTCACAGTGACCACGCACTCGAACTGATCGCTGTTCTGCAGGGCGGTGACGATGGGAGCCATCTTGATGGCTTCCGGACGGGTACCGTAAATCGGCATGATCGTGAACACGCAATTCATCCTTACCTCGGCCAATGACGCGTTACGTGAGTCGCGGATCACCCAGCCCGGCCCCACACGCCCTGTACGGCCACAGTCTAAGGGAATACCAGGGTTCACGCGGGCAAGCTCGGATGATTGTGTCCACCATAGTGGCTACAAAAGTACCGGGGAGTAGGGGCGATGGTGCTCCCCAGGGTGTCCTACACTGTGTGTATATGAATGCAGGTGTGACGTCGGCGAATATCCTCTAGGAAAACGGCGTTATTGCCGGGAAATGTTCCCCCGAACACCCGGACCTCGGTGACCTGCATTACGGAGAAATGTCTCTGCGAGCTCGATGAAAGGCACCGTGGCACGCAACTATCTGGGCACCGTCCCCCCCAAGGCCCGTGTGATCGTCGCCGTCACCTACCGGGATGGGGACGGGCGACAGCTGGCCTTGCCGCAGTCACCGTTGCGCGAGAGCTTCACGGGTTTGCAATTGCTGACCCAGCAGTTGCTCGGGGACGCCAGGGGGATTATCTCTGGGTGGAACCAGGACTTCTCTATCGGCCAGCTGGGCCCATCAGCGTTCGAGATTGAGGTTCGGGCCGAGGCCCCGAAGCGCGTCAGTCTGCGCAGGCCGGCTACCATGACGAAGCACTTAATGGTCCTGGGTCTGCTGGAGCACCTCACGGATGTCTTGATCGACCTCGGGGATGTTGCGTGTTTCATGGCTGGTCACCCGACGGCCCACCTGCGGTACATAGACGGGTACCACGGGCCCTATTACGAGTTCATCCAGGACGGCCAGGCGGTCAAGACGATCGATGCACGCTTGCTGGAGCTGTTGGTGGCCCCGGGGTCCGTGGACGGAATCCGCGCGGTGGTCGCGAACCTCAAACAACCTGGGGTCGCTTATGCGACAGTAGCCAAGCGCGTTCCTGGCCTGTACTACGTGAGCCGCGTCCAAGTCCCTGCCAACGAGCACTTACGGGACTTCGCGAACGGAGGGTCGCTTCCGTTCAGTCAAGCGTGCCTGGATGCGGCGCGAGCCCAGGCCCTGTCGGAGCAAACGGCTGACTCATCCTCGTCGAGGGCTTATGACGGGCGGGAGCAGGACTGACCGCCCGGTGGAGCCTCGTGGACCACGTTCGTGCTCAACGCACGGTGCGCTTGGACTTGTTCCCGCGCAGCACCCGCACCACGTGGCGGACGCGTTCCACGTTGGAGGACACGGCCAGGTAGCCGCCTAGTGCCGCTACCGTGGACATCCCACCCACGATCAACGGCGTGTGGTACTTCTTCCATCGCTCGGGGTCCGAGGCGATGATGTGCGCAGTACCGTTGATGGTCGCGGCGATCACGCCGCCGGCCACGACCTGGTGGCCGATCTTGGCGCCGCTCTTGACCAGGGGATCCAGCTCGTCCGTGCGCAGGTGGACGTCGAAGCCGCCGCGTTCGAGCACCACCAGGAAGCGGCGCACGTACTCGGGCACGTCCACGCCCATCTGCACGGCTTCTTCGATCGTGGAGCGCAACCGGTTGAACAGCATGTCCGGGGAGAGCCGGTTGATGATGAACCGCTCCGCGTAGGGCTGCACGGCCGAGACCAGGTCGAAGCCGGGGTCCAGGCCGGTACCCATGGACTCGGCGGTGACGAGCATGCGCAGCAGCAAGGCGGACTCGCGCGGGAGCTGCAGCTTGTGGTGGCGCAGCACGGAGATCAGATCCGCCATGAGCTCGCCTACCCGCACCTCTTCGAGCGGTTTGTTGGCGTAGCGGCGCATCATCACGGAGACGTCGCGTTCCAGGTCCCGCTTGGAGACGTCGTGCTGGCCGCTATCGGTCAAGCCCAGCAGTCCGGTCGCGGCGCGGCGCGGGTTGTTCTGCACGACGCCGAGCAGCAGGGTGATCAGGTGGTCCCGGAACTCCTCACTGAGGTTGCCGACCATCCCGAAGTCAATGACCGCGATCCGCCCGTCCGGCTCCACGAACAAGTTGCCGGGGTGAGGATCCGCGTGGAAGAACCCGTCCTCGAACACCATTTTGCAGATCGCGTCCGTGGCCTCCTTGGCCAGCAGGTGACGGTTGACGCCCTCGGCCTCGAGAGCGTCGTAGTCGTTGATCTTGACTCCGAACATCCGCTCCATGGTCAGCACACGGGAGGTCGTGGCCTCCCAATAGATCTCGGGGATGTGGATCTGCGGGTGGCCGATGAAGTTCTCGGCCATGCGCTGAGAGTTGCGGGCCTCCTGGATGAAGTCCAGTTCGTCCCGCAGGGAGGCGCTGAACTCTTCCACGAGCCCCTCGAGGTCGTAGTCCTGGGCGGCGGTCCAGTAGCGGGCCACCCACGAGGACATGTCCTGCAGAATCTCCAGGTCACGATTGACCTCGTCGGTCACGCCGGGGCGGCGGACCTTGACGATGACTTCATGTCCCCGGAACACGGCGGCGTGGGCCTGACCGATCGAGCCGGTGGCCACGGGCTCGGGGTCCATGTGCGTGAGGATCTCCTCCGCCTGGGAATCCGGTTCGGCCTCGATCATGGCCCGGATCTGCTCCACGGGGATCGGTGGGGTGTCGTCCTGGAGCTTCAGCAGTTCGTCCGCGTACCCGGAGGGCAGCAGGTCCGGGCGGGTCGAGACGAGCTGGCCTAGCTTGATGAACGTGGGTCCCAGTTCCTCCAGGGCCATGCGCAGGTGTTCGGGCTGGGAGTGGATGGTCTGCGGATCGATGAGTTTCACGCGCGCCAGGGGGGCCCGCCACTGCGGTTTCAACCCACCGAGAGCGAAACCGAAACCGTGCTTGGTGAGCACTTCGATGATCTGGAGGAACCGTTCGCGGCGAGAAATCATACGGTTGAAAGAACCCCTTACAGCGTTCTGTGCAGGTAGAAGGCCATGAATCCGGTGGCCACGGCCACGATCAACACGAGCGTCGTGGCCAATGGTTCCACACCCAGCAGGATGATGCTCACGAGTACCAGGATCATGGTGAGCGCGGCGAGCGCGGTGACCAGGGGCTTCAGCCCGCTCGTGAGTCCGCCCACCAGCCGGGCCGCACTGGACCCGCCGGTCGCGCGGCGGGGTTCACGCGCGGGGGCGGGTGCCGCGGGTCGGGTCTGGGCGCCGGGGCGGTTGCGAGCGGCGGCGTCGTCGGTGTGGGCGGCACTGAAACCGCGGCGCCATTTCTTGGCGTTGCGCCCGCGGTCCGATTCCACGGGCACGTAGGCCGGGGGCACCTCGAAATCCTCGGCGTCCGGCAGCAGCTCGGGGACGTCGTTGGGCAGGTCCGTGAACCACTGCTGGGGGACCTCGGAGGCGCGGGCGGCCTGCAAGGTCATGGACACCTCGAACGAGGAACCACGAATCGTCCCCCACACGGCGGTGAGCAGATCCTGTTCGAACGCGTAGTGGATGATCGGGATGAACTGCTGGGACATCTGGGTAGAGAGCCGACCCACCTGTTTGCGTTCGTAGAGCACGTCCACGGTGTCGACGGTGAGCCCGTGGGAGTTCTTGACCTTGTTGACCTCGAGGGTGAGGATCACGCGGCCCTCACCGGAGGCTGGCACGATCGAGTGCAGATACTCGGCGAACTCCTGTTCGTCCAAAACCTTGATCGAGGAGCCCTGGGGCAGCACGGTCGATTGCGCGGGCGCGGTGTTGAGGGGGAACAGCAGGGCCGGGGGAGCGATGCCTATCGTCGCGCGCGCGGCGACCTCCGCCTGCCCGTCCTGGCGCTGCAACTCGGCCTCCAGGTGCAGCGGGACCACGGGGGTGTAGCCGGAGGCGATCACGCGTGAGAGGGGGTGCCAGTAACGGTGTGCGTCCCCGGAACTGAGGTGGGCCACCTTGTTCCCGCCCACGCGCACGGACACGGTGCGCGGGTCGAAGGGGTTGTCCGGTTCCAGGACCAGCGCGGCCGTCCCGGTCCACGTCTGCGCCCGGCCCACGGAGAGGCCTCCGAACACCCGCATGATCTCGGTGTCGTAGAAGTTCTCGGTGACGACGTCCAAGGACCCTCGGTCGTTGAGCGCGTAATCCCTCATGGTCTCCCTCGCAATAGCGCCGACGCGTGCTCCGCCGCGGCATCACACCACATGCTAACCGTTGATCCCAACGCATCGATGTTCATCCGCTCGGTGGAAAGCGGACCCCCAGGGTTCACCGGGACAGGCACGCCACCTGCAGTTCCACGGCCCTTTCGGCGTCCGCCGCGAGTTCCATGATGATGCGTCGCAGGGCCCCCGGGGCGTCCCGGTGGGCGTCCAACCACGCGTGGGTCTCCCGCACCACGGGGTGTTCCTTCGGGTCAGACGACGCCGCCCGCACCTCGATCGCGCGCGGGTACAGTCCGCGCACCATACGAGTCGCGATCTCCATGGAGTGGGTGTCCCACCATTCGGCGAAGTGGGCGAAGTACTCGGACTCGTAGCGATGCAGCACGGCAGGGGCCGCCAACTGGAAGCCGGAGATCGTGGCGCTCAGCTCGTCGTTGGACAGCTCCCCGGCCACGATCCGCTGCCACGCCTCGTCCTTGGCCCGGTCCGAGCGGATGGCGGCCACGGCCCGGGTGTAGCCCAACCGGCCGTCGCGGGTGGGATCCTGCGCGTGTTCGGTCTCCAGCTCGGAGACCGTGGCGTGACCAGTGGCGGTGAGCGCGGTGAGAAGAGACCAGCGCAGCTCGGAGGACAGGGGCAGACCGGCCACCGTGCCCTCGTCCCCGAGCCACTCCTGCACCTGACGGGCGTAGCTGCCGTCCCGAGCCGCTTCGCGGGCGAAAGCGCGCGCGAGTACCAGCTGCTCACCGGAACCCGCCTCCGCGGCCAGCAGGGCATTGCGCAGGGCCTCGAGGAATTCACGCCGCGAGGCAGTGCGGTACTGGTAGGGCACGTACTCGCCCAGGGCCTGACCCGCGTGGTCCAGCACGGTCGTGAGGATCGCCGCGTGACGCTCCGCACCGCACTCACGCGCCGCCATGGACACGTACTCCCGCGGGGACAACCGGGCATCGCGCACCGCGGCCCACACCTGCGAGTGCGCCACCGCTCGCGCGAGCGGGTCCTCGATCGCCCCCACCAGGCGGGTGATGGCCGCAAGCGATCCCGGGTCCGGATGGGCCAGGCAGTACGTGAGGTCAGTGTCGTTGACCAGCAGGAACGACTCGCCGTCCTGGGCCTCGCTGCTCGGGGCGTCGCCTAGACCCGTGACGGGAACGGGCGTGTCCGAGGCCGGCACCCGTACCTCGGTGCGAGCCCTGTTCACCACGGCATCGCCATCCCGCGTGTACCGGGCCACGGTCAGCCCGTGCGGACGCAACGACGCCGCTCGCTGGGTCAGCGTGGCGCTCGCCGCCGCGGTGCCGTCCCCTGCGGCGGGGTCACCGGACCCCGCGCCGTCGTGCGTGGCATGTGCACGCGGCGCCGCGGCGTCGTCGTCCACCGAGCCCGGGAGGCGGGCCTCCAGGACGGGGACACCCGTGGTGTGCAACCACTGCTGGGCCCACGCGCGGACGTCGTGATCGCTGGCCTCGTCCAGGACCTCCAGGAAGTCGTCCAGGCTCGTGTTCTCGAACGCGAACCGGCGGAAGTACGCACGGCACGCGTCCATGAACGCTTCCTCACCCACGAACGCCACGAGCTGCTTGAGCACGGAGGCGCCCTTGGCGTAGGTGATGCCGTCGAAGTTCTGCCGCGCGGCCTCCAGGTCCGGGATGTCCGCGACGATCGGGTGCGTGGTGGGCAACTGGTCCTGGCGGTATGCCCATTCCTTACGGGCGAGCGCGAACGTGACCCACGCGTCCGTGTACTCGGTCGCGTGCACGGACGCGTACGCGCCCATGAACTCCGCGAAGGACTCCTTCAACCACAGGTCGTCCCACCACCGCATGGTCACCAGGTCCCCGAACCACATGTGGGACATCTCGTGCAACAGCGTGTTCGCCCGCCCCGCCAACTGCGCCCGCGTGGCACCCGACGGGAACAGGTACGCCTCCGTGAACGTCACGAGCCCCGGGTTCTCCATGGCCCCCAGGTTGTACTCCGGCACGAACGCCTGCTCGTACTTCCCGAACGGGTACGCGAACGCGAACAACCGCGGGAAGAAATCCAGACCCTGCTTGGTGAGCATGAACAGCTCCTGGGTGTCCATGTACTCAGCGAGCGCCCGCCGGCAGTACAGCGTGAGGGGGATCGTCACGGTCTCGCCCTGGGGGTCGGTGCCGGACCACTCGTCGGTGAACCGGGCGTAGGGCCCCGCCAGGATGGCGGTGATGTAGCTCGAGATCCGCTGGGTGGGGGCAAAGTCGTGGGCCACCGCGCCGGGGACGTCGCAGTCGTCGGTGGTGTTCTGCCCCGTGGGGTTCCCGTTGGACGCCGCGAGCCACTCCGGGGGCGTGATCACGGTGAAGTGGTAGACGGCCTTGAGGTCCGGCTGCTCGAACACGGGGAACACCCGGCGGCAATCGGCGGGCTCGTACTGGGTGTAAAGGTAAACGGAGTCGTCCTGGGGGTCCACGTAGCGGTGCATGCCCTCCCCGGAACGGGAGTACAGCGCGCGACCCACCACGTGCAGCTCATTGGCCGTGCCCAGCTCCGGCAACCGGATCCGCGAGCCCTCCACGACGTCGTCCACGTCCAACGACTCGCCGTTGAGTTCCACGGCGCTCACGGTGTCGTGGATGAAGTCGATGAACGTCTCCGCACCGGCCTCCGCGGTGAAGCGCACCGTGACCTCGGTACCGAATGTCGTGGCGCCCGGCTCCCGTGCTCCCGAGAGATCCACCGTGACCCGGTAGTCCTCCACCCGGATCTGCTCCGCGCGCGTCATGGCATCTTCTCTGGTCAGTGAGCTGGCTCCCATGACCCCAGTGTAGGCATCCGCCCGCCCGCGCCCGCTTGCGGCCCGCTGGGCGTGCCGGGCAGACGACGACGCTGCCGTCGGCAACCGCGCGATACGGCGTCGTCGTCCCCGCCCGGGCTCCCGACCGCGCCTACGACGGCGGCCCCGCTCGCGTGAGCGGGGCCGCCGAGTGGGTGTCACGGAACGAGAGCCGGACTCAGTCCTGGAAGCGGTAGTTCTTGGGCGCGATCGTCAACCCCGAATCCGTGACCGTGAGCCCGCGGGCGAGGTCGCGCTCGCGGTCCAGGCCCACCGTGAACCCGGGCGGGACGATCACGTTCTTGTCCAGGATGGTGCGGTGCACGGTGGCCCCGGCGCCGATCTGCACGTTCTGCATGAGCACCGATTCGGTCACGCGGGCATCGTGCTCCACCTTGACCTTGGGGGAGAGCACCGAGGAGCCCACGTGCCCGCCGGTGATCAGCACACCAGGGGAGACGATCGAGTCGAAGGCCACGCCGGCCTGACCGTTGGGCCCACGCACCGTCCTGGCCGGCGGGGCCATGATCTGGTGGGTGTAGATGGGCCAGTCGTAGTTGTAGAGGTTGAACACCGGCAGCGGACGGATCAGGTCCATGTGAGAGTCGTAGTAGGAATCCAGGGTGCCCACGTCCCGCCAGTACTGGCGGTCGCGGTCGGTGGAACCCGGGACGTCGTTGTGGGTGAAGTCGTAGACCATGGCCTCACCGCGGTCCGCGAAGTGGGGCATGATGTCCCCACCCATGTCGTGGTTGGTGTCCTCGCGCTCGCCGTCCGCGCGCAGCGCCTCCACGAGGGCGTCCCGGTCGAAGACGTAGTTGCCCATAGACGCGAGGAACGCGTTCGGGTCGTCCGGCAGGGGAGCCGTGGAGTCCGGCTTCTCCACGAACCGCGTAATCTTCGTAGGGTCCTGCGGGTCCGTCTCGATCACCCCGAAGGACTTCACCATCTCCATGGGCTGGCGCACACCGGCCACCGTGGCCTTCGCCCCGGACTCGATGTGCTTCTCCACCATGTCCGCGAAGTCCATCCGGTACACGTGGTCCGCGCCCACGACCACCACGATGTCCGGATCGGCGTCGTCGATCAGGTTCATGGACTGGAAGATCGCGTTGGCCGAACCCAGGAACCATTCCTTGCCGCGGCGCTGCTGCGCGGGCACCGAGGTCACGTAGTTGCCCAGCTGCGTGGACAACCGCCACGTCTCGGACAGGTGCCGGTCCAGGGAGTGGGACTTGTACTGGGTGAGCACCACGATCTGCAGGTACCCCGAGTTCACCAGGTTGGACAGCGCGAAGTCGATCAACCGGTACCCGCCCGCGAACGGCACGGCGGGCTTGGCCCGGTCCTCCGTCAACGGCATCAGGCGCTTGCCCTCCCCACCGGCCAGAACGATGGCAAGGACTTTCTTGTGTCGTGACATTCGTACCCCTCACTTCCCGAGCCAGTCAGAGCCCTCGCGGACCACAACACGGCGTCGTCTTTGACTGGTCTTCCCCGTCATTGTGTCCCACTCGGCAAGGCGGAACACCGTGTCGCCGGAAGTTTCACGAACTTTTGCGCACCTGTGTGCGAGCACCCCCGTGCAGTACGCTCGCAGTGTGCGAGTAGACATCCTGAGCAAAGAGTTCCCGCCGGCCATCTACGGGGGAGCGGGGGTGCACGTGGCCGAGTTGTCCCGCGTGCTCGCACCGCTCGTGGACCTCAACATCCGCTGCTTCGGCGAACCCCGGGACCCGGACTTCCATGGCGCCCAGGTGCGAGCGTATCCCGTGCCGGGTGAACTGGCCGATGCCAACGCCGCCGTGCAGACCCTCGGGGTGGACCTCACCATGATCGGAGACATCCAGGGCGCGGATCTGGTGCACTCCCACACGTGGTACGCCAACATGGGTGGGCACCTGTCCTCCCTCATGTACGACATCCCCCACGTGCTCTCCGCCCACTCCCTGGAACCCCTGCGCCCGTGGAAGGCCGAACAGCTCGGCGGCGGGTACCGGGTGTCCAGCTTCGCGGAAAAGACCGCCTACGAGGCCGCTGCCGCGATCATCGCCGTGTCCGACGGCATGCGCCGCGACATCCTCGCCTCCTACCCGGACGTGGACCCCCAGCGTGTACGCACCGTGCACAACGGGATCGACGTCAGCCAGTGGGACCGAGACGAGAACACCGACGTCCTGGACGAGTACGGCATCGACCCCACCAAGCCCTCCGTGGTCTTCGTGGGCCGCGTGACCCGCCAGAAGGGCGTGCCTTACCTCCTGCGCGCCGCTCTGCAGCTGCCGCCCGAGGTGCAACTGGTCCTGTGCGCCGGCGCCGCTGACACCCCCGAGCTCGGCGCCGAGGTCAACGCCCTCATCGACCAGCTCAAGACCGAGCGCGAGGGCGTGGTGCTCATCGAGAAGATGCTGCCCCGCCGCGCCGTGATCCAGATCCTCTCCCACGCCACCGCCTTCGCGTGCCCCTCCGTCTACGAACCCCTGGGCATCGTCAACCTCGAAGCCATGGCCTGCGGCGCCGCCGTGGTCGCCACTGCCACCGGGGGCATCCCCGAAGTCGTCGTCGACGGCGAGACCGGCCGCCTGGTCCCCATCGAACAGGTCACCGACGGCACCGGCACACCCTTGGACCCCCAGAAGTTCGTGGACGACTTCGCCGCAGCCCTCACCGACGTGGTCTCCGACCCCGACCGCGCTCACCGCATGGGGCAGGCGGGACGCACGCGCGCGGAAGAACACTTCTCGTGGGAGTCCATCGCGCAGCAGACCCTGGAGGTCTACCGCTCGGTGCTGTGAGCTCTAGATGCCGTGAGCCCGGTTGATATGGTGGAAGCGGGGGGTTTGCATCATACATACCAATTGTGAGGGGAATCATGGCCTACGAGATCCAGACCGCTGCCGCTAAATACGAGACGATCGCCCGCTTCCCCGATTACGCCGAGGCCCAGGCCGTCGTGGACACGCTCTCCGACCGCGAGTTCGATGTCTCCACCGTCAAGATCGTGGGCGAGGGCCTGCGCTCCGAGGAATACGTCACCGGTCGCCTGACCAAGGGCCGCGCCGCGCTCGCCGGCCTGGGTTCCGGCGCGTGGCTGGGCCTGTTCATCGGCATCCTGTTCGGCCTGTTCGCCCCGGCGTTCGGCTGGCTGTCCATCATCCTGTGGTCCGTGGTGATCGGTGCCGTGTGGGGCGTGATCTTCGGTTTCGTGGCGCACCTGGCCACCGGCGGGAAGCGAGACTTCAAGTCCGTGCGCACCACGGCCGCGGACACCTACCTGGTGCAGGTCCGAGCCGAGCGCGCCCACGAGGCCATCACGGTCCTCAACCGCTGACTCCCTGCCGGTCCGCGCCCTCCGGCGCCCTCTCGACCGGTTTGAATAATTGACGACGACGGGCGGTCACCCTTCCGGGGTGGCCGCCCGTGGTCGTGCGCGTTCCGGCACGTCGACTCCGTCGCCGCGCGGGCGGGGCCGCTTCGGCTGCAGAGTATGCGGGTTCGGATCGTCGTTCGCGCAGCAGGGCCCCGGTACAACGGTCAGGCCCGGCCGTCGGAGACGGACCATGGTCCCCAGCCCGTGGGCAGCCGTCGGCCGGGGCCGCAAGCACCCCGGAGAGTAGCGACTCGACGGCGACTGCGAACGCGTCGTGTGTCTCCTGCAGGGAGCGCGAGCGCACGCGGGGGATGGGGGAGCGGGCGACGTGTGTGTCGTTCTTCTCGCTTTCGCATGGCCCACGGCCACGTCCCGGGTGGAGAACCTGCCCGGGGCGGTAGTCGGTTCGCAGGAGCAGGTCGATGCTGTTACCCAGAAGATGCCCGAGCACCTGCTCGAGCTGCACCCGATGGCCAACAGTGAGGACGCGGTCAACGGGATCACGTCGCGGGAGGTGTGCGGCGGGATCGTGCTGGGGGAGCAGCCCGAGATCCTCACGGCGAGTGCGGCCAGCCCGGTGGCGTCCCAGATGCTCACGGGCGTGGAGACGAACATGCAGCGCTGGATCGACCAGCAAGTGATCGCGGGGATGCAACAGGCGCCGCAGAAGATGGCGTCGGGCGGCGGCGCGGCCCCGGTGGCCCTGGGGCTCCGGGACAAAGTGGGGGCGCTGCCTCCGGGGGTTTCGTGCAGGCCCAGCGTGGCTCGGGTGCGGGGCAGACGCCGGGAGCCACGGGGGCGACTCCGCCCACCGTGAGGGTCACGGACGTGGTGCCCCTGTCCGACGACGACCCGCGGGGGAGATCTGGGCACCGATCGGATGGCCGGCGCTGGGAATCATCCTGACGGTGCTGGGGCACCACAAGAAGGAGTGGGCGCTGCGGTCGGCCGAGGGCCGAGGGTGCCGGCGGGAGAGGCCCAGGGACCGTTCCGGTCACTCCACGTTCGGTTCACTTTACATAATTTACATTATCGGTCATAGGGGTACGTCGGCAGCGACGCTATATGGGGCGAACCTCATTCGGCCTCTGCGATGCCTCAGGTGGCCACGCGTGGACACCCAGCCTCGAATCTCTCCGGCACGAGTCACCCCGGGACGTAATGCGGCACGTTGTCTGCTGCACGACACACCGCACGACGACATGGATCAACGAATCGGGACATGTGCGGCATGAAATTCCTACCGGTGCACATCCCGTTCAACATCCTGCGCCATGATGAGTTCCATGGTGGCCTATGGTCATCAGCCGACCGATTCCGTCCGTGGATCGCACCTGGTGCCTCATCCCGCCGATGGCTCCAGACAGCGCCACCATCGATGCGTCAAGGTGCTCAATTGACAAGGTAGTAGATATTCCACAATGCGAAAGGCTCTACCATGACCCAGTTCATGATCTCCGTCTTCCACGATCCGGGCGTCCAGGCCTCCGGCGAGGCATATCAGTCCAAGGACGACATGCAACGCGCCTTCGACGCAGTCGCCGCCTTCAACCAGGATCTGCAGGATTCCGGTCAGTGGGTGCTCGCCGGTGGACTCACACCGCCGGAAACCGCTCACACCGTGGACGCCACGGGTGCGTCCGGTGATGCGCCTGTGGTCTCCCTTGGTCCCCGGGTGGGCTCGGGTGCGGCGTTGGGTGGGTTCTGGATCGTCGAGGTCTCGAGCGAGGCAGGCGCCATGGAGCTAGCAGCCAAGGCGTCGGCGGCATGCGGCCAACCGGTGGAGGTCCGAGCTCTCGAGGTGCAAATGGCCCCTGTGCGCCGACAATGACCCAAAAAGGACCACGCGTCGCTGGGCGAAGCGCAGGTCGTTTGCTTCCAGTCTCAGGTGGGACTCGAACTCAAACCTAGAACCTTCACGATAAACTTCGCCCAGAATCACGTGCCGACAAGAGCCACTCCAAACACCGCCATAAAATAGAGACATGAGCTCGCAACTCAGTCCCGGATCGGACTCCCGCACATCAGTGGCCTCTCCCCCGCAGTCGCCCCGGCCAGCTCCTCCCGCCGAGCGAACCGCGAGGGCCTGGCCCCTTTTCCTGGCCGTGGACCTCGTTCTGGTGATCGTCTTCGCCGCCATTGGGCGATCCGCCCACGGCGAGGACGTCCTGGGCATGCTCACGACCGCGTGGCCCTTCCTCGTGGGCACCCTCATCGGATGGTTCGCGGCCCGAGGTGCGCACCGCCCGGCCGCCGTGGTGCCCACGGGCCTAGTCGTGTGGCTCAGCACCGAGATCGTGGGCATGTTCCTGCGGACGCTCACCGGCCAGGGCACCGCATGGTCGTTCGTCCTGGTCAGCCTGGTGGTGCTGGGAGCGTTCCTGGTGGGCTACCGCCTCGTTCTGGCAGGCGTAGCCCGAGTTCGTCGTCGCTGAAACGGCCACGACGCCCCTGGCTCACCGGCCGCCCCGAGACACCCACCGCGCCGTCGACCCACCGATACAGTGGAGTGACACCGTGGAAAGGAACCCCATGTTCACCGCCATCGTTTTGATCAAGACCTCGTCGGACCGGATTCCGGAGGTCGCCCAGGAGGTTTCGGATATCCGCGGGGTGACCGAGGTCTATTCGGTGACCGGTGAGTGGGACCTGATCGCCGTGGTCCGGGTCCACCAGCACGAACGGCTCGCGGACGTGATCGCCGATCAGCTGTCCAAGGTCGAGGGTGTCGAGTCCACGAACACCAACATCGCCTTCCGCACGTACAGCACGCACGATCTGGATGCGGCCTTCTCCCTGGGGATCGACGACTGACTCCCCGGCCGTAGCACGAACGACGCCGCTCCTCCGGAAACCGGGCGAGCGGCGTCGTCGTCAGATGGCGCGGTACCGCGCGGACGGGCCGGGCGGGAGCGACGACCGGGTGGTCACCGCGCGGCGAACTCGACCCACCGGGTGAGGACGTCTCGCGCCGCACCCGAGTCGATGGACTCGGCCGCACGCCCAACGGCGGCCTCGAAACGCTCCGCGAAGGGAGCATCGGCGCTCTCGTCGATGGCGACGAGCCCGGCGGCGGCATTCAACAAGACCGCGTTGCGCACGTGTCCGGGCGAGCCGTCGAGGACGTCGCGCACCACACCCGCGTTGTAAGTGGCGTCCTGGCCGCGCAGATCCTCGATCGTGGCGCGCGGCATGTCCAGGTCGAGGGGTTCGAGCGTGTGCTCGGTGGTGCGGCCGTCCCGCACCTCCCAGATCCGCGACGGCGCGGTGACGGTGAGCTCGTCGAGCCCGTCGCCGCCGCGGAAGACGAGAGCGCGGTCGCCACGGTTCTGGAACACGCCGGCCATCAGCGGGGCGAGAGCCTCGTCCGCGACGCCGATCGCCGAGGCCTTGACCTTGGCCGGATTGGTGATCGGACCCAGGAAGTTGAAGGCCGTGGCGACCCCGAGAGCCTTGCGCGCGGCGGCCGCGAAGCGCATGGACGGGTGGAACGTCTGCGCGAACAGGAAGGTAATCCCCACCTCGCTCGCGGCGCGCTTGACGCGCTCGACGGGCATGTCCAGCTGCACGCCCAGGGCCTCCAGGACGTCCGCCGATCCCGATTTGGACGACGACGCCCGGTTGCCGTGCTTCACGACCCGCACCCCCGCGCCCGCGCACACCAGGGCGGACATCGTGGAGATATTGACGCTCGAGAGGCGGTCCCCGCCGGTGCCCACGATGTCCAGCGCCGGGGCGGGAACGGAGATGGGGCGGGCGTGAGCGACCATGGCGTCCGCGAGACCGTTGAGCTCGGCCACGCTCTCCCCCTTGGTGCGCAACGCCATGAGGAAGCCCGCGACCACGGTGTCGGGGACCTCGCCCGCCATAATGTTGTCCATGGCCCAGTAGGACTGGTCCCATGACAGGTCCTCGCCGCGGGACAAGCTCGTCAACACGTCTGGCCAGTGGTTGTTCGTGCGGGAGGCGTTCGAGGTAGTCACGGCTTCGACTCTATCGCGCCATCACTCCGCGTGACGCAGTGCGGCGGCAGGCCGCGGCCCACCGCGGCCCGGCGGACGGGAGGGTCGTCCAGATCACACCTCGGGGACGCGACACGATGCGCTGCGGAGGCCGTGGTGGTTGGTTCGCCGGGAGTTTTGGCGACATAATGTCTCTGTGACAACTGCGACTCATACCCCAGCCAAACCGGTGGGCGCGACCATCACTCGCCCCAACCTCACTTCCGTGGGCACCATCGTGTGGTTGTCCTCCGAAGTGATGTTCTTCGCCGGACTCTTCGCCATGTACTTCACTCTGCGCGCCACCTCCCCGGAGGTCTGGCACGAGAACACACAGCTGCTCAACGTGCCCCTGGCGTTGGCCAACACCATCGTCCTGGTGCTGAGCTCCGTCACGTGCCAGTTCGGCGTCTTCGCCGCCGAGCGGCTCCAGCCCCGGCGCACCGGCGGCATCCTCCAGTTCACCAAGTGGGGCATGACTGAGTGGTTCGCCCTGACCTTCCTCATGGGCGCCGTGTTCGTGTCCGTGCAGGTTTACGAGTACGTTGCTCTCGTTTCCGAAGGCATCACGATCGCCGCGAACGCCTACGGCTCCGCCTTCTACATCACCACCGGTTTTCACGCCCTGCACGTGACCGGTGGCCTGATCGCATTCCTGTTCATCATGGGCCGCGCCTTCGTTGCCAAGCGCTTCGGTCACTACGAGGCCACCTCGGCCATCGTGGTCTCCTACTACTGGCACTTCGTCGACGTGGTCTGGATCGTCCTGTTCGTGCTGGTCTACTTCATCAAGTAGGCCCCCAGGACCGTTGGCCCATCCAAGTTCTAGAACCGAGTAAAAGGAACGTTTGACGTGAAGGCACTCTCACAAAAGCGCCGCCATCCCATGGCAGCCCTCGCGCTGTTGGTCATGGCTTTGCTTCTGACCGGTGGACTCTACGCAGTTGCCACAACCACCAATGAAGCCAAGGCCGACACCACCACGTACTCGGCTCAGGACGTCGAGGAGGGGCAGAAGCTCTTCCTGGCCAACTGCTCCACGTGCCACGGCATGCAGGCCCAGGGCACCAACACCGGTCCCTCCCTGATCGGCGTGGGCGCTTCCTCCGTCGACTTCCAGGTCGGGACCGGCCGTATGCCCATGCAGATGCAGGGCCCCCAGGCGCAGGTCAAGCCGCAGCAGTTCAACGACGAACAGACCAAGCAGCTCTCCGCGTACGTGGCTTCCCTGGGCGCCGGCCCCTCCGTCCCCGAGGAGGAGTACCTCGACATCAGCGAGGGCAACTCCGCCAACGGCGCCAAGGTGTTCCTGGCCAACTGCGCCATGTGCCACAACGCCGCTGGCCAGGGCGGTGCCCTGACCCGCGGCAAGTTCGCCCCCTCCCTCATGGGCGTGAGCGAAAAGCACATCTACGAGGCCATGCAGACCGGCCCGCAGAACATGCCGGTGTTCAACGACGCCAACATCACCCCCGAGGAGAAGCGGGACGTCATCACGTACCTGAAGACCCTCGACAACAACACCAACGTGGGTGGCTTCAGCCTCGGCTCCCTGGGCCCCGTGTCCGAGGGCCTGTTCATCTGGACCATCGGCCTGGTGATCGTCATCGGCTTCACCGTGTGGCTGACCTCGCGCTCCGCCTGAGAGCGCCCCGCCGGTACCCACCGGCACCCGAAACAGTATTCACAGCACCAAGAGAAGAATGAGGGACCACATGGGCGACCATCGTGACGGCACTCCCCACAAGAGCGGGGCGGTTGTCACCTCGGACGGAACGGGCACGGAAAACTTCCCCAACCCGGGGCTTCCACCGCACCGCCCCCGCGTGACGGACGTAGATCCCAAGGCCGCGAAGCGAGCTGAACACCAGGTGGTCCTGCTGTTCCTGCTCTCCATCATTGGATCCATCCTGTTCTTCGTGGCGTACTTCGGTATCCGCGTGGACGGTCCTCTGTACGACGCCGTCAACACCGAGCCCACCGCGCAGCTGCGGTTGCAGAACCTGCTGCTGGGCCTCGGTATCGCCCTCGGCATGTTCGGCATCGGTATCGGGGTGGTCCACTGGGCCCGTACCCTCATGCCGGACCACGAGATCGTGGAGATGCGCCACGACCTGCGCCCGGAAGAGGACCGCGCCGAGGCGCAGGGCATCCTGAACACCATCTACGACGAGTCCGGTGTGCGGCGCCGCCCGCTGCTGCGCAACACGCTGATCGGCGCCGCAGTGCTCATGCCCCTCCCCTTCGTGGGTTTGCTCAAGGACCTCGGTCCCACCGACCTCAAGGTCCTGCGCCACACCATGTGGGACGAGGGCGTGCGTCTGGTACGCGATCCCTCCGGTACCCCCATCAAGGCGTCCGACGTGACTCTCGGTTCCGCGTTCCACGTGGTCCCGGAGAACCTCAGCAGCCTGAGCCACGAAGAGGGCTACCTGGACGAGAAGGCCAAGGCCGTGGTCCTGCTCATGCGACTGGCCCCGGAGGACGTCAACGTCTCCCCCGAGCGCAGTGACTGGAACGTGGACGGCATCTTCGCCTACTCCAAGGTCTGCACGCACGTGGGTTGCCCGATCGCCCTGTACGAGCAGCACACGCACCACCTGCTGTGCCCGTGCCACCAGTCCACGTTCGACCTCACGAACGAGTGCGAGGTCATCTTCGGCCCGGCATCCCGCCCCCTGCCGCAGCTGCCCATTACCGTTGATTCCGACGGCTACCTCGTTGCCCGTAGCGACTTCCACGAGCCCGTGGGACCGACCTACTCGCAGCGCGATTTCGCCGTCCAAGACATGCAGGATGAGGCGAACTAATGTCCACATCAACAGACTTCGAATACCGCCCCACGACCACCACGGGCCGGATCGCCAACTTCGTGGACACGCGCGTGGGCGCCTCCGCGATGGTCAAGGAGTTCGGCCGTAAGGTCTTCCCCGACCACTGGTCCTTCATGTTCGGTGAGGTCGCCCTCTACAGCTTCATCATCCTGTTGCTGTCCGGCACCTTCCTGGCGTTCTGGTTCGACCCCACCATGACGTCCCTGCCCTACAACGGCAGCTACGTCCCCATGCAGGGTGTCGAGATGTCCGGGGCGTACGCCTCCACCCTGCACATCTCGTTCGACATCCGCGGCGGCCTCTTCCTGCGGCAGCTGCACCACTGGTCCGCGCTGCTGTTCGTCATGGCGCTGTCCGTGCACATGCTGCGCGTGTTCTTCACCGGCGCGTTCCGCCGCCCGCGTGAGCTGAACTGGGTCGTGGGTTGCGTGCTCTTCATCTTGGCGATCGTGGCCGGCTTCTCCGGCTACTCGCTCCCCGACGACGTGCTCTCCGGTAACGGTCTGCGCATCGCGGACGCGATCGCCAAGGCCGTCCCGATCGTGGGCACCTACATTTCCATGTTCATGTTCGGTGGCGAGTTCCCCGGCCACGCGATCATCGGTCGCCTCTACATCGTGCATGTGCTGATCATCCCCGCGTTGATCCTCATGATGATCGTGATCCACCTGTTCATGGTCGTGGTCCACAAGCACACTCAGTTCCCCGGTCCGGGTCGCACCGAGGACAACGTGGTGGGCTTCCCCGTGGGTCCCATTTACGCCGCGAAAGCGGGTGGATTCTTCTTCATCGTGTTCGGCATCCTGGCCGCCATCGCCGCGACCACCACGATCAACGCGATCTGGAACTACGGTCCCTACGATCCCTCCCCCGTGCAGGCTGGCTCCCAGCCCGACTGGTACATGGGCTTCTCCGACGGCGGTCTGCGCCTGATGCCCGGTCACTGGCCCTTCTCGTGGGAAGTCAATATCTTCGGTCTGGCGGTTCCGCTGGCCATTCTGTTGCCGCTGATCCCCATGGCCCTGATGTTCGGTGTCATGTTCGCGTGGCCGTGGATCGAGCGTTGGGTGACCCGCGACAACCGCGTGCACAACATCCTGGACCGTCCGCGTAACGCGCCGTTCCGCACCGCCGTGGGCGCCGCCGGCGTCACCTTCTACGCCGTCCAGATGATCGCGGCCAGCGGTGACCTCATCGCCACCCACTTCCATGTGGCCGTGAACGACGTCATCTACTGGCTGCGAGCCCTGTACTTCCTGGGCCCCATCCTGGCGTTCATCATCACCCGCCGCTTCTGCCTGTCCCTGCAGCGCAAGGACCGGGAGATCGTGCTCCACGGCCGCGAGTCGGGCCGCATCCAGGCCCTGCCCCACGGTGAGTTCGTGGAGGTCCACGAGCCCCTGGATGAATACCGTCGCTACAAGCTCGTGAACTTCGAGGACCGCAAGGTCCAACCCGCTCGTGCCAATGCCAAGGGCAAGGTCACGACGAGTGAGAAGATGCGCGGCGGTCTGAGCCGGATCTTCTTCGAGGACCGTGTGGCCCCCGTGACGCCCGCCGAGCTGGAAGCGGCTCACGGTCATCACGACGCCGAGCCCGCCAGCGTCGGCGCCGGCTCGCACAGCGCGCAGATCGAGAAGTAGGCCCCAGGCCCACGCACTCGATCTCCTCCACGAAGGGCCCGTCCGGATCACCTGATCTGGACGGGCCCTTCTGTATGCCTCGAGCGCCGAGCGTGCCGGATGCGGCCCTACCCGCCGACCTCGGGATCCGCACACGGGGGCGCGGAGCTGACGGGCACGGCAAGGGTGACGCTCCCATCCGTGTGGAAGGTCTGACGGTACGGTCCGACTGCCGCCAGGCCCAGACGTCGGAGCTCCGTGTCCAGCACTAGCCACGCGTCTCCGGTATCGACCGGCCGGTCCCCCAGGCGCACAACAGCCGCCACGTCGGCCCCGGGGAAGGTTATGGGGCGGGTGCCCGACACCGGCTCTCGCACGGCCACCGTGACCCTGATCAGGGTGCCGTCACGCGTGCCGTCGTAGCAGAGTTGGACATCCCGTGGCCGATCAGCGCCGTGGACGCCCAGACGCTGCCAGAGGCGAGCCACGGCCTCCGGGATCTCGGTCTCGTCCCGCACCGCATCCGAAACCCCGTGAAGCTCGAGTTCCGGCAATCCGACCAATGCGACCTCGCGTGCCATCGCGCCTCATTCGCTTTCCGTGGGGCCGACTTCTCGCCGATGTCCGGCGGTGCCGCAGCATGCGGCGGGACACGACCGTGCGCTGCGACAGCTCCCCTATGGATTCCATGGAACCATTCCACCCCATGACACGGTGTCAGACGCAAGGTGTACCCAATGGCCGCCGTGGACCCGCCCTCGCCCGGTCCGCCGTCGCCGAGGGTCGATACATCTAGGCTTGATTCATGGGCATTCAGCGAATGGACAACGTGGCCGTCGTGGTGGAGGACCTTGACGGCGCCGTGGACTTTTTCACCGAACTGGGCATGGAGCTGGAAGGACGAACACCCATAGAGGGGCTCTTTGCAGACCAGACCCTGGGCATGGACGGGGTTCGAAGCGAGATCGCCATGATGCGCACCCCTGACGGCCACGGCCGGGTGGAGCTGACCACCTACCACTCCCCGGCGCTCGTCAAGCCGGATCCACGCGCCCCGGCGCCCAACACCGTAGGGCTGCACCGGATCATGTTCGCGGTCGACGACATCGACGACACCATAGCCCGCCTCCGCAGCCACGGCGCCGAAGTCCTGGGCGAGGTCGCCAACTACGAAAACGTCTACCGCCTCTGTTACCTACGCGGCCCCGAGGGCATCATCGTGGCGCTGGCGAGTCAGGTAGGGCATTGATCCTTCCGAGTTATGACGCCGCTGAGACGCGCCCTGGGGCAGTACCCCACCGGGTTCCATGGTGCGGTTCCATCGCATGACGCGATGCCAGGCGCAAGAGCCGCCCAGTCGCCGCACCTGCCGCAGCCAGCGCCGCAATCACCCGACCCCCTGCCCGAGGCCACCTGCTGTGACGAACTGGGGGCACCTAGGATGAGGACATGACTTCACCAATGCTCCCGCGCGGTATCCAGCACATCGGCGTCACCGCGCCCGATCTCGACGCCACCACCCGGTTCATCGTCGACAGACTCGGTGCCGGGGTCGTGTACGACGGCCTGACCGCGGACGATGAACCACGCCGAGGGCGGAAGTCGAGCGTCGACTCGGCCTACCCGAGGGCGCGGCGATCCACAAGCAAGGCATGATCCGCATCGGCAACGGTCCCAACCTGGAGGTCTTCGAGATCAGTGGACAGCAGAGCGCCGAGGCCGGTCTGACAGATCTGGGGTTGAACTACATGGGCTTCTACTGCGACGACATCGACTCCGCGCCAGCGCGCCTCGTGGCGGGCGGTGGCCAGGCCCTCAGCGAGGTGCACGAGAACAGCCGCTATGCGGACTCCGAGGGCGAAGGGTCGGTCCACGTCAAGGCACCGAGGGGAATGCTCGTCGAGCTCCAGAGCATCCCCGCCGGCCACCACTACCTTGAGGGCTGCACGACGCGCGTATCGATGCCGGAACCCCGCCCGTAAGGCTCGGGGCTGATCGCGAACCCTGCCCCGGTTGGGAGATATGACGAGGCCCGCACCATCCCATGATGGTGCGGGCCTCGTCGTATGGTCAGCCGATGCTGATCAGTGAGCGTGCTCCCCGCGGGAGTGCTCGAAGACCAGGCCCAGCAGACCGAGAGCGGCCACCGGGACCGCCAGGCCGATGATCCACCAGCCGACCGCCAGCGCGGTCACGAACAGCGCCGAGCCGATGCCGAGCAGCAGGGGCCACCAGCTCCACGGGGAGAAGGCCCCGTAGTCACCGGACATCTCCACGATCTCACCGTCCTCGCGGTCCTCCGGGAGAGTGCCCCCGGTGGAGCGCTGCACGAGCCAGAGGTAGACCACGAGCATGAAGCTCATTGCGGCCACGGCCAACAGTGCGGGGAATCCGGCGAGTTCCTGGAACTCGGTGACGAATCCGTACACCAGGCCCACCACGGTGCAGAACACACCGAGCAGCAGGAACGTCTTGATAGTTGCGCTCATCGTCCGTTCCTTCCGGTGCCGCCCACCAGGGGGGTCTCGGCCTCATATTGCTGGCTGGAGAACGCCGAGAGCTCCGGGTGGTGGAGATCCAGCGCGGGGCGCTCGGAACGGATCCGAGGCAACGAGGTGAAGTTGTGACGCGGGGGCGGACAGGAGGTGGCCCACTCGAGGGAACCACCGAAGCCCCACGGGTCGTCCACTTCCACCTTCTTGGCGTTGCGGTGGGTGGTGTACACGTTCCAGAAGAACGGGATCATGGACACGCCCAGCAGCATGGAACCGATGGTCGAGAACTGGTTCATCCAGGTGAACCCGTCCTCGGGCAGGTAGTCGGCGTAACGACGCGGCATGCCGTCCACACCCAGCCAGTGCTGGATCAGGAACGTCATGTGGAAGCCCACGAACAGCAGCCAGAAGTGGATCTTGCCGATCCGCTCGTTGAGCATCTTGCCGGTGAACTTGGGCCACCAGAAGTAGAAGCCCGCGAACATGCCGAACACGATGGTTCCGAAGATCACGTAGTGGAAGTGCGCCACCACGAAGTAGGTGTCGGAGACGTGGAAGTCGAGCGGCGGCGTCGCCAGGATAATGCCCGTGAGACCACCGAACAGGAAGGTGAAGAGGAAGCCGAGCACCCACAGGATGGGCGTCTCGAACGTCAGCGACCCCTGCCACATGGTGCCGATCCAGTTGAAGAACTTCACGCCGGTGGGCACCGCGATCATCATGGTCATGAAGGAGAAAAAGCCCAGGGCCACCGCGCCGGTCACGTACATGTGGTGCGCCCACACGGTCACGGACAGCGCCGCGATTGCGATGGTCGCGAAGACGAGACCCTTGTACCCGAAGATCGGCTTGCGGGAGAACACCGGGACGATCTCCGAGACGATGCCGAAGAACGGCAGGGCCAACACGTAGACCTCGGGGTGACCGAAGAACCAGAACAGGTGCTGCCACAGGATGGCGCCACCGTTCTCGGCGTCGAACACGTGGCCGCCGAGTCGCCGGTCCATACCCAGCGCGAACAGAGCGGAGGCCAGCGGCGGGAAGATCATGATGATCAGCATGGAGGTGATCAGCGTGGTCCAGGTGAAGATGGACATGCGCCACATGGTCATACCCGGCGCACGCATGCACACGATGGTCGTGATGAAGTTCACGCCACCCATGATGGTGCCGAAGCCCTGCAGGCCCAGGCCGAAGACCCATAGGTCACCACCAACGCCCGGACTGAATGTCGTGCTGTTCAGTGGCGCGTAGGCGAACCACCCGAAGGAGGCCGCGCCCTGCGGGGAGATGAACCCGGATACCGCGATGAGCGAGCCGAAGAGGAAGAACCAGAACGCGAGGGCGTTCAGACGGGGGAAGGCCACGTCCGGCGCACCGAGCTGCAGGGGCACGATCACGTTGGCGAAACCGATGAACAGCGGGGTGCCGAACATCAGCAGCATGATGGTGCCGTGCATGGTGAACAGCTGGTTGTACTGTTCCTTGGTCTCCAGGATCTGCATGCCCGGCTGGAAGAGCTCGGCGCGGATCAGCAGAGCCATCACGCCACCGGCGCAGAAGAAGATGAAGGACGAGATCAGGTACATGTACCCGATGGTCTTGTGGTCGGTCGAGGTGAGCCAGTTGACGATCACCCGGCCCTTGGACCGTGGGACAACGCGGGGTGCGGTCGTGGCCGCGTCGTCCCGCGAATATTCGAGCGTAGACATTGCCTATCCCCTAGTTGTTGGACGTTTCGTTGAGGTTCGGGTTGCGGTTGTACTCGTCCCCGAGGATGCCCGTGTTGCCTTCGTCGCGCAGGCGCTGCATCTGGGCGTCGTACTCCTGCTGGCTCACGACGGCCACGTTGAAGAGCATCTCGGAGTGGTACTCACCGCACAGCTCGGCGCACTTGCCGGCGAAGGTACCCTCGCGGCCGGTGGTGAAGCTCATGTAGTTGGTGCGATCCGGGATCATGTCGATCTTCTCGAGGAAGGCGGGCACCCAGAACGAGTGGATGACGTCGCGGGACGTGATCTCCAGCTCGACCTTGCTGTCGGCCGGCAGGTACAGGGTGGGCAGGGTCTCCTCGACGCCGGGCTCGCCCGTGAGGTGCGCCTGGATGCCCTGGTAGTGGACGTTGTCGTCCAGGTAGTTGAAGTCCCACGCCCACTGCTTGCCGTACACCTGGATCTTGACGTCCGGGTTCTCGAAGCGGTCCGTGATGGCCGTTTGCGCGCGGAACGAGAAGAAGAAGAGGGTCACGATCAGGGCGATCGGGACGATCGTGTAGAAGATCTCCAGCGGGGCGTTGTACGCGAGCTGGCGGGGGTAGCCGGTCTCGTTCTTACGACGCCGGTAGGCGACCATGCACCAGAGCATCAGACCCCACACCACGAGACCCACGCCGAGCGCCGCGATCCACGACCCGATCCACAAGTCGATGACC
Source organism: Kocuria sp. PD6 (assembly GCF_031844145.1). Classification (NCBI taxonomy): domain Bacteria; kingdom Bacillati; phylum Actinomycetota; class Actinomycetes; order Micrococcales; family Micrococcaceae; genus Kocuria; species Kocuria sp. PD6. Next base: position 32,929 of record NZ_JAUZUS010000008.1, read on the forward strand.
TGATCGGCGTTGTCGGTGGTGCCCCGTTCGGTGGGCAAGAAGCCCAGCTTCGATTGCTCCGAGCAAGCGGTGAGCGAGATCGTCGCCAGGACTGCCACTGCCGAGGCCTTGAGCGCTCGGCCGCGGCGGCTGCCGGTTCGAGTTTGCGAACTCACAGACGGCCCTTCCTCTTTGTGTGTGTGGGTTCCGCATCGGTCCTGCGCGTGGGCACAATGGACGCGTTGCCCGTGGATGGTTCTCCCTAGGAAGCTTACCCCTCCGCCCCCGGATCCGCTGACACTGTGTCAGCGCGCCGTGTCGCGAGCGGGGCCGTCCGCAGACCCCGCCGATCCCCTCCCCTACGTGCACCGATGAGCCCCTCGAGCGGGCACGGAAAAGGGGTGCGCACGGACCCCCTGAGGATCCGAACGCACCCCTGTTCGGTGCGATCGATCAGTGGAACGAGTCACCGCACGCGCATGAGCCCTGCGCGTTGGGGTTGTCGATCGAGAAGCCCTGCTTAGAGATGGAGTCCTCGAAGTCCACGGTGGACCCGCTCAGGTACGGGACGCTCATCTTGTCCACGATGACCTCCACGCCGTCGAAGCCGCGGACGTGGTCGCCGTCGAGGACGCGCTCGTCGAAATACAGCTGGTAGATCAGCCCGGAGCAGCCGCCCGGCTGCACGGCGACGCGCAACCGCAGGTCGGTGCGCCCCTCCTGCTCGAGCAGGTCGCGGACCTTCTGGGCCGCGGTGTCCGTGAGCAGGACCTCGTGGGTGGGCATGTCCTGGGTGGTCTCGTTGTCGGTGGTGACGCTCATGGTGCTCACTTTCTGTGCGACGCGGGGTTGCGACCCCGGGTTCGGTGGATCCCTTCTGCCTGGTGGAACGCGCCGGCGCGGGGAATCATTCCGTGCTGCGCTCTCCCTGTTGGGCCAGCGCCGCGAGCACGAGGGCCTCGGCGGTGACGGCGTGCAGGAAGTCCCCGATGTGCAGGGATTCGTTGGCGCTGTGGGCCCGGGTGTCCGGGTCCTCGATACCGGTGATCAGGATCTGTGCCTCAGGGTACGCCCGGGTGAGGGTCGCGGTGAAGGGGATGGATCCGCCCATCCCCGCCGTGACGGCCGGGCGCCCCCACGCCTGTTCGAAGGCCCACAGGGCGATCTGCGAGCTCACGGCACCGGTGTCCGCACGGAAGGCGGGGCCGGTCTCCTCGAGTGCGAAGCTCACGTGCGCGCCGAACGGGGCGTTGTCCTCCACGTGCTTGCGCAGCGCCTCCCCCGCTTCCCGCTCGTCCTGGCCAGGAGCAATTCGCAGGCTCAGCTTGGCGCGCGCGGTGGCCGCGATGGTGTTGGAGGCGGTCGCGACATCGGTGACGTCGATCCCCGTAACGGACAGCGCCGGCTGGGTCCACAGCCGCGACGAGATCGAGCCGCGCCCGGCAAGTTGCACACTGTCCAACACGCCGGCGTCCTCGCGGAAGCGGTCCTCGTCGTAGTCCACGTCCGTGTCGTCCTCGCTCAGCAGCCCCGCGATGGCCACGGCGCCGTCGTCGTCGTGCAGGGTCGCGATCAGTCGCGACAGCAGCGTGGGTGCGTCCAGAACGGGCCCGCCGAACATGCCGGAGTGCACCGAGTGGTCCAGCACGCTGACCTCCACGATCCCTCCGACGACGCCGCGCAGGCTCGTCGTCAGTGCCGGGACGCCCACTTCCCAGTTCGCGGAGTCCGCGATCACGATGACGTCCGCGGCGAGCTTGTCCCGGTGCGCGGCCAGGAAGTCCTCGAAACCGGGCGAACCGGCCTCCTCCTCGCCCTCGATAAACACGGTCACACCCAGGCCCGGGTGCTCGCCGATGCGCTCGAAGAACGCGCGCAGCGCGCCCACGTGCACCATAACGCCGGCCTTGTCGTCGGCCGCGCCGCGACCCCAGAGCCGACCGTCCTTCTCCACGGCCTCGAACGGCTCGGTGTTCCACAGTTCACGCTTGCCCGGGGGTTGGACGTCGTGATGGGCGTACAACAGGATCGTGGGGTACCCGGGTGCCGCGGCCTTGCGAGCGACGACGGCGGGGTGCCCCGCAGCGTCCCCGCGGGGCTCGCGCAGGATCTCCACGCTGTCGAAAGGCAGGCCCCGGAGCAGACCGGCCACGGCCTCGGCACTGCGCTCGAGGTCGGCAGCGTCGAACGAGTCCCACGCGATGCCGGGGATCGCCACGAGGGAGCCGAGTTCTTCCAGCAGGATGTCCCGGGAACCGTCCACGCTCGCCCGGAGGGCATCGACGGTGTCGGAGCTGGGACGTGTGAAGTCAGTGGCCATGGGACCAGCCTAACGGCGGGAGCTCGGCGCGCACCGTGGCAAGCCCGTTCGGTTGCCTCCTGTCACGCGCGCGGCGACGTCGTGGCACTCCGGTAGGCTTGTCGGGTGTTTCGACGCAAGAAGTCAGCTGAATCCTCGGGATCCACAGCCGTGGGCGCGCGCGCCACGGCCGATCCCGCCGTGCCCACCGACCGCGGTGGGCAGCCCGGTGGCGGGAGGACGCCCGAGGGCAAAAAAGGCCGCCCCACCCCCACCCGCAAGGAGCAGGAGGCCGCGCGTCGCCGACCCCTGATCCCGGAGGACCGCAAGGCCGCCAAAGCCGAGTCCAGGATCGCAGAACGGGAACGGCGCGCCCAGGCACAGGCCGGCATGGCCGCCGGAGACGAACGCTACCTGGGCCCGCGGGACGCCGGGCCCCAGCGCCGTTTCGCCCGGGACTGGGTGGACTCCCGGTTCAACATCGGCGAGTACGTGCTGATCTTCCTGCTGCTGATCCTGGTCCTGATGTTCCTGCCGGTGCAGTCCGTGGCCATCACACTGATCTGGGTCGTGTACGGCTACATCATCCTGTGCGTGATCGACGCGATCATCATGTCCAACCGACTGCACGCGGCACTGCGCCGCACGTTCGGCACCGTCCAGCCCGGCACCCGCTGGTACGCCGCGATGCGTACTTTTACGATGCGCCGCATGCGCCTGCCCAAGCCGCAGGTGCGCCGGGGCGAGCGTCCCGAGTAATACCCGCAGAACCCGCGAGGGGCCGGCCCACCATGATGGGCCGGCCCCTCGTTCCATCGGTTCCGTGGGTCCTCAGTGCGGGGTGCGCCGTGCGGCACGGCGCAGGCCGCGGTTGATCCGCGCCGCCCAGAACGGCCCCTCGTACAGGAACGCAGTGTAGCCCTGCACCAGGGAAGCACCGGCGTCCAGTCGCTCGATCACGTCCCGGGCGCTCGTGGCGCCTCCCACGGAGATGAGCACGAGGTCCTCCCCCACGTGACCTCGCAGCAGCTTGAGCACCTCGAGGGAACGACGCCGCAGGGGCGCCCCCGAGAGTCCGCCGGCTCCACACGCGATCACGTCCTGTGCGTCGCTGCGCAGACCGAGCCCGTCGCGGGCGATCGTGGTGTTTGTCGCGACGATGCCGTCCAGCCCCAAGTCCCGGGCCAGGTCCGCGACCGCGAGGACGTCCTGGTCCGCGAGGTCCGGGGCGATCTTGACGAGCAGCGGCACGTGCCACGACGTGACCCGGTCCGCTTCCTCCCGCACGGCTCGCAACAGCGGTCGCAGCGCGTCGAGTTCCTGGAGTTGGCGTAGTCCGGGGGTGTTCGGGGAGGAGACGTTGACCACGAGGTAGTCCGCATACGGGGCGAGCACGCGGGTGCTGCGCACGTAGTCGTCCGTGGCGTCCTCGAGACCCACGGCCTTGGTCTTGCCGATGTTGACGCCCACCACGGGGCGCGCACGATGCGTACGGGCGGCGTCCTGGGCGAGGCTCTGCAGTGCCGAGGCCACTCGCGGGGCCACGGCCTCCGCGCCGTCGTTGTTGAAGCCCATACGATTGATCACGGCGCGATCCTCGACCAGGCGGAACAGCCGCGGACGGGGATTGCCCGGCTGACCCTGGCCCGTGACCGTGCCGATCTCCACGTGGCCGAAGCCGAGGTCCGTCAACGCGTGGGTACCGGTAGCGCCCTTGTCGAAACCCGCGGCCAGACCGAATGGGGACGGGAAGGTGAGCCCCATGACATGGACCTCGTTGCCCGGATCCGGGCGGGTGAGGCGGTGCAGCACCCGCCCCAGGCCCACACGGCGGGCCAGCTTGATCCCCGCGAACCCCACGGTGTGGGCGAGTTCCGGGTCCATCCAGGAGAAAACGAGATTGAAGAAAGCGGGGTACACGCGCATGGGGCCAGTTTTTCACACGGGATGCCCGCTCCCGGACCACCTCGGGCGCATCACCGGCGGGTACGCCAAGTGGGCGCCAATACGACGGGAAGACGAGTTCAGGTTAGATACAGTCTCAATCTCAACTCGAACTATAAGTATCAATATTCAGTTGAAACTCTAGATACTGAGGACCCATCCGGTGGTTACTCCCCCGTGGCCGGGGTCGTCTGATCCATCGCTCCTCCGTATCGTCGGTTGCGGTGAGCGTAATCCTCTACCGCACGCCACAGCACACGGCGGTCCATGTCCGGCCACAGGATATCCAGGAACATCATTTCCGCATATGCGGACTGCCACAGCATGAAATTGGACAGCCGCTGTTCTCCCGAGGACCGCAGGAACAGGTCCACGTCCGGCAACTGGGGCTCATCCAGGTACCGCTGGACCATGTCCTCGGTAATCGACCCGGGCGTGAGCCGCCCCTCCTGGACGTCCCGAGCCATCGCGACCGCGGCGTCGGCGATCTCCGCGCGACCGCCGTAGTTCACGCACATGGTCAGCGTGATGACATCATTGTCCTGGGTCTCGCGCTCCGCGGTCTCCAGTCGGTTGATCACGGACTTCCACAGGCGGGGGCGCCGCCCTGCCCACCGCACCTTGATCCCCCATTCCTTGAACGTGGGTAGCTGGCGGGACATCACGTCCCCCGTGAAGTTCATCAGGAACGCGACCTCGGCCGGGGACCGTTTCCAGTTCTCCGTGGAGAACGCGTACGCGGACACGTACGGGATCCCCAGGTCGATGGCTCCCGCGACGACCTCCATGAGGGCTCGCTCACCCTCCCGATGCCCCTCGGTACGCGGCAGTCCGCGGTCGTTGGCCCAGCGGCCGTTGCCGTCCATCACGAGGGCCAGATGTCGGGGAATGGCATCGCGATCCAGGGCGGGCACCGTGGCACCGCTGGGATGGGGCGGCGGCGGGGCGAAGCGGCTCATGCGGGGATCCTTTCGAGAAGCGACGGGGTGGTCCTCCCCCACCCTAGAACTTCCCACCGAGTGGCGGGCACTCCCCGCCTCAGCCGTCCCCTCGATCCACGAGGGCCAGAGAACGCACCGTGCGCTCCATGTGCCATTGGATGTACGCCGCCACGAACCCGGCAGCTGCGCGCGCGGTCTTGGTGTCGGCGGCGTCGATCGTGGACCAGTCCCCGCGCAGCAGCCCGTCCAGCAACACGAACGTGGCCGCACTGGGCGCGGCGGATCCCGGCGGACGGCACTGAGGACACACCGCACCGCCGAGGGCCGCGGAGAACGAGCGATGGGGCCCGGGAGCCCCGCACCGTGCGCAGTCCACGAAACTGGGCGTCCAACCGGCCAGGGCCACGGCGCGTAGCAGATAAGAGTCCAGGATGCGCCCCGGCTCGTGCAGACCACGCGCGAGGGCGGACAGCGCTCCCACGAGCAACTGGTAGTGCTGGGCTGCGGTGTCGTAGTCGTCCGCGGTGAGTTTCTCCGCGGTCTCGACCATGGCCGCCGCGGCGGTGTATCTTTCGTAGTCGGCCACGATGCTCTGCCCGTATGCCCGTTTGCCGATGGCCTGCGACACGATGTCCAGGTTCCGTCCGTGCACGAGCTGCACCTGGGCCACGTGGAAGGGTTCCAGGCGCGCACCGAACCGCGACGTGGTGCGCCGCACCCCCTTGGCCACCGCCCGGACCTGGCCGTTCTCGGCCGTCAGCAGGATCACGATCCGGTCCGCTTCACCGAGGTCGTAGGTGCGCAGCACCACGGCGTCGTCCCGATAGCTGCGCGATGCGAAGGTTGAACGGGCCATCGGGTCATTGTGTCACCTACCCCGGACACGACTCCGCTGCGGCGCATCCGGGTGCCCGCAGCGGAGTCGTCGGAGAAGGAAAGGAGCGCGCTCAGTCCTGCTGGGCCAACTGCGCGTCACGCACGGCGCGGTTGACCGCAGAGATCACGGCTTTCAGGGACGCTCGCGTGGTGTTGTTGTCCATCCCCGCACCCCACAGCACGCGGTCACCCACGGCGAGCTCCACGTAGCTCGCGGCCTGCGCGTTCGCGGACGCGGACAGCGTGTGCTCGGTGTAGTCCAGCAGGCGCACGTCCACGCCTTCCGCGTTGAACAGCTGAATCAGCGCGTCGATGGGCCCGGTGCCGTGCGCGGCGCGCTCGTGGTGCTCGCCGCCCACGTCCAGGCCGATCTCCAGGACCGTGTTGCCCTCGTCCTCGGCATGGGTGGAGATGGACGTGATGCGGTAGTGACCCCACAGCTCGCCGCCGCCGTCCTTGGCGGGCAGGTACTCGTCGGTGAAAATCTTCCACAGTTGCTGCGCGGTGACCTCCGAGCCCGAGGTTTCGGTGTACTTCTGCACGACCCCGGAGAACTCGATCTGGGCCCGGCGGGGCAGGTCGATGCCGTACTCGCTCTTGAGCAGATAGGCCACGCCACCCTTGCCGGACTGGGAGTTCACGCGGATCACGGCCTCGTAGCTGCGGCCCACGTCCTTGGGGTCGACCGGCAGGTACGGGACGGCCCATTCCATGTCATCGATGTCCACGCCCCGCTCCTGCGAGTCCCGCTGCATGGCCTCGAAGCCCTTCTTGATCGCGTCCTGGTGGGAACCGGAGAACGCGGTGAAGACCAGGTCACCGCCGTACGGGCTGCGCTCGGGCACGGGCAACTGGTTGCAGTACTCCACCGTGCGGCGGATCTCCTCGATGTCCGAGAAGTCGATCTGCGGGTCCACGCCCTGGGTCAACAGGTTCAACCCCAGGGTCACCAGGTCCACGTTGCCGGTGCGCTCGCCATTGCCGAACAGGCACCCCTCGATCCGGTCCGCCCCGGCCAGGTAGCCCAGCTCGGCGGCGGCCACACCGGTCCCGCGGTCGTTGTGGGGGTGCAGCGACAGGATGATGTCGTCGCGGTGGTACAGGTGCCGGCCCATCCACTCGATCGAGTCGGCGTAGATGTTGGGAGTGGCCATCTCCACGGTCGCGGGCAGGTTGATGATCATCTTACGACCGTCACCCACCTCGAAGGTCTCGGCGACCTCGTTGCAGATCCGCGCGGCGAACTCGAGCTCGGTGCCCGTGTAGGACTCCGGGGAGTACTCGTACGTGACGTCGGTGTGCTTGAGCTGTTCCTCGTACTTGCGGCATAACCTGGCACCGGTCAGGGCGATGTCCACGATGCCGTCCATGTCGCGGTCGAAGACCACGCGTCGCTGCAGGGTGGACGTGGAGTTGTACAGGTGCACGATCGCGTGCGGTGCGCCCTCGATCGCCTCGTACGTGCGCTCGATCAGGTGCTCGCGGGACTGCGTGAGCACCTGGATGGAGACGTCCTCCGGGATCAGGTCGCCCTCGACCAGGGTGCGCACGAAGTCGAAATCGATCTGCGAGGCGGACGGGAAGCCCACCTCGATCTCCTTGTAGCCCATCTTCACCAGCAACTGGAACATCTTCAGTTTGCGCTCGGAGTCCATGGGGTCGATCAACGCCTGGTTTCCGTCCCGCAGGTCCACGGCGCACCAGCGCGGGGCCGTGGTGGCCACCTTGTCCGGCCACGTGCGGTCGGACATGTCGAACGGGAAGTTCTGGTGGTACGGGGTGTACTTGTGGACGGGCATTCCGGAGGGACGCTGCAAATTCTTCATGGGACGGGGCCTTTCGATCAGAAGCTTGTGGGCCGGCACCACGGAACTCCGCAGCGGGTGGTCGGCCGTGAGGATCGGTTCAGGCCCCGCTGCGGCACGTAAGCAGGAGTAGCGTCATCCCTTGCCGCATGTGATCCAACGTACCACTAGGTCGCCGGCACACCGGATCGTTACCCCGCCGCGGTCTCCTGGCACGTGAACTGCTCCGCGGTCTGGCCCTGCAGGTCGTCGGGCAGGGCGGCGTTGCGGTCCATCGTGTCACCGCTACGGAAGTCCTGGCCCACCGCGACCTCGATCCCGGGCACGTCGTAGCTCGCCACGAGTTGGCTCGGTGAGACGTTCAGGACAGCGGCGACGTCGTCCGCGGCCAGCGCCCAGTTGGGGTTGTAGAACATCTGCGTGGCCGCGAGCTGGGTGCCGGAGGACGCGGTACGCGCCTGGTCGTAGCCGGCGCGTTCGAGCACGCTCACGAGCTGGTAGTCCCGGCCCCCGGCGTCCGTGCGGTTGCTCACCGTGATCGGCACGAGCGACGGGTCCACGGCGGGGCCGGTCGCGGTGGGCGATGCCGCCGGCTCCGTGGGGTGCGCGGCACTCGGCGCGGGGGTGGCGGTCTCCCCCATCGCGTGGGAGGGCCCGGGGGACGCCGACGGCGCGTCGCGGGCCTCCGTGACGGACACGTCCCGACGCAGGGTCTCGAAGAGCCGCTCGGCGGCCTTCTCGTCCAGCTGCAACCGGTTGGGGTCCTGCGGGTAGGGCTCGGACGGCGCGGTCACGAACGCGATCCGGCCGGGATCGATGCCGTTGAGCGCACCGGCCATGCCCACGAGGGTGGGGATGGAGGTCAACCCCTGGTCCACGTGCAGGTTTTGGGTCATCACCTCGGCGATGTGGTAGAGCTGCGGGAGGTTGGTGAGCGTCCCGTCCGCCTGGATCTTGCGCGTGAGGGACGCCAGGAACGACTGCTGCGAGCGGATGCGGGCCTCGTCCCCACCGTTGCCGAACGCCGCGCGGGAACGCAGGAACGCGAGTGCCTGTTCGCCCTCCACGGAGGAGATCCCGGCGGGCAGGCGCAGCCCGGACTTGGGGTCATCCACGGGTTCGTTGACGCACACCTGCACGCCGCCCACGGCGCTGGAGAGTTCCTTGACGGCGTTGAAGTCGGCGAGCATGAAGTGGTCGATGTTCACGCCGGTGAGTCGGTTGATCGCGGCCACGGTGCACCCAGGGCCGCCGTGTTCCACCGCACTGTTGAGCATCCCGGTCGTGGCCGGGTACACGGTGCCGCTCTTGGGGTCCGTGCACTGCGGGATCCTGACCATGAGGTCCCGGGGAAAGGAGACCACGGTGACGGCGTCGCGGTTCGCGGTCACGTGCACGAGCATCATGACGTCGGTGCGGCCCTCGGCGTCGTCCTCGCTGCCGTATTCGCTGTTGCCCTGACCGTGGCGAGTGTCCGAGCCCATGACGAGGATGTCCAGGGGGCCGTCGTCCACGTTCTCGGTACCGTCGGAGAGGTTCAGGGGGCTCGAGGTGAGGTTGCCGGTCAGGCGCAGCGCGGCGATCCCGCCGATGCCGAGTACGGCCAGGAGCCCGAACACGGCCAGGATCACGGCGATCCTGCGCACCGAGGAGCGGTGGACATGGGCGCGGTGATGACGTCCGGTCTGGCGCAGGTCGTACGCCTCGCCGTCGCGATCCGTGCGGCGGGCGGGGTGCGTACTCCACGGCGCGCTCGTACGCGAACTCCGGCGGCTCCGGCGTGGTGCTGAGCTGGGATCCACCGGTGACGTCTCCTGGGGTCTCGGATCGGGGGGCGTGCGGCCCTGACTGGTGGGTCAGGCTACGGCGCCGGGTTGACGTGTGGTGTGTGTCCGGTCAGAACCCGAGCTTGGACAGCTGTCGGGGGTCCCGTTGCCATTCCTTGGCGACCTTGACGTGCAGGTCCAGGTAGATCCGGGTGCCCAGTAGAGACTCGATCTGGGCTCGGGCGCGCGTTCCGATCTCGCGCAGTCGCGCACCGCGCTTGCCGATCACGATGGCCTTCTGGGAGTCCCGTTCCACGTACAGGCTCGCGTGGACGTCCAGCATGGGGTTGTCGGGTGAGCGGCCTTCACGTTCGGAGACCTCGTCCACGACCACGGCGAGCGAGTGGGGCAGTTCGTCCCGCACGCCCTCGAGCGCAGCCTCGCGGATGAGTTCGCCCATCATGGTGACCTCCGGCTCGTCGGTGAGGTCCCCTTCCGGGTACAGGGGCGGGGAGACGGGCATCAGCGACACGAGCAGCTCGGCGATCTCGTCCATCTGGAAGCCGTCCGCCGCGCTCACGGGGATCACGTGGGCCCATCCGGCCGGCGTGTCCTCGGTGCGCTGCGCGGCCGGGCGACCGCCGGTGCCCTTGGCGGACGGCGCCGCGTCGCGACGTCGTCGTCGTGCGTCGCGCTGGGCGCGCTCCTCGGTGACGACCTCGCGCCCGAGCTCGCTCACGGCCACGAGCTGTTCGGCGAGGCGCTGCTGGGGGACGAGGTCCGCCTTGGTCACGATCGCGACCACGGGGGTGCGCCCGACGGCGGCGACGACCTGCTGGGCGATGTACCGGTCCCCCGGGCCCACCTTCTGGTCCGCGGGCACGCAGAACCCGATCACGTCCACCTCACCCAGGGTCTGGGCCACGACGTCGTTGAGCCGCTGACCGAGCAGCGTGCGCGGACGGTGCAGGCCGGGGGTGTCCACGAGGATCAACTGACCGTCGGTGCGGTGCACGATCCCGCGGATGGTGTGCCGCGTGGTCTGCGGACGGTTGGACGTGATCGCGACCTTGCGCCCCACGAGCGCATTGGTCAGCGTGGACTTGCCCACGTTGGGCCGGCCCACGAACACGGCGAAACCGGCGCGGAAGTCAGCGGGCTGTTCAGTGGGCTGGGTCATCGCGGGTCCTCGGTCGTTCAGTCGGTGCGGGGGTCGGAGGCGGTGCGGCGCCTCACGTCATGGTCTCCACGGGCGCGTCCCGGCCCAGGAACTCCTCGAGCAGCGAGCGCTGGGCGGTGAACATGCGGGCGCGTTCGTCCTCGTGGGCGTGGTCGTGGCCCAGCAGGTGCAGCAGGGAGTGGGTGGTGAGCAGGCACAGTTCGTCCTGGGTGCTGTGGCCGGCGGCCGCGGCCTGGCGTTCGGCCACGGGTGGGCACAGTACGACGTCCCCGAGGACGCCCAGGCTAGGGTCGTCGGGGGTGCCCTCGCGCAGTTCGTCCATGGGGAAGGACATGACGTCGGTGGCTCCGGGCAGGTCCAGCCACTGTTCGTGCAGTTCGGCCATGCGGGTCTCGTCCACCACGGCGATGCTGACCTCGGTGTCGGGGTGCAGGTGCCAGCGGGTGAAGGCGAGGTCCACGAGGGCCTCGAGCTGGTCGGTGTCCACGGCGCGGTAGGCAGTGGGCAGCTCGGCCTGTTCGGCGGGGGTGTCCCACGGCAGGTCGAAGGCCACGCTCACGGGGTGTCTCCCCCGGTGCGCTCGGACGACGCCGCTCGGCGTTCGTCCTTGCGGCGGGCTCGTTCCACGCGGTGGCGGTTGGTGGTGTCGAACCGGTCGTAGGCGGCCACGATCTCGCCCACGAGTTCATGGCGCACCACGTCCGCGGAGGTCAGTTCGCAGAACGCGATGTCGTCGATCTTCCCGAGCACGTGTTGGACTTGGCGCAGTCCGGACTTGGTGGTCCCGGGCAGGTCCACCTGGGTCACGTCACCGGTGACCACGATCCGTGAGCCGAAGCCTAGACGGGTGAGGAACATCTTCATTTGTTCCGGGGTGGTGTTCTGGGCCTCGTCGAGGATCACGAAGGCGTCGTTGAGGGTGCGCCCGCGCATGTAGGCCAGCGGGGCGACCTCGATGGTCCCGGCCTCCATGAGCCGCGGAATGGATTCGGGGTCCATCATGTCGTGCAGGGCGTCGTAGAGGGGACGCAGGTAGGGATCGATCTTGTCGTTGAGCGAACCCGGGAGGAAGCCCAGTCGCTCGCCGGCCTCCACCGCGGGACGCGTGAGAATGATCCGGTTGACCTCCTTGGCCTGCAGGGCGCGCACGGCCTTGGCCATAGCCAGGTACGTCTTGCCGGTACCGGCGGGCCCGATCCCGAAGACCACGGTGTGCTCGTCGATCGCGTCCACGTAGGTCTTCTGGTTCACGGTCTTGGGCCGGATGGTCTTGCCGCGGGTGGAGAGGATGCTCGTGGACAGCGCGCTCGACGGGCGCAGGTCCTGGGCGTCACGCATCATGCGGGCCACGCGCAGCACCGTGCGTTCAGTGATCTCGGTGCCGCGCAGCGCCATCGCGAGAAGTTCCTCGAGCAGGGAGGCGGCCAGGCGGGTGTCGATCACGGGCCCCTCGAGGGCCACATCCAGGTCCCGCACGGTCATCCGCACGGCCGGGAACTGCTGCTCGAGCAGACGCAAGGTCGCGTCCCCGTGGCCCAAGGTCCGGACGGCGGTCTCCCGATCCGGTACGTGCACGGTGACGCGGGTTCGTTCGGTGGGCGGAGTGCTCAGTGCCTCGGTCCCTTCGGTTGGTTCGCTCATCGGGTCCAGCCTACCGGTGCGCGCGGACCCGGACCCGCCGGGACCGACGGGCTCGCACGCCGCAGGTTGCAATCCAATAACGGTCCGCCCGGATCCACGTGCGACGTTAGCGCCCGTGGCTTCCGGTGGGTAAGTTGTGTAGCCGTGAAAAATCCCGCAGGAACGACCGAGCCGCAGCGTCGTCGCGCCACCGCGCCCGGCGGACTTCGGCGCGCCGCGACGGGGGCGCTCGCCGTGTCGCTCGCCGCGGTCGTGGCCTCGTGCGGGACCGCCGCCGACCGACCGGACCACAACTCCGAAGCCGCCCCCGGGATCGCCTCCGCGCCCATGAACACGGACACCGCGATGGAAGGCGTGGCCACCGAACAGGCCCCCGTGTACTGGGTAGGCACCGGGGACCAATCGCGCTACCTGTTCCGCGAGTTCCGCACCCCGACCTCCCAGGACACGACCGACCCCGTGGCCCAGGCGGCGCTCATGGTCACCTCGGCCACCCCCGCGGACCCGGACTACCGGTCCCTGTGGTCCGCCGTGGACACCGTGGGCACCTCCGTGTCCCCGGACGGAACCATCACCGTGGACCTGCCCGCCGCCGCGTTCGCCTCCCAACTCTCCCCGCAGGACGCGCGGGTCGCACTGCAGCAAATGGTGTACACGGTCTCCGCGGCGGCCGTGACCGCCGGGCTGTTGGACTCGTCCACGGCCAAGGAGGTGCGGGTCCTCGTGAACGGGCAGAGCGGGTACAAGGCCTTCGGAGCCGTGGAACTTCATGCCCCGCTCACGCGTGACCCCGCACTGGCCGCGCCCGTGTGGCTCGTCGACCCCCAGACCGGGGCGGAACCCAAGAGCCCCGTGACGGTCTTCGCCCGCGTGCTGCCCTCGGTGCGTGACGCCCTCTGGGAGGTGCTCGAGGACGACCGCGTCGTGCACAGTGGGAACATCGCACCCGCTTCCCCCGGCTCGGATCCGACCACGGGCACGGAACTACGCACGAGTGTCACGCTCGACCCCGGGACGTACACCGTGCGCGTGAGCGGCACGGACGATTCCGGCACCACCGTGTCCGACGATCACACGATCACGGTGCGCGCCGGGGACTGAGCCCTCCCCGTTGGGTCCCGGGTCAGTCCCAGAGCCCGAGCACCGCGTGCAGCGCGGCCAGTGCCGCGGGTCCCGCGGTGGACGATCGCATGACAGCGGTCCCCAGGCGCATCGGCTGAGCACCGGCAGCGCACAACGCCTCGAGCTCTCCGTCACCGATCCCCCCTTCTGGGCCCACGATCACCGCGATCCGGGACCGATCACCCCACCGGGTCACGTCCGGGGTGGACCAACGTGGGCTCGCCGATTCATGCAGCACGAGCCACAGCGTCTCGGTTTCTGCAGCGATCAGCCGGGCCAGACCCGCGGTGTCCACCCAGTCACCGCGTTCGGGCCAGCGGGCGCGCCGGGACTGCTTGGCCGCCGCGGCCAGGGTGGAGTCCCACTTGGCCATGAGTTTGGCCGCGCGGTCCGCGTGGACGCGCACGATGCTGCGCTCCGCCTGCCACGGGATCACCCGGGAGACCCCGAGTTCGGTGGCGGCCTCCGCGGCCTGCAGGTCCCGGTCCCCCTTGGCGAGTGCCTGCACCAGCGTGAACTCCGGTTGCTGCGCGGCATCGTGGTGGATCTCGTGGACGGTCACGCTCATCCGGTCCTTGGCCCCGGAGTCGAACGTGCACACCGCACGGGTGCCGTGCCCGTCCACGAGGTCCAGGGCCTCCCCCGCGCGCAGGCGCCGCACGGTCACCGCGTGCTTGGCCTCGGGACCTGCGATGTCCAGGACCTCCCCCGGGTGCGCCCGGAAGAGGTCCTCGGCGGGGACGTGGAAGACGGGGTTGGTCACAGGTCGTTGAACCGGTCCCGCAACCGGGAGAAGAACCCACCGGAGTGGTTGGTGTTCACGGTCGTACCGTCCGCTGCTTCCTCACCGCGCAGCTCGGCGAGTTGCTCGAGCAGTTCGCGCTGTTCGGAGGAGAGGTCCTTGGGGGTCTCCACCTCGAAGTGCACCTTGAGGTCCCCGCGGCCCTTGCCCCGCAGGTGGGTGACACCCAGGTCGTCGAGCGTGACGGTCGCACCGGACTGGGTGCCGGGATCGACGTCCACCGTGCGAGCGCCGTCGAACGTCTCGAGGCTCACGGTGGTGCCGAGCGCGGCGGCGGTCATGGGGATACGCAGGCGGGCGTGGAGATCGTCGCCCTCGCGGAGGAAGGTGGGATCGGGGTCCACCTTCAGTTCCACGAAGAGGTCGCCGTTGGGTCCGCCGGCGGTGCCGGCCTCACCCTGGCCGCTCAGGCGGATGCGGTTGCCGGACTGGATGCCGGCGGGGATCTTCACGGTCAGGGGGCGGCGGTCGCGCACGCGGCCCTCGCCGTAGCACTCGTGGCACGGGCTCTCGATGACGGTGCCGAAGCCGTTGCACTGGGAGCACGGGGCCTGGGTGGTGACCATGCCCAGGATGGACTGGCGCTGGTACTGCATGTGGCCGGAGCCGCGGCACATGGTGCACGTCACGGGGCTCGTCCCGGGCTGGCAGCACGTGCCCTGGCACGTGGGGCACACGACGGCGGTGTCCACCGTGATGTCCTTCTCCATGCCGAACACGGCGTCCTTGAGGGAGATCCGCACGTTGATCAGGGCGTCCTGGCCCTGGCGGGTGCGGGACTGGGGGCCGCGCTGGCCACCGGCTCCCGCGCCCTGGAAGAACGTCTCGAAGATGTCGGAGAAGCCGAAGCCCGTGCCGGGGAAGCCCCCGCCGAAGCCGGTGTCCGTGCCGTTCTCGTTGCCTGTGGCGTCGTAGACACGGCGCTTGTCCGGGTCGGAGAGGACGTCATTGGCGTGGGAGACGCGCTTGAACTCCTCGGCGGCCTCGGGTGAGGGGTTCACGTCCGGGTGGAGTTTGCGGGCCTTCTTGCGGTAGGCGCGCTTGATCTCTTCGGCGCTGGCGTCCCGGCTCACGCCGAGGGTTTCGTAGTGATCGCTCACGATGTCGTCGTTTCTTCTTTCGTCGGTTCTACGGTCGAGCGGGGCGGGCGGCGCTCACGTGCGCTCAGCCCCCAGGTTCTTGGACAGGTAGCGGGCCACCGCGCGCACGGAGGCCATGGTCGTGGGGTAGTCCATGCGTGTGGGCCCCACGACTCCCACCTTGGACGCGGCGTGCGGACCGTAACCCGTGGCCACCACGGACGCCTCCGCCAGGGGGTCGTCGCTGTGGTCGGAGCCGATGCGCACCGCGACCCCGCGTTCGTCCTGCTGCATCTCGGACAACAATCGCAGCATGGCCACTTGTTCCTCAAGCGCCTCGAGCACCGGGGAGATGCTCTGCGGGAAGTCCCCGCTGAAGCGCGCGAGGTTCGCGGTCCCGGCCATCACCAGGCGGTGTTCGTCCGACACCGCTGCGAGCACCGCGAGCGCCCCGGTCACCGCGGTCCCGGCGTCGCGCAGTTCCTCGGGCAGGGCCGGGGGCAGGGTCACGGCGGCGTCGGGGACGTCTTCCACGGGCGTGCCGAGCAGGCGTGCGAGCACGTGGGCGCGCAGCTCCAGCAGCTGGGCCTCGGTCAGGGTGACGGGCAGTTCCACGGTGCGTTGGGCCACGCGTCCGGTGGTGGGGATCAGGATCACGAGTACGCGGGCGTCCCCCACGTCCACGAGTTCCACGTGGCGCACGGTGATCCCGGTGCGCACGGGATACTGGATCACGGCCACCTGGTGGGTGAGCTGGGCGAGCAGGCGCACGGTGCGCTCCATGATGTCGTCCAGGTCCTGGGCACCGTCCATGAACACCTGGATCGCGCGGCGCTGGGCGGAGGTGAGGGGCTCCAGGGCTGCGATCTGGTTGACGAACTCGCGGTAACCTCGGTCCGTGGGGATCCGCCCCGAGCTCGTGTGCGGGGCCACGATCAGCCCGTCCTCCTCGAGGGCGGCCATGTCGTTGCGCACCGTGGCGGAGGAGACGGGTAGGCGGTGGCGTTCCACGAGCGCCTTGGACCCCACGGGTTCACGCGAATGGACGTAGTCCTCCACGATGGCGCGCAGGATCTGCGCTCGGCGCGGATGCTCCATGTGTCTCACCTCCCGTTGCTGGTAATTCTGGCACTCAAGAGTTCACAGTGCTAATCCTGGCAGTCCCGGGCCCGTGGGTCAGGGGCCGATTTTGATACGCTCGCGGCTGATTCGCCTGCCCGGCGGCGCGCTCGCGCCGCGGCACGACGTCGAGGAGTCGCCCGTGAACGCATCCGGCTGGTCCTGGGGTCCCCAGGACCTAGGCAGTCCCGACGTCGCCCGCACCGGTGCCGTCTCCCGGGACGTCCCCGTGGCCCGGGACATGGTGCTCGAAGACGTGGAGACCGGGTGGGTGGGCGCCGTCGTGGGCGTGGAGACCATCGGCGGGATGCGCGTGGTGGGTCTGGAGGACCGGCACGGGCGCGTGAAGTCCTTCCCCCTGGGCCCGGGCTTCCTCCTGGACGGCGAACCCGTGCGGCTGGGCCCGCCCGAGACCCGCAGCGCCCCGGCCAAGCCCCGGATCACGCGTTCGGGGTCGGTCGAGGTCGAGAACCTGCGCGCGTCCGTGGCCAAGGAGTCGCGTGTGTGGGTCGAGGGGTACCACGACGCCGAGCTCGTGGCCAAGGTGTGGGGCCACGACCTCGCGGTCGAGGGCACCGTGGTGGAACCCCTGCACGGGATCGACGACCTCCCCTCAGCCATCGCCGAGTTCCACCCCGGCCCGCAGCGTCGGCTCGGGATCCTCGTGGACCACCTGGTCGCGGGCTCCAAGGAGTCCAGGATCGCCCAGGAGGCGCTCGCGGTCCCGGGTGCCCGGGACAACGTGCTCATCCTCGGACACCCCTACGTGGACATCTGGCAGGCCGTGAAGCCCAGCGCCCTGGGGATCCGGGAGTGGCCCGTGATCCCGCGCGGGGTGGATTGGAAGACCGGGATGGCACGCGCGCTGGGCCTACCGCACCGCACACCCCAGGACGTGGGGCGGGCGTGGCAGGCGATCCTTGCACGAGTGAACACGTACGCAGACCTCGAACCGGCCCTGCTGGGCCGCGTGGAGGAGCTCATCGACTTCCTCACCGCCCCGGACGCCGCCGATTCCTGACCCGGGCTGCGCCTGACCTGCGGCGACCCACGACGTCGACGGCGCTCGCAGCCGGTGGTCCACGGCTTCGGTGACCCGCGTTAGCGGTAACCCCCAGCGTGGGTGACGCCTGGCGTCGTCGTCCGGCGCGAGCCACGCGGGAACGACCGTAGGATGGGAGCACCGGCGTCCTCCGACCCGGATGGCTACCGCCCGTGAAAGGCACACCCGCTCGTGACTGACGCTGCTCCCTCCCCCTCCACTCGCTCCGCCGAGACTCCGTTCGAGTCCGTGGCCCCCGTGGCGCAACCCCTGGACGTGTCCCAGGACCGGCAGTGGGCCACCCTCGCCCACCTGGGTGGCGTGGTGGGCGTACTGCCCAGCTACATGATCCACCGGGTGTTCAAGGACCGTGGTCCCTTCACCGCTCAGGAATCCCGGGAAGCCGCCAACTACACCATGCTGCCCACCCTGGTGATCCTCGTGGGCATCGTGCTCTCACTCATCCCGTTCATCGGATGGCTCTTCTCGGTCATCGCCGCCGTGACCTGGCTGTTCCTGGCCATCACCTCCGTGCGCGCGGGCGTGAAGGTCAACCGCGGCGAACCGCACCAGTACCGGTTCAACACCCACCTCTACGACACGTTCGCGGCCCGCAACTCCTGACACGGTCACCAGTCGAGCAAGCGGCGCGTCACGGCGTCGGCCATCAGACGCCCCGCGTCCGTGAGGACCGCGGACCCGCGGAGGGCGGCGGCGCCGTCCAGCCAGCCGTCGGCGATCAATCCGGCCACCGCGTGCCGCCCCTCCGGGCGCAGCCCCTCGAGCGGGAGTCCCTCACGGATCCTGATCCCGAGCATCACGTGTTCCACGTACTGCGTCTCGCCATCCAAGGTCTCGCGGCCCACGGCCGGTGAGTCACCCCGGCGCACGGCGGCCGTGTAGGGCAACGGGTGCTTGAGGTTCCACCAGCGCACGCCGTCACTGTGTGAGTGCGCCCCCGGGCCGATCCCCCACCAGTCCTGATTGCGCCAGTACGCGAGGTTGTGCCCGCTGCGGTTCTGCACCGCGCTGCGCCCGTGGGCCGCGCGGGACCAGTTGGACACCTCGTACCACTCGAACCCGGCCTCGCGCAGCAGCGCGTCCGCGAGCGTGTACTTCTCCGCCTGGTCGTCCGGATCCACGTCCGGCACCTCACCGCGGCGGATCTGGGCGGCCAGCTTGGTGCCGTCCTCGATGATCAGGGAGTACGCGGAGACGTGGTCGGGGTCCATGGCCAGCGCGGCCTCCAACGAGGTGCGCCAGTCGGCCACGCTCTCCCCCGGCGTACCGTAGATCAGGTCCACGCTCGCGCCCAGTCCGCGGTCCTTGGCCCAGCCGACGGCGCGCGGGACGTTCGCCGGCGTGTGCGTGCGTTCCAGCACGCGCAGCACGTGGGGCACCGCGGACTGCATCCCGAAGGACACCCGGGTAACCCCGGCCGCGGCGAGCACGTCGAACGTCTCCTCGCTCACCGAGTCGGGGTTGGCCTCCACGGTGACCTCGGCGTCCGGGGCCAGCCCGAAGCTCTCCCGGGCCTGCTCCAGCATGAGCGCGAGCTCCCGGGCGGGCAGAAGGGTGGGCGTACCCCCGCCGAAGAACACGCTGTGCAGCGCGCGCGGCGGTGCCCCGGCGGCGTCGAGCACGGACCGGGCGAAGCGGACCTCCGCGGCGGCGTCGGCGTGGTAGTCGCGCTGGGAGACGCCGTCCCCGAGCTGGTCCATGGTGTAGGTGTTGAAGTCGCAGTACCCGCAGCGCACCGCGCAGAACGGGACGTGGACGTACAGGCTCAGGGTGCGATCGGTGGCACGGGCGACCGATGCCGCGGGGAGCGCGCCGTCCCGGGGTGCGGGATCACCCTCCGGTTGGGCGGGCATTACTTCTTCTTGTCCTTCCCGGTGTCCTCGTCCGAGGACAGCGCGGCCACGAAGGCCTCCTGGGGGACCTCCACGCGGCCCACCATCTTCATGCGCTTCTTGCCCTCCTTCTGCTTCTCGAGCAGTTTGCGCTTACGGGAGATGTCACCGCCGTAGCACTTGGAGAGCACGTCCTTACGGATCGCGCGGATGTTCTCGCGCGCGATGATCCGGGAACCGATCGCGGCCTGGATGGGGACCTCGTACTGCTGACGCGGGATGAGCTTCTGCAGCTTGCCCGTCATGAGCACACCGTACGAGTACGCCTTGTCCTTGTGGGTGATCGCGCTGAACGCGTCCACCTGCTCGCCCTGCAGGAGGATGTCCACCTTCACGAGATCCGCGGCCTGCTCGCCGTCCGCCTTCCAGTCCAGGGACGCGTAGCCCCGGGTCTTGGACTTGAGCTGGTCGAAGAAGTCGAAGACGATCTCCGCGAGCGGCAACCGGTAGCGCAGCTCCACGCGGTCCTCGGAGAGGTAGTCCATCCCCTTCATCTCACCGCGCTTGGACTGGCACAGTTCCATGACCGCGCCGATGAACTCGGACGGCACCAGGATGGTGGCCGAGACCATGGGTTCGCGGATCTCCAGGATCCGCCCCTCCGGGAACTCGGACGGGTTAGTAACCTGCTCCTCCGAGTTGTCCTCGAGCGTCACGTTGTAGGACACGGACGGCGCGGTGGAGATCAGGTCCAGGTTGAATTCGCGTTCGAGCCGGTCGCGGGTGATCTCCAGGTGCAGCAGCCCCAGGAAACCGCAACGGAAGCCGAAGCCCAACGCGGCGGAGGTCTCGGGTTCGTACACCAGGGCGGCGTCGTTGAGCTGGAGCTTCTCGAGGGCGTCCCGCAGCACGGGGTAGTCCGAACCCTCCACGGGGAACAGTCCCGAGAACACCATGGGCTTGGGGTCCTCGTACCCACCCAGGGACTGCTGCGCGGGCTTGGTCTGGCCCGTGACCGTGTCACCCACGCGGGACTGGCGGACGTCCTTCACGCCCGTGATCAGATAGCCCACCTCCCCCACGCTCAGCCCCTGCGAGGGCACCGGCTCCGGGGAGATCACACCGAGTTCGAGCAGCTCGTGGGTGGCCCCGGTGGACATCATCTGGATCCGCTCTCGCGGGGACAGCGTCCCGTCCACCACGCGCACATAGGTCACCACGCCGCGGTAGGTGTCGTACACCGAGTCGAAGATCATGGCACGCGACGGCGCGTCCTTGACCCCCTGGGGCGCCGGGACCTGGCGCACGATCGTGTCCAGCAGCTCCTCGACGCCCTCACCGGTCTTGCCCGAGACCTTGAGCACGTCCTCGGGTTCCACGCCGATCAGATTGGCGAGTTCAGTAGCGTACTTCTCCGGCTGCGCGGCCGGCAGGTCGATCTTGTTGAGCACCGGGATGATCGTGAGGTCGTTCTCGATCGCGAGGTACAGGTTGGCCAGCGTCTGCGCCTCGATCCCCTGGGCGGCGTCCACGAGCAGGATCGTGGCCTCGCACGCGGCCAGGGACCGGGAGACCTCGTACGTGAAGTCCACGTGCCCGGGCGTGTCGATCATGTTCAGCGCGTAGTCCGTGCCGTCCACGTTCCACGGCATCCGCACCGCCTGGGACTTGATGGTGATCCCGCGTTCGCGTTCGATGTCCATGCGGTCCAGGTACTGGGCCTTCATCTGCCGGGGCGTCACCACGCCCGTGGCCTGCAGCATCCGGTCCGCGAGGGTGGACTTGCCGTGGTCGATGTGGGCGATGATGCAGAAGTTCCTGATCACCGAGGGGTCGGTCGAGGCGGGAACCGGTGGATTGACGGCCAACGGTGACACGGGCGGTCCTTTCGATCGGATGACTCCCCAGTTTCCCACGTTCCGCGGCAACGGACGAACCGCTGCCCCTACGATGAGCACATGGCTGACTTCATGCGCCTCGCGCGCCAGGGCCTGCGGGCCTACCGGATGTACCAGCGGGTCTCGCGGACCCTGCGCGGGCGGCGAGACGCCGGCCGCGCGCCGTTGCCCCGGGACGCCTCCGGGCACGCGCGCCGCGATCGGGCCGCCGCGCCGGGGACGACGACGTCGCCCGCCGGCACCTCCCGGCTCTACCCCGGTGACTGGACGGGGCCGGTGACCCCGCACTACGACCCCCACCCGGATGGTCGCCCCGATCCGGGCGAGGTCGTGTGGACCTGGGTACCCTACGAGGAGGACCACTCACGCGGCAAGGACCGTCCCGTGCTGATCGTGGACCGCGCCGGGGAGTACGTGCTGTGCGTGATGCTCACCTCCAAGGACCACGACACCGCGACCCACGACGATCCCGACTTCGTGGACGTGGGAACCGGCGACTGGGACCGCTCGGGCCGCCCGTCCGAGGCCCGGATCGACCGGATCATCCCCGTGCGCCCCGAGGACGTGCGCCGGGAGGGCGCGGTGCTCGCCCGCTCACGCTTCGACGCGGTGGCCGCGGAGCTCGCCACCCGCGCCCGCCACTGACCGGCGCCGCGGCCGGCGATCTGCTAAAGTGGATCGCTGTGTGTCCGCGCTGGTCGTCGGGCACAGCGGATGGTTGCCACCGAGCATCCCCACTCTCACAACTCAGTCGATGACCATCCGTGAGCCCTCACTGACCTACTTCCGCAAACGTTCTAGGAGTTACACGTGGCCAACATCAAGTCGCAGAAGAAGCGCATCCTCACCAACGAGAAGGCTCGCCTGCGCAACAACTCTTACAAGTCCGAGCTCAAGACCCTGATCCGCAAGGTGGACGCCGCGGTCGAGTCCGGCAACAAGGAAGCTGCGACCGAGACGCTGCGCAACGCGTCTCGCAAGCTCGACAAGGCCGTGTCCAAGGGTGTGCTGCACAAGAACACCGCGGCCAACAAGAAGTCCGGTCTGGCCAAGAAGGTCGCCAAGATCTGAATCGACTGACCCCGTCCGCACAGGACGCCTGCGGGCCCGGCACCGTTTCTCGGTGCCGGGCCCGCAGTCTTTCCCCGGGTCTTCCGGGATCGCAATGGTGACCCTCGGAGATGGCCCCTCAGTGGTGACCGGACGTCGCGATCACGGTGATCGCCCGCTCCACCGCGAAGTACGGGGACCGGGACGCACCCTTGACCTGGGCGTCGGCCTCGGCCACGGCCTGCAGGGCGGCGGCCACGTCCCCGGCGGTGAACCGGCGGGCCTCGTTCTGCGCGCGCTCCACTTGCCACGGCGCCGCGCCCACGTCCCGCGCAAGTGCTCCCGCTCCCCCGCGGGATCCTGCGGTCAGCGCGATCAACCGCATCTTGGAGCCCAGCGCGGCGACCATGGGGACCGGGTCCACTCCCACGTCCACGGCTTGCCGCCACAGCTTCAGGGCCTGATCCGCGTTACCGGCCACCGCGGCGTCCGCGACGCGGAACGCGGTGACCTCCACGCGCCCGCCGTAGTACTTCTCCACGAGGTCGTGATCCACCGTGAGCGGGCCGTCCGCGATCAACTGCGCGCACGCGGCGGCGAGCTCCGCGGTGCTCGTGCCCACGGCCGCGGCGAGGGCGCGGGCGGCGTCCGGCTCGATGCGTTTGCCGTGCGCGCGGAACTCGGCTAGGACGAAGGCCGTCTTGTCGCGGTCCGATTTGGGCGGCGTGCAATCGAGGACGAGCGCCGACTCCTTGAGAGCGTCCAGTAGTTTCTTGCCGCGGTTACCCCCGGAGTGCTCCCACAGCACGGTCACGTCCGGGTCCGGGTTGGCCACGTACGACAGGCCGTCCGCGAGGAGGTTCTCGTGCATGCTCGCGAGGTCGTGGACGCACACGAGTTTGGGGTCGTCGAACAGGGAGGGGCTCGTGACCACGGCCAAGCTCCCGCTCTCGTAGTCGGCGGCGGAGATGTCCGTGACCTCGCACGACCCTCGCTGCTCCCGGGTCTGGTCCCGCAGGGAGTCCTTGATGCGCTGCAGGATGTACTCGTCGGAGCCGGAGGCCAGCACGAGCGGCTGCGGGGTGACGTCCCGCCACGAGGTCTGCGGCGGCGCGGCGGCCTTGCGACGGGCTGGGGGCATCGGAACTCCTCAGGTGCGCGCGGCATGGGAGGGCGCCGCTGTGGTCCTCATGCTAGCGCCGGGTGGGGACATGCCGTGGCCCGGTGTGGACGGGTGAGGCATTGGAACAAGAAACGTGAGCCACACGCGACGAACCCGGTGCACCCAGTGGCTTGACGCGCGGTCACCGTGTCGAGACCACGAGCTGATTCCCTTCCTTGCGGATCCACAACGAACCGCTGAGGTCCGTGCGCACCACCGCCGCCCCGGTCTCCTGCAGGGCCGCCACGGTTGCGGGGTGGGGATGGCCGTAGCTGTTGCCCTCCCCCACCGAGATCACCGCCAGGGCGGGATCTGAGTCCCTGATGATGTCGGTCCCACCGTTGCGCGCGCCGTGGTGGGAGACCTTCAACACATCTGCGTGTGGGGCGGCTGCTATTGGCAGGAGCCTGGTGGCCGCTCGGTACCCATCGGCTTCGAGGTCCCCCGCGGTCAACCAGGTGGTGGTCCCCTGGTCAGCGGTGCGGGTGATGAGCAGGACGAGGGACGCATTGTTCTCGTCCTCCGAACTCACCCGGCTGTGCACGGGAGCGCGCGGGATTCCGCCCGTTGCAGTAGGCGTGACCCGCGGGGCGAGTACCTCGACCGTGAGCGGTCCGGCGGTTAGTCGTGCCCCGGGCGCAGGCTGCTCGGCCTTCTCCGCGAGCGGTGCCAGTTCGCGTGGTAGCTCCGTCCCGGCCGTGGAGTACCACACCCGCTCCACATCCACCGCATCGGAGAGCCCCTCCAGGCCGGCCACGTGGTCGTCGTGGTTGTGCGTGGCGATCACCGCGTCCAGGTGCGTGATGCCCGCCTGGTCGAGACAGCGACGCAGAGCCCTGGGGTCGGGCCCGCCATCCACGAGCACCGCGCTGTGCTCCCCGGTGCGGTGCAGCACGGCATCTCCCTGCCCGACGTCGCACACCACGGACTCCCACGCGGGCGCCGGTCGGAACCACCACACCGCACCCAGGACGACCAACACGACCACCGCGAGGGACGCGATCACCGCGAGCACGCGACGTCTTACCCGTAGCCTGCGCGCGCGAACGCGCCATACGGCATCGGGCTCGGGCGGCGGGGCCGATGAGGCGTCGACCGTGCCCGCGATGGGTGGTGCCTGACGCAGGCGGTGGTCCACCCCGTGCAGGATGCCGAGGAACAGCAGTGTGACCGCGGTGAGGATGACAATCCCCGGGACACCGCCCGGCCAGGGCAGCTGCGCGCCGGGCAGGGCGGCGAAACCGTCCGCGAGCCACGCAATGACCCGCGCGGGAACCGAGGCGGCGCCCACGGGCAGGGAGGCGGCGCGCTCCCAGCCGGCGAGCGCCGCGGCGTCGTGGGCGCCGGGGAGCAGCCAGCTCAGAGCGGGTGAGGCCAGGTGCCCCGCGAGCAGGACGCATACTGCAAGAAGACCGGCGACGGTGACCACGGGAACGAGAGGGGCGGCGGCCATGTTGGCGGGCAACGAGTACAGGGGCAGAGCAGGGTTGAGCACGAGCAGGGCGGGCCCGCACCACAGTTGGGCGACGAGGGGCACGGCTATGCACGCGGCGAGCGCTGTGGGGATCCGGGAGGCGAGGACGCGGGTCACGGGGCGGGCGCTCACGACGATGCCGGCGGTCGCGAGGACGGAGAGGATGAAGCCGAAATCGATGGCGAGGGGCGGTTGTACGAGCACCAGGCCGGTGACGGCGACGCACAGGGCATTGAGGCTGACGCCGGCGCGGCCGCTGAGCATGGCGGCCCCGCCGAGTGCACCCATGACGCCGGCGCGCAGGACGGAGGGGTCGGGGCCCACGAGCAGCACGAACCCGGCGAGCGCGGCGAGCCCGATACCCACGCACAGTCGCCGCCCCGCGCCCAGGGTCAGGGCGGCGTACCCGGTCAGGGTCATCACCACGGTGCAATTGGACCCGGAGACGGCCGTGAGGTGGGTCAGTCCGGTGTCCTTCATGCTCTGCGCCAGCGCCTCGGGCAGCTGGGAGGTGTCTCCCACGGTCATGCCGGGGATCAACCCGGCGCTCACTGCACCGAACCGTCCGGACACCCGGGTCAGGTTCGCGCGCACGGTGTCCAGCAGTCCGGGCCGGGCTCCCCGGCAGCCGTGATCGCATCCGGTGGGTGGGGAGGTGGCCCGGGCAGTGAGCCGCGCCGGGTCCGCGGTGCGTGTCACGTTCACCACAGCGTTGACGGTGTCCCCGTCGCGCAGGCCGTCCCACCCGGGGTGGGCGGCGAACACCGTGAGTTCGGCGGTTGCGGCCTTCCCGTCCGCGGCGTGGACGGCCAGGGGTACGACGACGCCGCGCGATGCCTCCTGCTCCCCTGGCGCCGGTGAGCCCGTGTATTCGCGGGGCATCCCGGTGACCGTGGCGTTGACGCGGACCACGGAACCGGGAGGATGCTCGGCCAGGAAGTCGCGGGACGGTGCGGTGGCGGCGAGCGCCGTCGTGATGGCCGCGGCGGCGCTCAGCGCCACGACCCCCGCCAGAACAGCCAGGCTGGGCGGGAGGGACCTCATCCGGGCGCGGGACTCGCTGGATGATGGCCGCGGGCATCCATGGGAGGAGGAACCTCCGTGCGCGTCCGACGCATGCGTCCAGGATCGCGCGCGGCTCGGCTGCCCGGCCGGCGGACAGCTGCGTTGTGCCGAGGCGGGCGCTTTCCCTCGTGGCCCGCGGTTCGCCCGCCGGATGCGAGACCGGTCGAGAAGAGCGGGTGCGCACCACGCGAGGCCGAAGACCAGGACGCAGCCGAGAGCCCCCACGGCCCCCACGGTCCACCCGGCACGTAGTGTCAGCGATCCGCACACCCACGCGGTGATGGCAACCGGGACCAGGCGCAGGTCCCATCGCACGCTCACACCGTGACCAGTGGTAGCAGTGCCTCCAGCATGGCGGGACCCACCCCGCTGACGTCGTCGAGCTGTTCCGCGGAGGTGAACGGGCCGTGCTGGGTGCGGAACTCCACGATCCGCTGTGCGAGGACCGGTCCCACGCGAGGCAGGGTCTCGAGCTCCGCTTGCGAGGCCGTGTTGAGGTTGACCGGGGCGCCGCCGGGCAGGGCGGCCGCACCACCCGCCTTAGCCGCAGCGCCTGATCCGGACGATGAACCTCCCGTGGCCGCGCCACCCTCGGAAGCACTACCGCTCACTCCAGTCTTAATGCTGGCGCTGTTCGCTGCTCCCTCGGCCGGGGCACCGGTCCCGGCGCCATTCACGGAACCGCCCTGCGCGGCAGCCTCGGCCACCCGATCGACGTTCTCCGCATTGGGAATCGTGATCTGGTCGCCGTCGCTCACGGGCTGCGCCAGGTTGATCCGGTCCTTCACCGCACCCTTCGTGAATCCACCGGCTGCCGCCACCGCATCCATGACGCGCGCACCCGGGGACAGCGTCACCACGGATGGGTCCTTGACCTCCCCGATCACGTGGACCGTGAGCACCCCGGCTTCTTCGGCGGAGGCGGTACCGTCGCCCGCTGAACCGGCTCCGGCTCCCCCGACGAGCCCTGAGGACGTCGCGGATCCGGACACCCCGTGAGGTGCTGTGTCGTCCCGGCCGGTGGCTTCAGTGCCCTCACGGGCGGCGTCAGCGCGGTCGGAACCCTCATCTGCCCCCGCACCATCCGCACCGGCGACGGCTCCCTCCGATTTCACGGAAGTGGAGGTGACGACGTCGTCCCCCTGTCCATCGGGGAGCAGGTTCCAGCCCCCGATCCCGAGGGCCACCAACAGCACGGCGCACAGTGCTACCAGCGCGGGGCGAGCAATGTGCCGACGGACCACGACGTCCTCGCGATGCCGGGAGTGCTCGGACACCGGGTCTGCGTTGAGCGACGGACCGGTGGCACCATCGGCGGCGTCGTCGGCCGGTTCAGCACCACCGTCCGGAGCCAGATCGGCGCCCTTTTCATTATGGCCAGCAGCACGGCGACCCGTCGCACCACGGCCGGCCACATCACCATTCCGATCGGGCCCTGGCTCCGCCCATGGCAGCCCCGCACCCGACTGCCGGTCTTCCCGCAAGAGCGCCGTCAACCGCTCCGTGGCCTCACTGTCCCGGAACCGGCGCCGTCCCCTGAAATCGATTCCGCTCATGCGCCCACCCCACCGCACGGGCGACAGGGCTCGTGGGTGCGCGACGCCACCGGTGGATTACTCGGGCGACACGCGGATCAGGGGTGCGGTTGTGCAGCCCGCCCGCCGTGCCACACGGGCCGGGACGTGGGGCCCTCGATCACCGCGGCCTTCGTTCCGAGCCCCACGTGCGCGCTGAGCACCGGGGGCAGGTCACTGATCACGAGCTCCGCGTCCGGGCGGTAGCGATCCATGAGCACCTCACCGATCTCGCGCGCCCCGTGCGGGTCCGCGACGTGGTGGATACACAACACCGGCCGGTCGGTCTCTGCGTGGGCCAGAGCCTCCCCCGCCAGCACCATGAATCGCGCCTTAGCCCGCGACAAGGACACCGGCCGCTCCACGGTCACGATCTTGCCTTCGGCCATGCTCAGCAGCGGTTTGAGCTGGAACATGGAACCGACCATCGCCGTGGTCGGATTCACCCGTCCACCCCGGCGCAGGGTTTCCAGCGAGCGCACCTGAATCAGTACCTGTGCCTGGGCGGCGGTCTCACATGCGGCCGCAGCGACGTCGTCGATCCCCGCGCCCGACGCCACTGCCCGTAGTGCCGCGCGCACCCCCAGACCCTGCCCCAGACCGGCGCTCGCGGTGTCGACGATCCGCACGGGGATCCCGATGTCCTGGCGAGCAATCCGGGCGGCGCCCACCGTCCCGGACAGCTCCCCCGACAGGTGCACCGAGACGATGGCGTCGTACCCCTCCTCCTCGAACCGCCGGTACGCGGCACGCAGCTGCCCCGGGGCCGGCCGGGACGTGGTCACGGGTGTGCCCTCCGCGAGCGCAACGACGAGCGAGGACAGGGTGTCGGATTCACAGGCCGTGTAGAGCTGACCGGAGATCAGCACGGGCATGTCCACGAGCGCGAAGCCCGGTGCGTCCTCGAACGCGCGGAGCCAGGAGTCCGGCAGGGCGGCGGCGCTGTCGGTGACGACGGCGACGCGGGGCGGCGCGGCGTCGTCGTCCCCCGAGGACGCGGAAGCGGACGCAGACGGGGACGCTGACGGCGCGCCGACAGACATAGAGGCCGCATCTCCGCACGGGCGGAGCCCGCCCTCCCGCTCGGTGGAACGGGGGGACGGGCTCCGGGGCTCGCGCGAGAACATCAGACCACGATGTTCACGAGCTTGGGGGCGCGCACGATGACCTTGCGCACCGTGGCCTCGGACAGCAGGCGCTGGACGGCCTCCGATCCCATGGCCGCGGCCTCGAGGTCCTCGTCGGTGATGTCCGCGGGGACCTGCAACCGGTCACGGACCTTGCCCTTGATCTGCACGATCGCGGTGACGGTGTCCTCCACGAGCAGCGCGGGATCCACGGTGGGCCACGGGGCGCGCACCACGGAGTCCTCGTGCCCGAGCAGGTGCCACATGTCCTCGGAGGTGTATGGCGCCACGAGGCTCAGCAGGATCGCCACGGCCTCGGTGGCCTCGCGCACGGCGGGATCGGCCGGACCGCAGCCCGCGTCGATGGCCTTGCGCACGGTGTTCACGAGCTCCATGGTCCGGGCGATCACCACGTTGAACTTGTGCGCGTCGAGCAGCTGTTCGGCGTCCGCGACCGTCTTGTGGGTCGCACGGCGCAGCGCCTGGTCCCCGGTGGTCACGTCCGCGTCCCGGGCGGCCGTGCAGTCCTTCGCGAGGCGCCACGCGCGGGCCAGGAACTTCTGGGCGCCCTGCGGGGACACGTCCGCCCAGTCCACGTCGTCCTCGGGCGGTGACGCGAAGACCATGGTCAGGCGCACGGCGTCCACGCCGAACTCGTCCAGCTGCTCACCCAGGTCCACGCCGTTGCCCAAGGACTTGGACATGGCCTTGCCCCCGTTGAGCACCTGACCCTGGTTCAGCAGCGCCTTGAACGGCTCCTGGAACCCGATCAACCCGAAGTCGTAGAGCGCCTTGGTGAAGAACCGCGAGTACAGCAGGTGCAGGATCGCGTGCTCCACACCGCCCACGTACTGGTCCACGGGCAGCCACCGGTCCACCTCGGCGCGGTCGAACGGCGCAGCGTCGTCGTGCGGGGACGCGTAGCGCAGGTAGTACCACGAGGAGTCCACGAACGTGTCCATGGTGTCGGTGTCGCGCGTGGCCTGCCCGCCGCACGCGGGGCACGCCACGGTGACCCAGTCCGACGCCGCTGCGAGCGGGCTCCTGCCCTTGGGCGCGAGTTGCTCACCGCGCAGGTCCTCGGGCAGCCGCACGGGCAGCTGGTCCTCGGGCACGGGCACTTCACCGCACGAGGGGCAGTGCACGATGGGAATCGGTGCACCCCAGAACCGCTGCCGGGACAGCAACCAGTCCCGCAGTCGGAAGTTCACGTGATGCTCGCCGGTCCCGGCCTCAGTGACGATCTCGATGGCCTTGGCCACCGCCTCCGCCTTGGACAGCCCGTTCAGCGGTCCGGAGTTGATCAGGGTGCCGTCACCGGTGGTGGCGACCCCCGTGCTCGCGGGGTCCTCCTCGCCGGTGTCCAGGACCGCGCGCACGGGCAGGTCGAAGGCCCGGGCGAAGTCCAGGTCCCGCTGGTCGTGGGCGGGCACCGCCATGATCACGCCGGTGCCGTAATCAGCCAGGACGTAGTCCGAGGCCCACACCGGCAGCTTCTCGCCCGTGAGGGGGTTGACCGCGTAGCGGCCCAGGAACACACCGGTCTTCTCCCGGTCGGAGGCCTGACGCTCGATGTCCGACAGTGCCTTGACGTCCTCCCGGTACGCGGCGAGCGCGTCGGCGTGTTCGGGGGCCACGATCTCCTGGGCGATCGCGGCGTCCGCGGCGACCACGCAGAACGTGGCGCCGTGGAGGGTGTCCGGGCGGGTCGTGAACACGGTGACGGTACGCCCGGAGGTGTCCTCGGGGTCCGCGCCCTCGGCGGGGGCGCCCTCGATCACGAACTTCACGTGCGCGCCCTCGGAACGCCCGATCCAGTTGCGCTGCATGGCCAGCACGCGCTCGGGCCAGTGGCCCTCCAGCTCACCCATGTCGTCCAGCAAGCGCTGGGCGTAGTCGGTGATCTTGAAATACCACTGGTTCAGGGACTTCTTGGTCACAGGGGTGTGGCAGCGCTCGCACGCACCGTTGACCACTTGCTCGTTGGCGAGCACCGTCTGGTCCTTGGGGCACCAGTTGACCGGGGAGTCCTTCCGGTACGCCAACCCGTGCTTGTAGAACTGCAGGAACAGCCACTGCGTCCAGCGGTAGTACTCGGGGTCGGACGTGTGGATCTCCCGGTCCCAGTCCACGCTGATCGCGTAGCGCTTGAACGAGGCGCGCTGGGTGTCGATGTTGCGGTAGGTCCACTCCGCGGGATGGGCGTCACGCTTGATGGCGGCGTTCTCCGCCGGCAGGCCGAAGGAGTCCCAGCCGATCGGGTGCATCACATCGTACCCGCGGTGCAGCCAGTAGCGGGAGACGACGTCCCCCATGGCGAACGCCTCCGCGTGGCCCATATGCAGGTCCCCCGAGGGGTAGGGGAACATGTCCAGGACGTAACGCCGGGGAGCGGAACCGTCGTCCCGGGGCGCGAAGACCCGGTTGTCCTCCCAGTAGCCGGACCAGGTGGCCTCGATGCGCTGGACGTCGTAGTCCGTGCCCGCATCCGGGGTGCTGTGCTCGCTCACGTGCCTCGCCTTCAAAGTTCACGGGGATGGGCCGGGGATGCTCGTTCGCCCCGGTACCGGCGCGGTGACAGCCTGGTCCCCCGTTCTCGTGTGGGGATTTCTCCCAGTTTAGACCAGCCCGCCACCGCGCCTCTCCCGGCTAGCATGGATGCGCCGACGCCGCACGACTGGAGGACCCGTGGAGAACACCTACGCCGAACGCCGCAGCGTGCAATTGGACGGGTACCGCGTGCGCTACTGGTTCTACGACGCGGACAAGAAGCACAAACCGTTGCTCGTGATGCTCCACGGGTTCCGCGGGGACCACCACGGTCTGCAGCTGATCGCAACCGCCCTACGCGAGAAATACCACGTGGTGCTACCGGACCTGCCCGGTTTCGGACGCTCGGAGCCCTTCCCTGACCGAGAACACTCGGTGCCCAGCTACGTGGAGTTCGTGCGCGAGTTCCTCGAGGCACTGACCGATAACGCCGTTCATCCGGGCTGCGAGACGGGCATCGTGCTCGCGGGGCACTCCTTCGGGTCCACCCTGGCCGCGCACTTCGCCGTGGAGTACCCCGCCATGGTGGAACGGTTGATCCTGCTCAACCCCATCTCAGAACCCGCCCTGGCCGGACAGCAAAGGCGGCTGACCAAGCTCACGGAGCTCTACTACTCCGCGGGCGCGTCCCTCCCCCGGCGGCTGGGCACCAAATTGCTGGCCTCGAACGCCGTCGTGAAACTCATGACCGACGTGATGGTCAAGTCCGAGGACCCGGCGATCCGCAACTACGCGCTGCGCCAGCACCAGGCCTACTTCAACACCTTCGCCAACCGGGACGTGCTCACCGAGGCCTATCAGGCGTCGATCTCCCACACCGTCGCGGAGGTCGCGATGAACCTGACCATGCCCACCCTGCTCATCGTGGGCGACCAGGACGAATTGGGCTCCGTGCGCTCGCAACGCACCATGGCCTCGTGGATCCGCAGCCACAGCCTCAAGATCATCCCTGGGGTGGGTCACCTGATCCACTACGAGACCCCACAGCTCGCGGCGGATTACATCGAAGACTTCCTGGCGTCCCCCGCGCCGGAACCCCTCGAGGGCTACGACCAGTTACCCCACGCGGACACGACCGCCTCCACCCCGGACCAACTCACCGGGATGATCCCCGCGGTGGACCCCGGCTCCGGTGAGCACCAGCTCACCAAAGAGGCCACCGCGCGCGGACTCTACGGGACCCACGAACGGTGAAGCTGCTCTTCGACGCCCGCTACATCCGCACCGATCACCACGATGGGATCAGCCGCTACAGCGCCGAACTGCTCGCCGCCACGGCCCGGGCAGTCGCCTCCGATCCGCGCGTCCGCCTCGCCGCACTGATCAGCGATCCCGCCCAGGCTGCCCTGATCTCCGACGGTCTGCCCACGCTGCTGGGCCCGTCCGTTACGTCCCCGGCCGAGGTGCTCACGGGCGCCCTGCTGAGCCGGTACGCACCCGACGTCGTGTTCTCCCCCATGCAGACCATGGGCTCGCTGGGGCGCCGCCACAAGCTGATCCTCACGCTGCACGACCTGATCTACTACGAGCACCCGCAGCCCCCGGGCGATCTCCCCTTGCCGGTGCAGTGGGGCTGGCGCGCGTACCACAAGGCCTGGTGGCCCCAGCGGCTCACGCTCAACCGCGCCGACGCCGTGGCCACGGTCTCCGAGACCTCCCGGCAGCAGATCCTTGCGCACCGCCTCACGAAACGGGACGTGCGCGTGATTGCCAACGCGGCGCCGTCAGCGGGGGTCCCCGAGGACGAGGCGCTCGCGCGGCTTTCACGCCGCGGCACGGACCTGGTGTACATGGGCTCGTTCCTGCCGTACAAGAACGTGGAGACCCTGCTGCGGGCGATGGCCCACCTCCCGGGGCGCACCCTGCACCTGCTCTCGCGCATCTCCCCCGCGCGCCGCGCCGAGCTTCAGGCCCAGGTGCCGGCCGGGGCCCGCGTGGTCTTCCACGGCGGAGTGGGCGAGGAGCAGTACCGCGAGCTGCTGTCCTCGTGCGCCGCGCTGATCACGGCCTCCCGCGCGGAGGGCTACGGCCTGCCGCTCGTGGAGGCCTTCGCCGAGGGTGCGCCTGTCATCTGCTCCGACCTGCCGATCTTCCGCGAGGTCGCCGGCGATGCCGCCGGCTACGCTCCCGCGGACGACGACGCCGCGTTCGCCGCCCGGGTACGCGAACTCACGAACCCCACCATGGCCCGCGAACGCGTGCTCGCGGGGTTGGAGCGGATCTGCGAGCACACCTGGGAGGACTCCGCGCGGGACCTGCTGGACCTGGCGTGGGAGCTGCACCAGCGCGGTTGAACCGCTGTGCACAGTTCCCCGCACTCGCCCCCCGGTTCTCGGCCCTGGGGTCTTCAGCCCGGAAGGTTTCAGCAGCCA
Source organism: Kocuria sp. PD6 (assembly GCF_031844145.1). Taxonomy (NCBI): domain Bacteria; kingdom Bacillati; phylum Actinomycetota; class Actinomycetes; order Micrococcales; family Micrococcaceae; genus Kocuria; species Kocuria sp. PD6. The sequence continues at coordinate 66,649 of NZ_JAUZUS010000008.1, forward strand.
GCGCTCCGGACGGTGACCGGGGGCGACGTCGCCGACCCGCTCAGGTGCGCACCACCCGTTCCCGCAGCAGCCACTGGGCGAGGGCGTCCAGCGCGATGCCGAGCAGCCCGATGACGAGGATCACCACGAGCATCTCGTCGTAGGCCAGACGGTCCCGCGCGTTGAGGATCTCGTAGCCCAGCCCGGTGCTGACCCCAAGCATTTCCGCGGGCACCAGCACGACCCACGAGATGCCCAGCGCTAAGCGCACCCCGGTCATGACGTAAGGACGGATGCTCGGAAACACCACCGTGAGCAGCCGCTCGAACGGTGTTGCGCCCAGGGTACGTGCCACCCGGAGGTGGGCCGGGTCCAGCGCGGCGACCCCCGCCGCGGTGTTCAGGGTGATCGGCCACACGGCGGCGGCCGCCACGAGGAAGACCACCGGCGCACTGCCCACTCCGAACAGGGCCACGGCCACCGGTGCCCACGACAGCGGCGAGACCATCCGCAGGAACTGCACCACGGGCGCGCTCGCCCACCGCACCCGTTGCCAGGAACCGATCACCAGTCCCAGCGGCACGCCGATCGCCGTCGCCAGCAACAGACCGCCGAGCAGGCGCCACAGACTCGTGACTGCGTCCTGGACCACAACTCCCCGTTCCAGGAGCGAACCGACGGCACCTGGCAGCTGCTCGGGGCGGAAAGCCGCGATCATCGTGGACCCGTCGGCGGCCGCGTGGGTGAACGCCCACCACGCCGCCACGGTCACGAGGACACCGAACGTGCCCCAAGCCACGGCCGCACCTCGTCCGGCGCCCCCGCCCGCCCGTCTCCGGGACGTGGACGGCGATTTCGCTCGGTCACTGTGCGCACCCGCTCTGGAGTCTCGGACAGGGGCCGGGCCGGTGCCACCCGCTGACGGTGCGGCGGCGAGATCCGTGCCCGTGCTCTCGGGCGTGCTGCGGGATGTGGGACTCATGCCTGGATCTCCTCGGTGCGTGTGGTGCCGCGCATCCCGAACGCACCCCAGCCGCCTGCCCTTGCGATGCTCCGGGTCACCAATGCGTCGTCCACCAGCTCGCGGTGCGCGGTGGCAGGATCGAGCCCGGTGAGGAACCCGGCGGGGGCATCCACCACCGTGTCCTGCATCGCGCGCACCAGCTCCTGCGTGAAACTCGGGTACGGGTAGGGCCGGAAGTCCAGGGACTCGCCGTGCCAGTCAGGGTGGTGCAGCGCGTCGGCGTGCGCGGCCGCGGTGTAGGTCAGGGCCCGCTGGATCACGGGCTTCGGCTGCGGGAGGTAGCCGGAGGCCAGCACCGCCGCGGTCTCGGGGCGGTTTGTCCGCGCCCACGCCTGCGCGCGGACCAGCGCGTCCATGAAACCCGCTGCCTGCTCGGGACGATCCCTCAGCAGCTCCCCGCGCAGCATAGTCACGCAGCAGGCGTGCTCCCGCCACACGTCCCCCAGGAACCGGTGGATCGTGCCCACGTGCTTCGCCTCCGCGGCCGCGTTGAACGGGTCCGCGACCACGTACCCGCCGATTACCCCGTTGTTCAGTGCGGGCAGCATGTCCGAGGGGGCCATCGGGACCAGCGCCACGGTCCGGGCGCTCGTGGACGGGCTCTCACGCATCACGGGTGTCAGCCCCTCGGCGCGGAGCATCTTCTGCACCACCACGTTGTGGATGGACCACCACGCGGGAATCGCCACGGTGCGGCCGGCAAGCCCCGCCAGGTCCGTGATCTCCGGGTGCACAGTGAGCGAAGAGCCGTTCGTGTGGTTCCACGCCGTGATCCGCACGTCCGCCTGCAGCTCGTAGCGCATGTACAGGGCCATGGGCATGAGCATGTGGATGGCCTCCACCTTGCCCGCCACGAAGGCCTCGGACAGTGAGGACCAGCTGCGGAACAGGACGGGCCGCGCGACGGCCACCCCGGCGTCGTCGTAGTAGCCGTTGGCGTGGGCCACCAGCAGAGGCGCGGCATCAGTGATCGGCAGGTACCCGATGCGCACGGGCCGTGAGCCGCCGTCACCACCGCTGCCGATGCGGGTTCCCGTGTAGAGGGAACCGGCGCCCCACGCCGCACCCGTCAGTGCCACCGCCGCGGTCCCGGCGCGCAGGACGGTCCGCCGTGTGGTGAGAGACCCGCTCATATCTCCCAGGTTCCCGCCTCGTCGTCCGTGCCGCGGTACGTCGCGAGAATCTGTCCGGCCGTGGTGCCGTCCTGGGACGGAACCCACTGCCGCCGAAAACCGCGCGGTCCGGCGAAGAAGCCGATGCGGTCCCCCAGCACCATGGCCTCGGCGACGTCGTGCGTGACCAGGAAGACCGTCAGCCCGAGGTCAGTGGTCAGCTGCCGCAGCCACTGCTGCAGGTCCTCGCGGGTGGCGGGGTCCAGCGCGCTGAAGGGTTCGTCGAGCAGCAGCACGTCCGGGCGCACGGCGAGCGCCCTGCCCACGGAGACCCGCTGGGCCTGGCCGCCGGAGAGCTCCTGCACGGGGGTGTGGGCGAGGTGGGAGAGGCCGAGGATCTCGAGCAGCTCGCCCACGTGCTCGTCGTCGAAGCGGTCGCGGTTGCGCCGGTACCTGCCGCCGAGGGCGATGTTGCGCCGCACGGACAGCCAGGGGAACAGTGCCGGGGTCTGGAAGACCACGGCAAGGCGGGCGTCAGGGTCCGAGAACTCGATGCTGCCTCCGTCGAGGGTCTCGAGCCCGGCGATGGCACGCAGCAGGGTGGACTTCCCGGAACCGCTGGGGCCCAGCACGGAGAGGGTCTCGCCCCGGTGCAGGGTGAGGTCCACGCCGTCGAGGGCGGGGTCGGAGGCCCCCGGGTAGGTTTTGCTGACACCGTGCACCCGCAGCGCCGTGCCCGGATCCGTGGTCACCGCGGTGCCGTCGTGCCCGTGCCTCACCCGAGCCTGCGCAGTTCCCACCGCAAGTGGCCTTCCGTGGGCGACTGGACGGGCAGGAACGCTGCTTCCCGTGCGCGGCGCGCCGTGGGCGAGGACAGCGCGTAGCCACGGCCGCCCACGATCTTCGCCTCCAGGCGGGTGGCCTCGCCGGTGAGCAGGGCTGCGTCGAGGCGCAACTGCAGGAGCTCGCGGGGTGCGGCGGCACGCGGTTCCCGTGCCAGTCGCACGAGGTCCGCGCGCAGGCGCTGCTGCTCCGCCACGGCGTCGTCCAGGTCCTCGCGGAACATCTCGCCGACGCCGCCCAGGTTCTCCCGCGCGCTCGTCAGCGCCGCCGCGGAGAGACCGAGGCAGAACGAGGTCTGCAGCAGCAGGAACGGTCCGCGGACCGTGGCCAGAAACCCGGGGACGTCCTCGGTGAGGACGTCCTGCTCCGCGTCGATCTCCACGCCCTCCAGGCGCAGGATGCCGGACGCCGTGGCGTTGAGCGCCATGAGGTTCTCCAGCGGCCGCACGCTGACCCCGCGGTCCGCCACCCGGGTGCGGACGATCGCGGGGCGTCCGTCCTCCCGGACGACCGGCAGGATCACGACGGCGTCCGGGTACAGGTTCGAGGCCCACGGCACGGTGCCGTCGAGCACCAGGTGGTCCCCCCGGCGGGTGAGCGTCACGGGGATCTCACCGATGCCCGCCGCGGCCTTGAACGCCGGTGCCATGGCGGAGCACAGCGGCACTTCGCCGGTGCGTAGCTCAGCCGCGACGGGCGCCCCCACCGCGTCGAGGTACTCGAGGCCGGAGCGGTGGCCCCACAGTGAGAACGCCGTGGCCGTGCACTCGGCCGCGAGGTCGAAGACGACGGCTGCCTGTCCACGCAGGTCCCCGCCCCCGAGACCCAGGTCCAGCAGGCCCCGCTGCCCGAGCTCGCGCAGGGTCTCGAACGGGGTGGTGTCCGCCTCGTCGGTGGCCCTGGCACGCTCGGCCGCGCGTGCCCGGACCAGGCCGTGTTCCGGGTAGTCGGTCAGTGGGGCCAGGAGCTCCTGGTCGGAGGCAGTCTCGAGGGTTGCCGAAGCACTGGGCTGGGACATGGGTTCCGTTCTGACGGGGCGTGCGCCGGGTGCCGCGGCCCGTGGTGGGCTGGGGCACCCGGTGGTGGTGATGGGTGGACGCGGGACTCAGACCTCGAGCTTGAACATCCGGTCGAAGGGGGTGTCCACAGCCGCGCGGGCGCGCGCCACGGCGTCCTCGTCCGGAGCGTTGTAGAAGCACAGGCACTTGGCGGTGTCCTCGCGCACGTAGGTGCGCAGGAACGACACCTCGGGAACCTCGGCGTACTTGGGCGCGTTCGCCTTCTTGCGGGTGAGGTACTGCTCCATGGTGATTTCGGCGGGGATGTCCCACTCCACGAGGTAGTCGGTCTGGCCACGAAGCTTCTTGATGTCCTCGAGCTCCGCGCCCACCAGGCGTACCTCGTCCGGGCCGGTGACCTCGGTGACGGACTCGCCCAGCGCCGTGCGCACGGTCTGCGCAAGACCCTCGGGCGTGTCCTGCTGCGTCTCCACGATGACGAACACGCGAGCGTGGTCCGCCGTCACCTGGGACTCGATGAGTTCGGCAGAGGCCTGCGTGACAGCGCTCGACGTCGCATCGATGATCGAGCGCACGGCCTCCTTCTCGGCCACGGCGGGAACAATTTCAATGAGCTGCAGCGACATGCGGATCCTTTCGGGAACGGGTCTGCGGTGATGACTCGCGCGTACGCCGGGACTCTTTGCCCCGGTGCGCGGTGCCACCCCGCGTGAACGTGCCCTCCACGGTAGGACTGCCACGTCCACCCCGTGCAAGAGGATTAACAATTCGACACATTTGACTGAGCAGCTCAGCCAGTCCTGGTGCACGCATGCGGTCCGGGTCCCGCCTCGCGATCCGCGGCACGTCAGGGTCCGTCGACGACGGCTGTGACGCGCCCTACAGCAGGTCGGCGACGTCGCAGCGCACCGTGACCGGCGCGTGTTCGCGCAGCGCGGAGGCGCGTGCCTTCTCCGCCCGCAGGGCACCGGTGACCCGCGGCGCGATCCCGAAGCCGAAGAACAGCAGCGCACGGTAGGGCCGGTTCCCGCCGCGCTCCGAGGAGCGGGCGGCGTCGGCACCGTCCAGAGTGGCGGCGTCGTTGGTGACGGTCTCAGCAAGGTCGGCGCCATTGCCGGGAGTCTGCTCCACCGGTGCGGGGCCAACCACACGAACGGGCTCGGGCAGCGCGAGGTCCCGCAGGGTGGCGTCCACGGCATCCCGCGGGCCGGTCAGCGCCGCTGTCCGCACAGCCGGTGGCAGACCCAGCTCGTGGCGCTCCCGCAGCTCTCGCTCTGCGTGCCCAGCCGGGTCCCAGCGCACGAGCGCCGAGACGGCACGGTCCAGGTCCGCCGTGACCACCACGGTGCCGCCGTCGGAGGACGCCCGCACCAGGGCGGCGGCGTTGAACCACCGGCGCAGGGTCTGCTCCTCCGCACGTAGCCACGGCCGGGCAAGCATCCGGTTGCCGTCCAGCAGCAGCGCGGCGGCGTAGCCGCCGTCCGCGACGGGCTCCGCTCCCGGAGTCGCCACCACGAGCGCCGGGGCGGACCCCACCCGGGTCCGCACGGTGCGGTCGCTCGACGAGATCACGGGCACCTGCGGGAACGAACGGCCCAGCTCCTCCGCGGTTCGGGACGCCCCCACCGTGCTCAATCGCACCCGGGTGAACCCACACTCCACGCACCGCCAGTCATGGGCGTGACGCCCGCACCACGTGCACACCGGCACGGCGTGGGCGGAATCCAGCGCGAGGGGCCCGTCGCATGCCTGGCAGCGCGCGGGCGTACGGCACCGCTGGCAGGCGAGCACGGGAGCATAGCCCTTACGCGCCACCTGCACGAGCACGGGCCCGGACTTCAGGGCCTCGCGTGCCACCCGGAACGCCTCGTGCGGCAACCGGGCGCGCGCCGCGAGCGGGTCGAGGGCGGTGTTGTAGGAATCGGAGGTCGCTTCGATGCGCGGGGAGAACCGGCGCAGGTCCGCGCGATCTGGTGCCACGCGCGCCGCCCACCCTGTGGCCACGAGCCGCAGCACCTCGGGACTCACCGCGTACCCCGTGAACAGTGCGGCCATACCCTGTTGCTGGGTGCGCAGCAACAACACGTCCCGCGTGTGCTGGTAGGGGGCGCGCTGCTCCACGAAGTTCACGTCCCCGTCGTCATGACAACACACGAGCGCGAGGTCCTGCACCGGCGCGTACGCGGCGGAGCGCGTGCCCACAGCCAGGCGCTTCTTCCCGAGCGCGAGCTCGAGGAACCCCCGGTAGCGGGGCGTGGGTCCGTCGTCGGCGTGCAGGCGGACGACGGCGTCCTCCCCCACCAGCTCGCACAGCGCCCGTTCGAGCCGCTCCAGTGCCTTATGGTCCGCGACCACGCCCACAGCCCCACGACCAGCGGCGTACGCGGTGGCCATGGCGGTCGCGGTCAGCCCCGCCCAGTCATGGTCCTCGGCCGAGGGCAGTACCTCCACGACCGCGCGCACCGGCTCACCACGCCCCACGGACGCCACGAACTCCAGGCCGCCCGTGTAGTGCTGCCAGCCGGTCGTCGCGGGCTCCACGGGGGACGAGGGCGCTCGGCCGGGCTCGGGGGCCGCGGTCGGGTCCGCATCGGCGGCGCCGTCGGAAGCGGGGCCCGCTGATAGGTCGGCCGGCACCGCGGCGTCGTCGTCCGCATTCACGACGCCCGTCTCGGACGTCTCGGCGGCTTCGGGAGCCGCGAACTCCTTGTCCACCCGCGCGACCCGCGGGGCAATCGCGACCCGCAGGACGTCCGCGACCGTGCCCGCGCAGCGTTCGGCCACGGCCTGCGCGAGCTCGACGATCTCGGGGCGGGCCACCGGCAGCGGCGTGAGCACACGGCGGATGGGCAGCAATCGGTCCTCGGGGACGTCCGTGTGGGCCACGCGATCCACGACCCACCCGGACATCTTCCGTCCCGCGAAAACCACCGAGACCTTGGACCCCACGACCGCCTGGTCGTCGAGGGCAGCGGTGACGCGGTAGTCGAAGACCCGGTCCAGGTGCGGGACGTAGGCCTCGAGCAGGACCTTGGCCACGGGGTCGCGCGCCGCGCGACCCTCGGAGCCCAGGGCCTTTCGGGGCAAAGTACGCGGCTGGACCGGGGGTGCGGCCCCGGGCAGACCCGCGAGCGCGAGCTGCTCACCGGACGTGTCCCGCTCGGGGGTGTCCCGGTCCGCGGGGACGGAACCCGCAGTCGCGGAGTCCGGGCGCGCGGTGCCCGCCGACTCCAGCCTGGGAGACTCCGGCATGACGGGCTCCCTCCCGGCGGGGCCGGGGCTCACAGCCCCGCGGCGGAACGCAACTCCTGGACCCGGTCCGTGCGCTCCCACGTGAAGTCGGGGTCATGACGGCCGAAGTGACCGTGGGCGGCGGTCTTGGCGTAGATGGGTCGCTTGAGGTCCAGGTCCTCGATGATCGCCAACGGCCGCAGGTCGAAGACCTCGGAGATCGCCTGCTCGATCCGCGCGGGGTCCACGGTCTCGGTGCCGAAGGTCTCCACGTACAGGCCCACGGGACGGGCCTGGCCGATCGCGTAGGCCACCTGGACCTCGGCGCGACGGGCCAGTCCGGCGGCCACGACGTTCTTGGCGACCCAGCGCATCGCGTACGCGGCGGAGCGGTCCACCTTGGAGGGGTCCTTGCCGGAGAACGCACCACCGCCGTGGCGGGCCATGCCGCCGTAGGTGTCCACGATGATCTTGCGCCCGGTCAACCCGGCGTCCCCCACGGGCCCGCCGCGTACGAAGTTGCCCGCGGGGTTGACGATGATCTTGGTCGCGGACAGGTCCAGTCCGGAATCCTCCAGGACGGGGCTGATCACGCTGGTCGTGAGATCGCGCGTGAGCTGGTCCAGGTCGTAGTTCTCCGCGTGCTGGGAGGAGACGACCACGGTGTCCACGGAGACGGGGGTGTGCCCGTCGTAACCCAGGGTCACCTGGGTCTTGCCGTCCGGGCGCAGACCGGGCAGCACCGCGGTCTTGCGCACCCGGGTGAGCTGCTCGGACAGCCGGTGCGCCAACAGGATGGGGGCGGGCATGAGCGTGTCGGTCTCGTCCGAGGCGTACCCGAACATGATGCCCTGGTCCCCTGCGCCCTGCGCGTCCCGGGGGTCACGCGCGGCACCGGTACGCTCCTCGAGGGACGTGAACACGCCCTCGTAGATCTCGTTGGACTGCTCGCCCACGCTGATGGACACACCGCAGAACTCGCCGTCGAAACCGTGCACGGAGGAGTTGTACCCGATGTCCAGCAGGGTCTTGCGCACGATGTGGGGGATCTCCACGTACGCGTCCGTCTTCACCTCGCCCGCCACGTGCACGAGGCCCGTGGTGACCATGGTCTCCACGGCCACCGAGGAATTGGGGTCCTCGGTCAGCAGGGCGTCCAGGATCGAGTCGGAGATCTGGTCACAGATCTTGTCCGGGTGCCCCTCGGTCACCGACTCGGACGTGAAGATTCTCAGGTGCTTGCTCGCTTCGTTCACGGGAGACCACATTACCCGTCGGTGCGGATGTCCTCGGCGATGCGCTGCACCACGAACCTCGCCACCTCGTCCTTGGTCCCGCGCGCCCCGCGGTCCTCGCTCGAGCGGGCCGAGATCACCGTGACCTCGGTGTCGTCGCGACCGAAGACCTTGTCCGTGCCCACCTCGTTGAGCACGAGCAGGTCGCAGCCCTTGCGTTCGAGCTTGGCGCGGGCGAAGTCGAGCACCGAGTGCTCGGCGTCCCCGGTCTCGGCGGCGAAGCCCACGATCAGCTGCTCGAGAGAGCGCTCGGCACGCTGGGCCACGACGGCGCGCAGGATGTCCGGGTTGCGCACCAGCCGGATCACGGGGTCCGTGCCGTCCTCGGACTTCTTCATCTTGTGCTCGCCCACGGTGTCCGGGCGGTAGTCCGCCACGGCCGCGGCCATGATCACGACGTCGGCCTCGCGCGCGGCAGCCAGGGTCGCGTCCTGCAGCTCACGTGCCGAGGACACGCGCGTGATGTCGACGCCGCTCGGCAGCTCGGTCTCCACGTGCGCGACGATCAGGTGCACGTGTGCGCCCGCGTCGAGCGCGGCACGGGCCAGGGCCACGCCCTGCTTGCCCGAGGACCGGTTGCCCAGGAAGCGCACGGGATCCAGCGCTTCGCGCGTACCACCCGCGGTGACCAGGACGCGGCGCCCGCGTAGAGCGGCGTCGTCATCGGAGACGGAGTCGGAGCTGGAGGCCGGGGCCACGAGGGCGAGTGCGGCGTCGAAGATCTCCTGCGGCTCGGGCAACCGGCCCGGGCCGCTGTCCTTGCCGGTGAGCCGACCACTGGCCGGGTCGAGGACCGTGTGGCCGTGCTCGCGCAACAGGGCGACGTTGCGCTGCGTGGCCGGGTTCTGCCACATCTCGGTGTGCATGGCCGGGGCCAGCAGCACGGGCGCGGCGGTCGCGAGCACCGTGGTGGTCAGCAGGTCGTCCGCGTGCCCGTGGGCCACCCGGGCCATGAGGTCCGCCGTGGCCGGGGCGATCACCACGAGGTCCGCGGCCTGGCCCTGGGCCACGTGGTTGACCATGTCGATCCGGTCGAAGACCGACCCCGAGACGTGCTCGCCCGTGAGCGCCTCCCACGTGGGCGCACCCACGAATTGCAGGGCGGCCTCGGTGGGCATGGGCACCACGTGGTGGCCGGCCTCGGAGAACAACCGGGACAGCAGGGCGGCCTTGTATGCGGCGATGCCCCCGCCCACACCCAACACCACGCGCAACGGGGCGCGGGGCGGGGAGGGGACGGGGGCGGCGCGGCTGTGCGGGTCGGTCACTGCTCGGAGGACTCTGCGGAACCCTCGGCGGGGTCCTCGGTGTCCGTGGCCGGGGTCTCCTCGGAGGTCTCCCCCAGCTGGACGCCGTCGGAGAACACCGCGGTGCCGTCCTGCTCACCCTGGGCGAAGAAGTCCCCGGTGAACATGTCCGTGGCGGTGGGTTCGTCGCTGACCATCTGGCCGTTGGGGGTGAACCCGGCGTGGTCCACGTGCACGGCCTCGATCAGGCCCTCGTCGACCTCGCGGAACGCGATGGACAGGGGCTTCTCGTTGAGCTGGGTGTCCACGAGCGGACCCACGTACTCGAACAGACCCTCGTGCAACTGCGAGTAGTAGGCGTTGATCTGGCGGGCTCGGCGGGCCCCGAAGATCACGAGTCCATACTTGGAATCCGTCTTGTCGAGCAACCGATCGACGGGCGGGTTGACGATGCCTTCGTTGTTCGTGCTCACGTGTTTCATGACTCCTGTGGTGGACGGGAAAGGTGGTGCTACTGGCCGTGGGGGCTGCGCGGATCCGGGGCGGGTGACCGCCTCAACGGTGCGATGCGCTCGGCAACCCCATGAGGGCCACGAGTTCGGCGGCGGCGCGTTCCACCGTGTCGTTGACGACGGTGTGATCGAACTCGGGTTGCGCCGCGAGTTCCAGTTTAGCCGTTTCCAGCCGACGCTGCTGTTGCTCGGGGGTCTCGGTGCCCCGGCCCACGAGCCGGTGCACCATTTCCTCCCAGCTCGGCGGGGCCAGGAACACGAACTGGGCGTCCGGCATGGCCTGGCGCACGCTGCGCGCTCCCTGCAGGTCGATCTCGAGCAGGACGCTGCGCCCGGCCGCGAGTGCTTCCTCCACTTTGTGGCGGGGTGTGCCGTACCGGTTGAGGTTGTGCACGACCGCCCATTCGAGCAGGTCGTGGCGATCGATCATGTCGTCGAACTCGGCGTCGCTGACGAAGAAGTAGTGCACGCCCTCCACCTCGCCGGGCCGCGGCGCACGCGTGGTGGCCGAGACGGACAACCACACCTGCGGGTAGTGGTCCCGGATATAGGTGGACACCGTTCCTTTGCCCACGGCCGTGGGGCCGGCCAGAACGGTCACGGTGGGTGTGGGACGCACGGATACCTCCGGGAGAAGACGGTGACGGGCGAGCGGTCAGCTCGCCCGTCACTGTATCAACCGCGGGTCCTAGTGGTTGCGCCCGGGATCGTGCGGATCGGGGACCAGGGTTCAGCGGTCCAGGTAGTCCACGAGCGCCTTGCGCTGGTGCTGACCCAGGCCACGCACCCGGCGGGTGGGTGCGATCCCGATCTGCTTCATGATCGCCGCCGAGCGCACCTTCCCGATCCCGGGGGTGGCCTCGAGCAGTTCGGTGACCTTGAGGCGGCTGACGGCTTCGTCCTCCTCGCCCCTGCGCAGCACTTGTGCCACGGTGATCGACCCGTCCCGCAGTCCCTTCTTGATCTCCGCCCGCGCGGTCCGCGCCGCCGTGGCTTTCTCGCGCGCGCGTGCGCGCTCTTCGTCCGTCAGTGGCCGCAATGCCATGCCCAGCTCTCCTCCTCGTGTGACAGCGGCTCGGCCGTGCGCCTGATGGGGGGGGACGCACGCAAGCCGTCCCCCTGAAAGTACCGGACACGTTTGCCGCCGTAAACACGATGAACGCCCCCTGACGTGGCCTTTCGGGCCGCCGCCAGGGGCGTTCACGGGGGTCTCAGGAGAGCTGGAGGTGCGTGCGTAGTTCCTCGGTGCTGCGGTCGATGGCGTCCCGCAGCGCGGGGACGTCGGGACCATGACGCAGCACACCTCGCGAGGAGTTCGCGAGCACTGTGGGCCTGACGTGCTCAAACACCGTGGCCACGGCCGCGGCGTCCGCGCCCTGGGCACCGTAACCGGGGGCCAGGATCGGCCCGTTCAGGGTGCTCAGATCGATGTCCAGGGACGCCAGGGCCTCCCCCACGGTCGCCCCGATCACCGCTCCGCACGAGCCCAGGGTGGCCACCGACGGTGACGTCACGATTTCATCACGATTGTTCCCGGCCCCCGTATTCGCGCCGGTGACACCGCGAACGGCCGCCGCGATGACGCCGTCCGACGGCGCCGTCGAACCGTCCGGGGACGACGACGCCGTGCCCGGCCGGGGCTGCGCCGTCGCGTTCTCCCGGGCGATCGCGGCCAGGACGGACCCGGCCACGGACCCGGTGCCGCCCACGTGCTGGACGGACGCGCCCTCCGGGTTGGAGGTCAGCGCGAGCACGAACGTCCCGCGCCCGGTCTCACGCGCGAGGTCCAGTGCCGGGCGCAAGGACTCGAAGCCGAGGTAGGGACTCAGCGTCACGGCGTCGGCCGCGAGGGGCGAGTCGTCGGAGAGCCACGCGCTCGCGTAGGCCGCCATGGTGGAGCCGATGTCCCCGCGCTTGGCGTCCGCGATGCTCAGCAGCCCGGCCGCGCGGGACTCCCGCAGGACGCGCTCGAGCACCGCGAAGCCCGCGGAACCGTACGCCTCGAACAGGGCGACCTGCGGTTTCACGGCCGCACACCGCTCCGCCGCGGCCTCCAGGACGCCCAGCGCGAAGCGTTCGAGGCCGTTCGCCGTGGCGGGCAGCCCCCACGCGTCCAACAGGGACGGGTGGGGGTCGATGCCCACGCACAATGGACCCGCAACGGTCATCGCCCGTTCGAGGCGGGCCCCGAAGGGAACGCGCGCGAACTCAGCCACGGGTGTCCCCCGCGGCGACCTGCTCCCGCAGCTTCTGCTCGTGCTCCTGCAGGGACGTCACGGACCACGAGTACTGCCGCTGCGCGGTGATCGCCTGCAGCGCCGCACCGAGCTCCGAGACCGTCGTCATGGTGGGCACGCCCACGGACGTGGCCGCCGCACGGATCTGGTACCCGTCGCCGCGGGCCTGCTGACCGCCGGAGGGCGTGTTGAAGATCAGGTCGATCTTCCCGTCCGTGATCAGGTCCGCGACCGAGGGGGACCCGTCGTCGGCGTCGGCGATCTTGGCCACGACCGTGGACTCGATGCCGTTGCGCCGCAGCACCTGGGCCGTGCCGCCCGTGGAGACGATCTCGAAGCCCAGGTCCGCGAACATCTTCACGGGGATCACCGCGGAGCGCTTGTCCTTGTTGGCCACCGAGACGAACAACCGCCCGGACGTGGGCAGCGGCCCGCCCGCGGCGGCCTGCGCCTTGGCGAACGCGGTGTCGAAGTAGCGGTCGATGCCCATGACCTCACCCGTGGAGCGCATCTCGGGGCCCAGCAGGGAGTCCACCACGGTGCCCTCCGGGGTGCGGAAGCGCGCGAACGGCAGCACGACCTCCTTGACCGCGGTGGGGGTCTGCTCGGGCAGGGTCGTGCCGTCGTAGTCCGCGGGGAGCATCCCCTGCTCGCGCAGCTCGGCCACGGTGCGCCCGGTACCGATCAGCGCGGCGGCCTTGGCCATCTGCACGCCCGTGGCCTTGGACACGAACGGCACCGTGCGCGAGGCCCGCGGGTTGGCCTCGATCACGTAGAGCACATCTGAGGCGAGAGCGAACTGCAGGTTGATCAGACCCTTCACGCCCACGCCGCGCGCAATGGCTTCGGTGGCCTCGCGCACGCGGGAGATCACGTCCGGGCCCAGGGTGATGGGGGGCAGCACGCACGCGGAGTCACCGGAGTGGATCCCGGCCTCCTCGATGTGCTCCATGATCCCCCCCACGTAGCAGTCCTTGCCGTCGTAGAGCGCGTCCACGTCGATCTCGATCGCGTCCTCGAGGAACTTGTCGATCAGGGCCGGGCGGCTCGGGCTGACCTCGGTCGCGTTCTCGAGGTAGGACTTCAGGGACGCCTCGTCGTAGACGATCTCCATCCCGCGCCCACCGAGCACGTAGGACGGGCGCACCAGCACGGGGTAGCCGATCTCGTGGGCGATCCGGCTGGCCTGCTCGAAGGTGTGGGCCGTGCCGTTCTTGGGCTGGCGCAACCCCGCCTCAGTGAGCACGCGCGCGAACTCCCCGCGGTCCTCGGCCAGGTCGATCGCCTCGGGGGTCGTCCCGAGGATCGGCACGCCCGCGGCCTTGAGGTCAGCCGCGAGCTTGAGCGGGGTCTGCCCGCCGAGCTGCACGAAGACACCGAGCAGCCCACCCGAGCGGCGCTCGGCCTCCACGACCTCCATGACGTCCTCGAACGTGAGCGGTTCGAAGTACAGCCTCGTGGAGATGTCGTAGTCGGTGGAAACGGTCTCCGGGTTGCAGTTGAGCATCACGGTCTCGTACCCGGCCTCGCGCAACACCATGGACGCGTGCACGCACGAGTAGTCGAATTCGATCCCCTGCCCGATCCTGTTGGGCCCGGAACCCAGGATCATGACCGAAGGCTTCTCGTGCGGGGCCACCTCCGTTTCGCGGTCGTAGCTCGAGTAGTGGTACGGGGTGAACGCCTCGAACTCGGCGGCGCACGTGTCCACGGTCTTGTAGACGGGGCGGATGTCCAGCGCGTGGCGCACCCCGCGCACCACCGATTCCTCGAGGTGGACCAGCTCACCGATCTGGGCGTCGGAGAAGCCGTGACGCTTGGCCTCCCGCAGCGTGACCGGGCGCAGGTCCGGGTCCGCGCGCACCAGGTCCGCGGTCTCGTTGAGCAACTGGATCTGGTCCAGGAACCACGGGTCGATCGCCGTGGCCTCGAAGACCTGTTCCACGCTCGCACCCGCGAGAAGGGCCTGCTGCACGTTGCGCAACCGGTGGGTGGTGGTCTCGCGGCACGTCTCCACGAGCCGGGCCACCGTGTTGGGTCCGGGCTCCACGGCCGGGCGGGCGAAGCTGAAGGACGAACCCTTCTGCTCGAGCGAGCGCATGGCCTTCTGCAGCGCCTCGGTGAAGTTGCGCCCGATCGCCATGGCCTCACCCACCGACTTCATGGTCGTAGTCAGCGTGGGGTCCGCGGCCGGGAACTTCTCGAACGCGAAGCGCGGGACCTTCACGACCACGTAGTCCAGGGTGGGCTCGAAGCTCGCGGGGGTCTTCTGCGTGATGTCGTTGGGGATCTCGTCGAGCGTGTACCCCAGGGACAGCTTGGTCGCGATCTTGGCGATCGGGAAGCCCGTGGCCTTGGACGCGAGCGCCGAGGAACGGGAGACGCGCGGGTTCATCTCGATGACCACGATCCGCCCGGTCGCGGGTTCCACCGCGAACTGGATGTTGCACCCGCCTGTGTCCACGCCCACTTCACGGATCACGGCGATCGCGATGTCACGCATGCGCTGGTACTCGCGGTCGGTCAGGGTCAGGGCCGGGGCCACAGTGATCGAATCGCCCGTGTGCACGCCCACTGGGTCCACGTTCTCGATCGAGCACACGACCACCACGTTGTCGTTGGCGTCGCGCATCATCTCGAGCTCGTACTCCTTCCACCCCAGGATGGACTCCTCGAGGAGCACCTCCGAGGTGGGTGAGTACTGGATCCCGGCGCCGGCGATGCGGTGCAGATCGGTCTCGTCGTACGCGAGACCCGAGCCCAGTCCGCCCATCGTGAAGGACGGGCGCACGACCATGGGGTAACCGAGCTTCTCGGCGGCGACGAGCGCCTCGTCCATGGAGTGCACGATGATCGAGCGCGCGGACTCCGCGCCGCAGCGTTCGACGACGCCCTTGAAGGCCTCGCGGTCCTCGCCCAGGTTGATCGCGTCCACGTCCGCGCCGATCAGCTCGACGTCGTACTTCTCGAGCACGCCGTTGGCGTCCAGGGCCAGGGCCGTGTTCAGCGCGGTCTGCCCGCCCAGGGTGGGCAGCACGGCGTCGGGACGTTCCTTCGCGATGATCTTCTCGACCGTCTCCGGGGTGATGGGTTCCACGTAGGTGGCGTCCGCGAACTCGGGATCGGTCATGATCGTGGCCGGGTTGGAGTTGACCAGGATCACGCGCAGCCCCTCATCCTTGAGCACGCGCAGGGCCTGGGTCCCGGAGTAGTCGAACTCGGCGGCCTGCCCGATCACGATGGGACCGGAGCCGATCACCAGGACGCTGTTGAGGTCTTGCCTGCGGGGCATTACTTGTCTCCTGCTTCCGGATCGGGGCTCTGACCGGCCCGGTCCATCATGTCGATAAAGCGGTCGAAGAGGTAGGCGGAGTCGTGCGGACCCGCGGCGGCCTCGGGGTGGTACTGCACCGAGAACGCGGGGATGTCCTCGCAGCGCAGTCCTTCCACGACGTCGTCGTTGAGCCCCACGTGGGACACGCTGACTCGCCCGTAGCGTGACTCGGGCGCGGTCACGGGCTCCCCCACGGGCGCGTCCACCGCGAAGCCGTGGTTCTGGGAGGTGATCTCCACCGTGCCCGTGGCGAGGTCCATGACCGGCTGGTTGATCCCGCGGTGGCCGAACGTGAGCTTGTACGTCCCGAAGCCCAGCGCGCGGCCGAGCAGCTGGTTACCGAAGCAGATCCCGAAGAACGGGATGCCCTCGTCCAGCACGCGGCGCAGCAGGGCCACCTGCTCGTCCGCGGTGGCCGGGTCCCCCGGGCCGTTCGAGAAGAACACGCCGTCCGGGTGCAGCGCCTGGACCTGCTCAAAGCTCACGTCCGCGGGCACCACGTGCACACGTACCCCGCGTTCGGCCAGGCGCTGCGGGGTCATGGACTTGATCCCCAGGTCCACCGCGACCACCTCGTGGCGCACCGGGGCGTCCCAGCGGTGCTCGCGCGGCTCCACCACGTAGGTCTCGTCCGTGCTCACGTGCTCGGCGAGCGCGCGGCCCGCCATCCCCGGCTGCTCGGTGACCCGCTGCACGAGCTGGGCCACGGGCTCACCGGCCTGATCGCCGGAGAAGATCCCGGCGCGCATCGCACCCTTGTCGCGCAGGTGGCGGGTCAGCGCGCGGGTGTCCACGCCCTGGATCCCGGTGATGCCCTGCTCGGCGAGCTCCTCGTCCAGGCTGCGCTCGCTGCGCCAGTTGGAGGGCCGGCGGGCGGGGTCACGCACCACGAAGCCGTTGACCCAGATCTTGCGGGATTCCATGTCGTCCAGGTTCACGCCCGTGTTGCCGATGTGCGGGGCGGTCTGGATCACGATCTGCCCCGCATACGAGGGGTCGGTCAGGGTCTCCTGGTAGCCGGTCATCCCGGTCGCGAAGACCGCTTCGCCGAAGGCCGTCCCGGGGGCACCCCAGGCGCGGCCCTCGAACACCGTGCCGTCCTCGAGGACCATGACGGCCGGTTCGATGCGTGGTGAGTTCATGGCGAACTCCTTTCGTTGAGCGTGCCGGGAGCGTGAGGGCTCCCGGGGATTCGGTTCTCAGGCGTCCAGCAGGGCCGACGCCGCGTCCTCCAGTTGTCGGGATCCCTCACCGGTGCGCGCGCGGAAGCCGGTGTCCACGCGGGTGTCCCCGAGGTCCCAGGTCAGCACCACGAGTCCGTCGCGTTCCACGAACTTGCCGACCATTCCGGACGCGGTGGACACCGCGCGCAGATCCGCCCGTGGAATGAACACGTCCGGGGCGCCCTGGCGGTTGAGGAACACGCCGTCCGGGGCCACGATCGCCTCCGCGTTCGTGCGCACCCCCAGGTCATGCCCCGCGATACGTTCGAGCGGTTGGGCGGTGTAGGTGGTGACCACGTACATCCCGTCCACGCGCGCGGTGGCCCGCTGCAGCAGGTCCCGGGGCGCCTGGGCCGGCGCGGCCAAGCCCGCCTGGCGTCGCACCCGACCCCGCCAACCCCACCGGATCAGGGCGAAGAGCACCACGACGATCAGGATGGTCAACAGGGTGGGTACGAGCTTGTCCGACATGGGCGGCCTTTCGTGGGGGTGGTCAGCGGGTCAGCGGCGTGGCGGGTTCGCCGTCGCGCACCACGGGGTGACCGCGGTAGAACGTGGCGCGCACACCGCCGGGCAGGGTCATCCCCCGGTACGGACTATTGCGGCCCTTGGACGCGTGGATCGTGGGATCCACGGGGGTCTGCCCGCTGGGGTCCCACAGCACGATGTTCGCGGTGGCCCCGGGGGCCAGTTCCTGGCCCTGGTCGGTCAGGCCCAGGATCCGGGCGGGGGTGCGGGACATGATCTGCGCCACGCGCTCCCACCCGATCAACCCGGTGTCCACGAGGGTCGACTGGACCACCGCGAGGGCGGTCTCCAGACCCGTCATTCCGTGGGCCGCGCAGCTCCACTCGCATTCCTTGTCCTCCGCGGTGTGCGGGGCGTGGTCCGTGCCGATCACGTCGATCGTGCCCTCGGCCACGGCACGGCGCAGGGCCTGGACGTCGTCGTCCGTGCGCAGCGGCGGGTTGACCTTGTAGACGGGGTCGAAGGTGCGCACGAGTTCGTCGGTGAGCAACAGGTGGTGCGGGGTGACCTCCGCGGTCACGGCCACGCCGCGCTCCTTGGCCCAGCGCACGATGTCCACGGACCCCTTGGTGGAGAGGTGGCAGATGTGCAGGCGGGAGTCCACGTGCTGGGTCAGCAGCACGTCCCGGGCGATGATCGCCTCCTCGGCCACCGCGGGCCAGCCCGTGAGACCGAGGTCAGCGGAGACCGCACCCTCGTTCATCTGGGCGCCCTCGGTCAGGCGCGGTTCCTGGGCGTGCTGGGCGATGATCCCCCCGAAGGACTTGACGTACTCGAGGGCCCGGCGCATCAGAACGGGGTCGTGGACGCACTTGCCGTCGTCGGAGAACATCCGTACACCCGCGCGGGACTCCGCCATCGCGCGGATCTCGGACAGCTGCGTGCCCCCGAGCCCCACCGTGACCGCGCCCACGGGGTGGACGTCGCACCACCCGGCGTCGCGGCCCAGCTGCCACACCTGCTCGACCACGCCGGCGGTGTCCGCCACGGGGTGAGAGTTGGCCATCGCGAACACCGCGGTGAACCCGCCGCGGGCCGCCGCACGCGTTCCGGTCTCCACGGTCTCCGCGTCCTCGTGACCCGGTTCGCGCAGGTGGGTGTGCATGTCCACGAGACCCGGAAGGGCCACGGCGCCGGCGGCGTCGATCACGTCCGTGCCCTCGGGCACGTCCAGGGTGCCCACGGGCCCCACGGCGGCGATCACCCCGTCCGTGAGCAACAGGTCCGCGGGCTCACCGCCCTCGGGGCGGGCGTTGCTGATCAGGTAGGAGCTCATGCGGGCCACCTCAGTTCTCGCTCGGGTACGGGGAGCTCTCGTCGCCGGAGAGCAATAGGAACAACACGGCCATCCGCACGGCCACACCGTTGGCCACCTGCTCCAACACGGTGGAGCGCGGGGAGTCGGCGGCCTCTGAGGAGATCTCCAGGCCGCGGTTCATGGGCCCGGGGTGCATGAACACCGTGGGCGCACCCATGTGCTCGAGGCGCTGCACGCGCTGGGACGTGAGCCCCCAGCCGCGCGTGTACTCGGCCTCGCTCGGGAAGAACGCGGCGTTCATGCGCTCACGCTGCAACCGCAGCATCATCACGGCGTCCGGGGCCTCGGCCAGCACGGCGTCCAGATCGTAGCCGACCTCGCACGGCCAGTCGTCCATGGCCACGGGGACCAGGGTGGGCGGGGCCACGAGCGTGACGCGTGCGCCCAGGGTCGTGAGCAACCACACGTTGGAGCGGGCCACGCGGGAGTGCAGCACGTCCCCCACGATCACCACGTGCATCCCCTCGAGGTCCATCCCGGTGCTCGCCATGCCCGTGGCCCGCGAACGCACGCGGCGCAGGGTCATGGCGTCGAGCAGGGCCTGGGTGGGGTGCGCGTGCTTGCCGTCCCCGGCGTTGATCACCGCGGCGTCGATCCACCCGGAGTCCGCGAGCTGCTGCGGGGCGCCGGAGGACGCGTGACGGATCACCACGGCGTCCGCGCTCATGGCCATGAGCGTCTGTGCGGTGTCCTTGAGCGACTCGCCCTTGGACACCGAGGAGCCCTTGGCGGAGAAGTTGATCACGTCCGCGCTGAGCCGTTTGGCCGCGGTCTCGAACGAGATCCGCGTGCGCGTGGAGTCCTCGAAGAACAGGTTGACCACGGTGCGCCCACGCAGGGCGGGCAGTTTCTTGACCGAGCGCGAGGACACGGCGGCCATCTGGTCCGCGGTGTCCAGGATCCGCACTGCCTCGGGGTAGCTCAGCTCGTTGGTCGTCAGCAGGTGCTTCATACGCGCGGCCCCTTCCCGGCGGTACCGGGGGCGCGGGCGACGTCATCGTCGGAGACCACCGGCGAGTCGATGATCACGCAGTCCTCGTGACCCCTCGCGCGCGGCTGGGGATCGGACTCGCGCAGCAGCACGCGGACCTTCTCGTGGGAGGACGTGGGCAGGTTCTTGCCCACGTGATCCGCGCGGATGGGCAGCTCGCGGTGGCCACGGTCCACGAGCACGGCCAGGCGCACCGCGTTGGGGCGTCCCACGTCCACGAGGGCGTCCAGGGCCGCGCGGATCGTGCGCCCCGAGAACAGGACGTCGTCCACGAGCACCAGGGTGCGCCCGTCGATCCCGGAGTCCGGGATCACCGTGGGTTGCGGGGTGCGCGCGGGATGACGCCGCAGGTCGTCGCGGTACATCGTGATGTCGAGCTGACCCGTGCTCTGTTGCGCGTGGAAGTCGGGGTCGATCTGCTCGAGCTTGGCGGCCAACCGCTGGGCCAAGGGGTAGCCGCGACGGGCGATCCCCAGCAGCACGAGACCCCGGGAGCCCTTGTTGGACTCGAGGATCTCGTGGGCGATCCGGGACAGGGCCCGGTCGATGTCGGGTGTCGAGAGAATTACGCGGGACGTCATGCTCCGCGGTGACTGCTCGGCGTGTTCGGGCACGCTCACGTGCCGCCTCCTTCCCCGCCTCACCGGACGGACTTAAAGGGTGCGATCCGTAGTCGAAGCTACCACACGAAAAACCCCGGCCCGTGGCGAGCACGGACCGGGGTGGGTTCAGTCGTCGAGCAAGGAGGGCTTGACCTTCTGCAGCCGCCCCAGCAGCCCGTTGACGAAGCGGGGCGAATCGTCCGTGGACAGCTGCCGGGCCACGGCCACCGCTTCCGCGACGGCCACGCCGTCCGGGATCTCCGAGTTGTACAGCAGCTCCCATGCCCCCACCCGCAGCACGTTGCGGTCCACCGCCGGCATCCGGTCCAGCTCCCAGCCCTGGGAGTAGGTCTCCAGGAACTCGTCGATGTCCTCGCGCCGGTCGTGGACGCCCTCGAGGATGTCCACCGTGTACGGGTTGATGGGCGAGGAGGAGTTCTCCCGCCGCCGCACCAAGGCGTCCCGGACGGATTCGTTACGTTGTTCGGCCTCGAACAGGATCTCGACGGCGCGGATCCGGGCCTTGCTCCGGGCGCCGCTCACTCGTTGACGCGTCCCAGGTAGTCACCGGTGCGGGTGTCGACCTTGACCTTGGTGCCCTGCTCGAGGAACAGCGGGACCTGGATCTGGTAGCCGGTCTCGACCGTGGCGGGCTTGGTGCCGCCCGTGGAGCGGTCACCCTGCAGACCCGGCTCGGTGTAGGTGATCTCGAGCACGACCGACGGCGGCATCTCGATGTACAGGGGCGCGCCCTCGTGCATGGCCACGGTCACGTTCTGGTTCTCGAGCATGAAGTTCGCGGCGTCCCCCACGACGGCGGCCGGCACCGTGATCTGGTCGTACGTGGAGTTGTCCATGAAGACGTAGTCCTCGCCGTCCTGGTACAGGTACTGGTACTCGCTGCGATCCACCGTGGCGGTCTCGATCTTGGCACCGGCATTGAACGTCTTGTCCACCACCTTGCCGCTGGTCACGTTGCGCAGCTTGGTGCGCACGAACGCGCCACCCTTCCCGGGCTTGACGTGCTGGAACTCGATGGTCTGCCAGAGGTTGCCGTCGAGCTTGAGGATGGTGCCGTTCTTGATGTCGTTGCTGGTTGCCACGGTGTCACTTTCTCGTCGGGAACGTCGCCGCACGGCGGCGGGGCGCGTGGAGCCGGACCAGTCTACCGCGTGCGCCCGCCCGCCGTGCCAGCCGAGCAGTGCTCAGGGGCGCGGACGACGGCGCTCGCCGTGCCGTCCGCACGGGCTCACTCCGCGATCTCCTGGTAGCACGCGAAGAGGATCGCGGGGTCCGGGACCTCCATGATCCGCGGTGCGGCGATCCGGTCCAGCACCACGAAGCGCAACAGGTTGCCGCGGGTCTTCTTGTCCCGCTTCATGACCTCGAGCAACCGGGGCCACTGGTCCGCGCGATACGTCACGGGCAGCCCCAGGGACGTGAGGATCTCGCGGTGCTCGTGCACGACGTCGTCGGACAACGACCCGGCCGCGCGCCCGAGTTCCGCCGCGAAGACCATGCCCACCGACACCGCCGCGCCGTGGCGCCACTGGTAACGCTCGTTGTGCTCGATCGCGTGCCCCAGCGTGTGGCCGTAGTTGAGGTACTCGCGCCGCCCGGATTCCTTCAGGTCCGAGGAGACGACCTCGGCCTTGACCCGGATCCCGCGCTCGATCAGCTCGCGCACCACGGGCGACGCCGCGTCCCGCACCTCCTGCGGGTTCTCCCGGATCAGCTCGAGGATGCGCGGGTCCGCGATGAACCCGCACTTGACCACCTCGGCCATGCCCGTGAGCAGCTCGTTCTGCGGCAGGGTCTGTAGCGAGTCCAGATCGCACACGACCGCGGCCGGTGGGTGGAATGCTCCCACGAGGTTCTTGCCCTCCGCGGTGTTGATCCCGGTCTTCCCGCCCACGGCGGCGTCCACCATGCCCAGCAGCGTGGTGGGCAGGTGGATCACGCGCACCCCGCGCAACCACGTGGCGGCCACGAAACCGGCGAGGTCCGTCACGGCGCCGCCGCCCACGGAGACCACGGCGTCCGTGCGCGTGAAGTCCGACTGGCCCATGATCTGCCAGCAGAACGCCGCGACCTCCACGCGCTTGCCCTCCTCAGCGTCCGGGATCTCGGCCACAAAGCTCTGGATCCCGACGGCGGAGAGGTTCTGCTGCACCACGTCACCCGTGGCGCGCAGCGCGCGGGGGTGGATGATGAGCACCTTCTTGACGCGCTCGCCCAGCAGTTCGGGCACGCGGTCCAACAGGCCGTTGCCCACGAGGACGTCGTAGCGGTTGTCGGGACCGCCGTGGACGGGGATGCTGACGGGATCACTCATGCGGTGTGTTCCTTTCCGCGCGGCTGCGCGATCGGTTCGCCCAGCGCGAGGTAGAGCTCACGGGCGATCTGCGCCACGGTACGCGGCGCGGCGCCGTCGAGCCGGATGGTCGCGAGGCGTTCGAAGGTCTCGCGGCGCTCGGCCATGATCTGGCTCCAGCGGGCCTCGGGATCCGGTTGGAGCATGGGGCGGGTCGTGTTGCCCTTGATCCGCGAACGGACGGTGTCCAGGTCCACCTCCAGGTATGCGACCGTGTGCCCGGCCAGCAGCGGCTGCACGAGCGGGGACATGGGTGCGCCCCCGCCCAGGGAAATCACGCACCCGGCAGTGTCGGGGTCGTCGAGCAACTCGGCGACGACCTGCGCCTCGATCCGGCGGAACTCGGCCTCCCCGCGGGCGCGGAACAACCGCGGGATGGGTCCGTAGCGGGACTCGATCACGCGATCGGTGTCCACGTGGGGCAACCCGTAGTGCTCCGCGAGATGCTGTGCCACGTGGGACTTGCCCGCCGCCATCGGCCCGATCAGCACCACGGGCAGGGCGGGGCGCGTCACGCCAGGTCCCCGCGCACCTCGTCCAGGGCGGCCAGCGCGGCGGGTTCCGCGAGCTCGGGGGACGTGCGCAGGTTGGCGGGGATCCCCGCGAGGTAGGCGTCCTTGTTGCGTACCGTCTCGGTGATCGAGTCGCCGCCGAACTTCTCGAGGGCGGCCTGGGCGAGCACGAGCGCGACCATGGCCTCGGCCACCACGCCGGCCGCGGGTACCGCACACACGTCCGAGCGTTGGTGGTGGGCGCGGGCGGGTTCACCCGTGGCCACGTCCACGGTGTGCAGCGAGCGCGGGACCGTGGCAATGGGCTTCATCGCGGCACGCACGCGCAACAGGTCACCGATCGACATGCCGCCCTCGATGCCGCCGGCGCGATTGGAGACCCGGTGCACGGTCTTGTCGGCAGCCAGCGTCTCGTCGTGGGCCGCGGAGCCCGGGCGCGCGGCGGTGCGGAACCCGTCCCCGACCTCCACGCCCTTGATGGCCTGGATGCCCATCAGCGCCCCGGCCAGGCGCGCGTCCAGGCGTCGGTCCCAGTGCACGTACGAGCCGAGTCCCGGGGGCAGGCCCTCGGCGAGGACCTCGACGACGCCGCCCAGGGTCTCCCCCGCCTTGTGCGCCTCGTCCACCGCGGCCACCATGGCCTCGGAGGTCCCGGCGTCGAAGCAGCGCAGCGGATCGGCGTCCAGCGCGGCGACGTCGTCCGGGCCGGGCAGCGCGGCGCCCTCGGGCACCGACACTTCCGCGATCGCGGTCGTGTGGGACACGAGCCGCACCCCGAGGGCCGCGAGGACCTGGGAGGCCACGACACCGAGCGCCACGCGCGTGGCCGTCTCTCGGGCCGACGCCCGTTCGAGCACGGGGCGGGCCTCGGCGAAGTTGTACTTCTGCATGCCGGTGAGGTCCGCGTGACCGGGGCGCGGGCGGGTCAGGGGCGCGTTGCGGGCCCGGCCCTTGAGCACCGCGGGATCCACCGGGTCGGAGCTCATGACGTCCTGCCACTTGGGCCACTCCGTGTTGGCGATCTCGATCGCGACCGGCCCGCCCTGCGTGAGCCCGTGGCGGACCCCGCCCAGGATGCGCACGCGGTCCTGTTCGAATTTCATGCGGGCGCCGCGGCCGTACCCGAGCCGGCGCCGGGCCAGCGCGTCCTGGATCATCCCGGTGGTCAGTTCCACACCGGCGGGGACACCTTCGATGATTCCCACGAGCGCCTCACCGTGTGATTCCCCGGCCGTGAGCCAACGCAACATCTAAACACTCCAGTTCTCGCCCGGGGTCCACGCCCCGCGGTCAATTCGTCTCGCTCGGTCGTGCGCCCCGGCCCGGGCGGCACGCGCGCCGGATCACGGCGCGAGTCGTGTGGCCTGCGCGATGCGCACGCGCTGCGGGATGCCACGTTCGGGCCGTCCCACCGCGCGACACATGGCCGCGGTCACCCGGTCCTCGTGCGGTGTCGCCGCGAGGGGATCGCCATGCGTGAACCAGCGGACCTGATCCACGGCCTGGAAGATCAGCATATCGACACCGGGGGCGATCGCGCCCCCCGCGTCCTGCCATGCAGACGCCAGCCGTGAGGGCCACGGGTCGTACGCGGCGTCGAGCAGCACGCCGGACACCGACGGCGCCTGGGCGCGCCACTGCAACGCGAGCTCGTCCGCACCGCGCGGGGGCAGGGTCGCCACGACCACGTCCGCGGTGTGCAGTGCCTCGGCGGCGTGCTCCCACGCCACGGTGCGCACCTCGGTGCCCACCGCCCGCGCCACGGCCTCGAGGGTCCGAGCGCGCGAGGGTGTCCGCACGACGACGTCCACCGTCTCGGCCCCGAGCCCGTGCAGGGCCGCGACGGCCGCGCTGGCGGTGGCCCCTCCGCCGAGCACGACGGCGCGCGGGGTCCCCGGGATCGCGCCGGCCGCGCTCACGGCGGACATGATGCCCATGACATCTGTGTTGTCCGCGACCACGCGTCCGTCGTCCTCGAACGTGAGTGTGTTGGCCACGCCGAGCGCCCGCACGAGCGGGGTGACCCGGTCGGCGTCTCGGGCGGCGAGGGGTTTCAGGGGCATGGTGACCGAGAACCCGCCCCAGTCCCCCGCAGCCCGGGCGCCCGCCCAGAAGGTGTCCCATTCGCCCACGGGCACGTCCCGGCGCGTGTAGTGCGCCGTGAGCCCCAGGGCCTCGTAGGCGGCCGCGTGCAGCACCGGGGACAGAGAGTGGCCCACGGGGTGCCCCAGCACCGCGGCCCGCACGGAGGATCGCGTCATCGCGCGCCCCTCAGGAGCACTTACCGGGGTTGTCCGAGCACCACTGCTGGTACTCCTGCACGTAGCGCTGGTGCTCCTCGTACGTCTTGGAGAACTTGGTCTCACCGGTGTCGAGGTTCACCGTTACCCAGTAGTAGTAGTCGTTCTTCTCGGGGTTCGCCGCTGCGGCGATCGCGTCGTCGCTCGGGGACCCGATGGGACCCACGGGCAGGCCCGGGTTCGCGTACGTGTTGTACGGATTGGACTTGTCCCGCTTCTCCTCGTCAGTAAGGTGCACGGTGGTCTTGCCGAGCCCGTAGGTCACGGAGGCATCCGACTGGATGAAGCCGCTGGTCTCGCCGTTCGGGTTGTTGATCCGGTTCTCGATCGCCCCGGCCACGGAACGGTAGACCTGGGGCGTGCCCTCGAACTCCACGATGGAGCCGATCGTGAGCACCTCGAACCAGCGGTCCTCGGGGACGTCGTTCTTGGACAGCGTGTCCTTGGTCCGGTCCACCATTTCCTGCAGGATCTGCTCCGCGGTGGCGTCGAGCGGGAAGTGGTACTCCCCCGGGTGCAGCCAGCCCTCGAGGTCGGGGAAGCGGTCCGGGATGCCGAACTTGGCCTTGTCCGTGGCGAGCTTCTCGAACTCGGACTTGTCGATCCCGGTGGCCTGGCTCAGGGCCGCGAACGTGTCCCCCTTGCGCTGGGTCTTGGGGATGGCCGCATAGTGGGTGGCCTCCCCCCGTTCCATGAGAGCGTCGATGGCGGCGTCGGAGCTCATGCGGGTCTTGAGCTGGTACTCCCCGGGCTGGATGAACTGCTCTGGGTATCGCTGCTGGAAGGTGGAGACGAAGTGGGAGGCGTTGGCCACGATGTCCTGCGTCTGCAGGTCCTGGGCGATCTGTCCCGTGGAACTGCCGTCCGCCACGGAGAACGTGACGTCCTGGTCCCCGGAACCGCGGTAGTCCTTGCGTTCGAACAGACCGAACGCGGACCCCAGGACGGCCACGACCACGACCAGAGCCGCGATGAACAGCGCGATCGCCGTGGCCAGGGACGCGCGCGAACGGACCTTGCGGCGCTGCCGCTGTTCCGGGGTCACGTCGTGGTGTTCGAAGGCCCCCGCCAGGCGGGATTCCCCCGCGTCGTTCGAAGAGGTCAGCACGTCACCGTCGGACCGGTGGCCCTGTCCGTCACCGGTGCCGGTCTCCCGCGGCTCTCTGCTCACGAATTCTCTCCGCTCACGAATTCTCTCCGTCCGCCGTTCATGGTGCACATGTGGGGTGCTGCGGGCCAGGATCACCGCCCGCACGGTCAACTCTAATCAGCAGCCCGGTCCGGGACGGGTTCGCCCGGTTCCGTACCGGTCCGCCGCCCCTCGTCCACCGCCGTCTGCAGGAACGTCACCGCGGCGGCCTGATCGACCCTGTCCATGTGATGACGTCGTGACACACCCGAGTCCGACAGCGACCGGTGCGCGCTCACCGTGGACAACCGCTCGTCCACCAGGCGCACCGCTGTGGTGCACCCCCGTGAGCCTAACCGACGAACCAGTGAGGCCGCGTAATCACGAGCCATCCGCGTCGAGGCATTCTCACCGCCGTCGAGGCTGCGCGGCAGCCCCACGTAGACGGTCACCACGTCCCGTTCCTCGCACAACCGGGTGATGATCTTCACATCGAAGGCCTTACGGGGGTTGCTGTCCCGCCCGAGGGTGTCGTGCGGGGTCGCGAGCACGGCGTCGGGGTCGGTCA
Organism: Kocuria sp. PD6; assembly: GCF_031844145.1. Lineage (NCBI taxonomy): Bacteria > Bacillati > Actinomycetota > Actinomycetes > Micrococcales > Micrococcaceae > Kocuria > Kocuria sp. PD6. The sequence goes on from NZ_JAUZUS010000008.1 coordinate 94,027, forward strand.
GGGCGATACCGACCCTGACCGTCCCCACGTCCACGCCCATGCGCACACCGCGTGCGAAGGGTTGCGGCATCAGCCCGCCGTGGCCAGGATCTGCTCGCGGATCCCGGCCAGCGCGTCGGGGATGCGGGCCGGGTCGGAACCGCCGCCCTGGGCCACGTCCGGCTTTCCGCCCCCGCCACCACCGAGCGCGGTCGCTGCGGTGCGCACGAGCTGGCCCGCGGCCAGGCCGGCGTCGCGAGCGGCGTCGTTGACGGCGACGACGACGAGCGGGCGCCCGTTCGCGACACCGGTCACCGCGGCCACGGCGGCGTCGGATCCCAGACGGGCGCGCAGGTCGAGCGCGAGGGTGCGCAGAGCGTCCGCCGAGGCGATCTCACCGGCGTCGTGCAGGACGGCGCGCACGGAGCCCACGGTCTGCGCGTCCTGCGCGAGCTGGCCGGCCTGCGCCTGCAGCTGCTGCTGGCGCAGCCCCGCGAGCTGGCGCTCGGTCTCCTTGAGCTTCTCGAGCGTCGCCGCGAGGCGCTCGGGCAGTTCGGCGCTGGACTGGACCTTGAGCATGCCCGTGAGCTGGTTGACCAGGGTGCGCTCGGCGGCCAGGTGGTTGAACGAATTCAACCCCACGAGCGCCTCCACACGGCGGTTGCCCGAGCCCACGGACTGCTCCGAGACCAGGGACAGCGAGCCGAGCTGGGACGTGGAGCCCACGTGCGTGCCACCGCACAGTTCACGTGACCACGGGCCGTTCATCTCGACCACGCGCACCTCGTCCCCGTACTTCTCACCGAACAGGGACATCGCCCCGAGCTTCTTGGCCTCGGCGAGCGGCATCTCGCGGGTCACGACCTCGAAGTCGTCCCGGATCGCGGTGTTGGCGATCTGTTCGATCTCCTGCACCTGGGACGGCGTGAGGGCCTCCCCGTGGGAGAAGTCGAAGCGCAGGTAACCCTCCTTGTTGAACGACCCGCGCTGCACGGCGTCGGGACCCAACACGTCGTGCAGCGCCGCGTGGATCACGTGCGTGCCCGAGTGGGCGGCCTCGCCGTCGTGACGGCGCCGCGAGTCCACGCGCGCGGTGACCTCGTCACCCGTGACGACCTGGCCCGCGGCCACGGTGACCCGGTGCACGGACAGTCCCTTGACGGGTTGCTGGACGTCCTCCACGGTCAGGCGCAGCCCGTCCGCGGAGTCGATCACGCCGGTGTCGGCGGCCTGGCCACCGGACTCGGCGTAGAACGGCGTCGCCTCGAGTACGACCTCCACGCGCGCGCCCTCGCTCGCCGCGGGCACCGGGACACCGTCGGCGAGGATCGCGCGCACGGTCGTGGGGGTCACGAGCTCGGTGTAGCCCGTGAACCGGCTGCCGTGGTCGTCCAACAGGCGGCGCAGTTCGGACAGGTCCGCCATGGCGCCCTTCTTGGCGCGCGCGTCCTGCTGGGCCCGCTCACGCTGCTCGGCCATGAGCTCACGGAAGGCCCGCTCGTCCACGGCCACACCCGCCTCGCCGGCCATCTCCAGGGTCAGGTCGATGGGGAAACCGAACGTGTCGTGCAGCGCGAACGCGTCCGCGCCGCTCAGGGCGCGCTTCTCGCCCTTGGCGAGCTCCACGGCGTGCTCGAGGCGGGTGGTGCCCGACTCGATGGTCTTGAGGAACGCGCGTTCCTCGGCGTACGCGATCTTGGAGATCCGTTCGAAGTCATCCTCGACCACGGGGTAGACGCCCTTCATCGCGTCGCGAGAGCGCGGCAGCAGCACGGGCAGGCAAGGGTCCGTCACCCCGAGCAGGCGCATCGCGCGCACCGCGCGGCGCAACAAGCGGCGCAGGATGTACCCGCGGGCCTCGTTGCCCGGCGTGACACCGTCCGCGATCAGCATGAGCGAGGAGCGCACGTGGTCGGCGACGACGCGCATGCGGACGTCGTCCTCGTAGCCCTGCTCCCCCGGCTTCTCCGCGCCGCGGTAGGCTCGACCGGACAGTTCGGCGGCGGCGTCGAGCACGGGGCGGACCTGGTCCGTCTCGTAGAAGTTCTCCACGCCCTGCAGCAGCATGGCCAGGCGCTCCACGCCGAGACCGGTATCGATGTTCTTCTGGGGCAGGTCCCCCAGGATCTCGTAGTCCTTGCCGTTGCCCTCGCCACGCTGGTACTGCATGAACACGAGGTTCCAGATCTCGATGAACCGCTCGTCGTCCACGGCCGGACCGCCGTCCTGGCCGTAGCGCGGGCCGCGGTCGTAGAAGATCTCGGAGTCGGGACCCGCGGGGCCCGGCTGTCCGGTGTCCCAGTAGTTCTCGTCCCGGCCCATGCGCTGGATCCGCTCGGAGGGCAGCCCCACGGTGTCGTGCCACAGGTCGTAGGACTCCTGGTCCCCCTCGTACACGGTGACCCACAACCGCTCCGGGTCCAGCCCGAAGCCGCCGTCCTCGAGCGAGGAGGTCAGCAGCTCCCACGCCATGGGGATCGCGCCGGACTTGAAGTAGTCACCGAAGGAGAAGTTCCCGGCCATCTGGAAGAACGTGCCGTGCCGGGCGGTCTTGCCGACCTCGTCGATGTCGAGGGTGCGGATGCACTTCTGCACCGAGGTGGCCCGCGAGTACGGGGGCGTCTCCTGGCCCAGGAAGTACGGGATGAACGGGACCATACCGGCAATGGTGAACATAGCTCCGGGCTGCTGCGACACCAGCGAGGCCGAGGGCACCACCTGGTGGCCCTTGCCCTCGAAGTAGCTCAGCCAGCGCTGTGTGATCTCATGGGAGAGCATTACCGGTCATTCCCTTCCGATGGGACGTGTGTGATGATCCGACCCCGGGGGTCGCCCGGTGCGGGGCCCGGTTCGTGGGCGGTGTCCGCCCGCCTCGGGGCATCCGGCGGTGGTGCCGCGTGGAGCGGGGCGTCCGGGTGGTTCGCGGTGTGGTCCACGGGCGTGCGCACGCCGAACTTCTCGTGCAGCTCGGCCTCGCGTTCGTTCATCCCCGCGCGCACCCGGGCGGCGAAGTCCTGGAACCGCCGCGCGGCGGTGCGGAAGAGCTCCATGGCGCTCCCGCTCGCGCGGCGTTCGACGGCGGCCTCGGAGCCGTGGCGGGCCACCGCACCCTGGGTGCCGCTCTGCACCTGCCGCCCGATCGCCTCGCGTGCGGCGGGGTCGGAGGCCACGCGCGTGGCCGCTCCGCCCACCACGGCGCCCGCGGCGAGCAGTGCGAGTTTGGACCACAAACCCATGCTCAGCTCCTGGTGTCCGTGGGCCCGGTCGCACGGCCTGCGGCGTGCGCGTCCGTGGACCCGGTGGTCGTGCCGGTCGCCGCGCCACCGGGCGCGGCACCGGGCTCGGTATGGGGGCCGGGCCGGGTCTGGGCACCGGCCTGGGGGCTGAACGCGCGGCGCAACCCGTGGGAGAAGGACGCGACCTTGATCAGCGGCTGCCCCACCGTGGAGGCCACGAGGGAGGACAGTGCGGAGACATTGGCGGAGGCGTCCGAGACGTTGGACGTGATCCCGTCCACCTTCTCGAGCTGGGTGTTGGTGGTGGCCACGGTGCGCGTGACCTCGTCGATCAGTGGGGCGGTGCCGTCGTTGATGGAGCGGATGCTCAGGCGCAGCTCATCGAAGACACGACCTAGCTTGATGATGGGCACCGCGAGCAACCCCACGAGCACCGCGAAGACCAATGCCGCGAGCAATCCGGCGATATCCCCACCGTCCATGAGCGACCACAACTCCGTTCCTACTTCGAGATCAGGGTCGGACCCGCGCGCAAGACCGACCGAAGCGCAACTCTACCCAAGAACCCGGGTGCAACGGGGAATCCGGCGCCACCGGGCCCGGTGTGCCCGTGCGCCGTCGTCCCCGGGACGCGAACAGCCCGCAGCCGAGGGCCGCGGGCTGTTCGCCCGTCACCCGTGACATGGGCGACGGAGGGCACGGAGGATCAGGCCATCCGTGCGTAGTACTCCACCACGAGCTGTTCCTCGCAGGTCACGGGGACCTCGGAACGCTGCGGCTTGCGCGTGAGCTTGGCCTGCAGACGGTCGATCGTGACGTCCAGGTAGGCCGGGGTGTCCGGGAGGACATCCTGGTTGGCGCCGGTCGCGGCGATCTGGAACGGGACCATCTTCTCGGAACGCGGGTGCACATGGACCGTCTGGCCCGGGCGCACGCGGTACGAGGGGCGGTCCACGCGCTGACCGTCCACCATGATGTGGCGGTGCACCACGGCCTGGCGGGCGGCGGCCATCGTGCGGACGAAGCCGGCACGCAGGACAAGGGCGTCGAGACGGGTCTCGAGCAAGGCGATGAGGTTCTCACCGGTCTGACCCTCGACACGCTTGGCCTCGACGTACGCGCGGTGCATCTGCTTCTCGCGGATGTTGTACTGCGCGCGCAGCCGCTGCTTCTCCATCAGCCGGACCTTGTAGTCGGAATCCTGCTTGCGGCGGGCACGGCCGTGCTCACCGGGAGCGTACGGGCGGCGCTCGAAGTACTTCTCGGCCTTCGGCGTCAGCGGGATGCCGAGGGCACGGGACTTGCGCACCTGACGGCGCACACGAACACTGTTGGAGCTGTTGGACACAACTTGCCTTTCATGCGGTTCGACGGCGTACGGGATGGACCCGCGTTCCGTTCTGGGTGGTACTGGCCTCCGGCGCGGGAATCGGTTCCCACGGGAGAGGTGCGGATCAGCCGCAATCCGACGGACCTAGCGTCCGCCGGGCACGCGCGGGATCGTGAGGGTGCCACGGGTTCCGGGAGTGCGCCGACGAGACGTGCCAGCCAACCGTCCACTATAGCCGATTCAGTCCACGTCCTCGTTCACCCAGTCGAGCGACTTGGTCACGGCCTTGCCCCAGTTGCGGAACAGCTTCTCCTGCTGCTCACGGTCCCCCTGGAGGTCCCAGCGCTTCTCTTCGGCCCAGTTGCGGGAGATCTCCTCGAGGTCCGCCCAGAAGCCCACGGCGAGACCGGCCGCGTACGCCGCACCCAGGGCCGTGGTCTCAGTGATCTTCGGCCGGATCACGGGCACGCCCAGCTGATCCGCCTGGAACTGCATGAGCAGCTCGTTGGCCGTCATGCCACCGTCCACGCGCAGCTCCGTGAGGTCCTGCTTGGAGTCCTTGTTCATGGCCTCGACCACCTCACGGGACTGGTACGCGGTGGCCTCGAGCACGGCACGGGCGATGTGCTCCTTGCGCACGTAACGCGTGAGCCCCACCAGGGCGCCGCGGGCGTCCGGACGCCAGTGCGGTGCGAACAGACCCGAGAACGCGGGGACGAAGTACGCCCCGCCGTTGTCCTCGACCGCGCGCGCGAGCGGCTCGATCTCCTTGGCGTCCTGGATCAGCCCCAGGTTGTCCCGCACCCACTGCACGAGCGAACCCGTGACCGCGATGGAACCCTCCAGCGCGTAGACCGGCTTCTCGCCCTCGATCTGGTAGCACACGGTGGTGATCAATCCGTGCTCGGAACGCACCGGGGTCTCCCCCACGTTCATGAGCAGGAAACTGCCGGTGCCGTAGGTGTTCTTGCCCATCCCGGGTTCGAAACACGTCTGGCCGAACATGGCCGCCTGCTGGTCACCCAGGATGCCAGCGATCGGGACCTGTTTGAGGAACCCGCGGGCGCGGCCCTTGCCGTAGACCTCGCTGCTGCACCGGATCTCTGGGAGCATGGACATGGGCACGCCCACGGTCTCGCACAACTCCTCGTTCCATTCGAGGGTGTCGATGTTCATGAGCAGGGTCCGGGACGCGTTCGTTACGTCCGTGACGTGCACCCCGTCCTCGGAGCCGCCGGTCAAGTTCCACACGAGCCAGCTGTCGGTCGTACCGAAGAGCAGGTCCCCGGCCTCGGCGCGCTCACGGGCGCCCTCCACGTTGTCCAAGATCCACTTGACCTTGGGACCGGCGAAGTAGCTGGCCAGGGGCAGACCCGTGAGCTCGCGGAAGCGTTCCTCCCCGCCGTCCTTGGCGAGTTCGTCTACGATCTCCTGCGTGCGAGTGTCCTGCCACACGATCGCGTTATACACGGGTTTGCCTGTGTTCTTGTCCCACACCACAGTGGTCTCGCGCTGGTTGGTGATACCCACCGCGGCGAGATCGTCCTTGGTCAGCTCGGTCTCTGCGAGCGCGTCCGCGACGCAACGGCGGGTGTTGCGCCAGATCTCCTGTGCGTCGTGTTCGACCCACCCGGCGCGAGGGAAGATCTGCTGGTGCTCGTACTGGCCGACACCCATGATGGTGCCGGAATGGTCGAAGACAATGGCGCGGGTGCTCGTGGTGCCCTGATCGATGGCCATCACGTACTGGGGATCACCAGAACCTGTGGTCCTGGTACCTCGGGCAGTCTTGGTGGTGTTTGATGTGTTCATGGTGCTCACTCCTTGGGTCGAGGGGCGGGAATCGATGGGGATGCGTTCAGAGGATCAGAAAGCCGCACCCGGGAACAACTGGAAGACACCGCCGGCGAGCAACGCGCCGAGGATGGGACCCACGATCGGGACCCACGCGTAGCCCCAGTCGCTACCACCCTTACCTCGGATCGGGAGGATCGCGTGGGCGACGCGAGGGCCCAGGTCACGCGCGGGGTTGATCGCGTAGCCGGTGGGGCCGCCGAGGCTCGCACCGATCCCGACCACGAGCAGCGCCACGGCCAGGGGGCCCAGGCCGGAGGGGGTCCCGCCGAACATGAGGATGACGAAGACCAGGACGAACGTGGCGATCACCTCGGTCAGCACGTTCCACCCAGCGGAGCGGATCTCCGGTCCGGTGGAAAACGTGCCCAGCTTGGCGGCCGGGTCCAGCGGCTCGTCGTAGTGCTGCTTGTACGCGATCCAGCAAACCACGGCACCCAGGAAGGCACCCAGGAACTCGGCGGCCAGGTAGACCGCGGTCGACGCGGCGGTGATGGCCACCCCCGGCGCGTAGACATCGGCTCCGGAGGCCCAGATGCCGACCGTCACGGCGGGGTTCAGGTGGGCGCCCGATTGCCAGGCGACGTACACGCCGGCGAACACGGCGAGACCCCACCCGAAGCTGATGAGCAACCAGCCGCCGGCATTGCCCTTGGTCTTGCCCAGGAGGTGGTTGGCCACGACACCGACACCCAGAAGGGTCAGCAGTGCGGTGCCCAGGACTTCGGACCAGAACACCGTACCCAGGGGCACCACTTCCGCCGCCTCCATGGGCAGCATCGCGTTCAAAGTGGTCATGGATTGACTCCTTGCAGTTCGTGTCGTTGGTGGGTGATTTGGACACACCGCCTCCCCATGGCGTGAGCCACAGGGAAGCGGTGTCGGCGGGAATGGGACGCCCGCCTACGTCACAGGGTGTTGAGCGAGGGGGCTGCGCTGCGCGCGGCCGCCGCGGAGGCGTCGTCCGTGGTCTGCGCGGCGGCGTCCTCGGCGGCGCACACGGCGCGGTAGGCCTGGATCTCCTGCTCCTTACGGGCGTCGTCCCAGCCCAGTTCGGCGGCGAGCAGATCGGCGACCTCCTCGACCGCGGCCAGACCGTGATCGGGCTGGTCGTAGGACATCCGGGTCCGGGTCTCGAAGACGTCCGAGACGTGCAGGACACCCTCGTGCCGCGCCGCCTGGACCACCTCGGCCCGCAGGTAGGCGGGCGCCGCCGCGAGCGGCCGGGCCAGATCCTCCTGCTCCGCCACGAGGTCCTCGATCTCCGTGATGGCCGATCCGTAGCGGTTCAACAGGTGGTCGACCATGTCGTCGCTCCAGCCGTGGCGTGCGCCGATCCGGTCCGCCTGCCGAGTCATGGGAACGTACCCGTTGGCACCGTGGAGCAGCGTCCGGTCGGTGACCGAGGGCAGGCTCTTGGCGCGCTCCTTGCCGAGCGCGAAGTCCACGGCGTCCTGGGCCATGACGCGGTAGGTGGTCAACTTGCCGCCGGCGATCGAGATCAGCCCCGGCGTCGCCTCCGCGACCGTGTGCTCGCGGGAGATCTTGGTGGACGCGGTTTCCGTGCCCTCCTTGACGCCCGGCTGCAGCAACGGCCGCAGACCCGCGTAGGTGCCCATGACGTCGTCCCGGGTCAGGGGCTCGTCCAGGACCACGTTCGCGTGTTCGAGTACGTAGTCGATGTCCGCGGCCGTGGCCACGGGGGCCGAGATGTCCTGCTCGTAGGGGGTGTCTGTGGTGCCGATGATCCAGTAGTGCTCCCACGGGATCACGAACAGCACCGATTTCTCGGTCTGCAGGATCAGGCCCACCTCACCGCGGATCCTGTCCCGGGGCACCACGATGTGGATGCCCTTGGATGCGAGCACCTTGAGGCCCCCGTCCGTGTGGGCCATGTCCTGGGTCTCCTCGGTCCACACGCCGGTGGCCGCGATGACCTTGCGGGCGCGGATCTCGTGCTGCGTGCCGGCCTCCAGGTCCGTGACGCGCGCGCCCACGACGGCGCCGTCGTCGTTCTTGAGGAGTTCCGTGACTCGCGTGCGGGTCGCGGCCAGGGCGCCGTAGCCCACGGCCGTGCGGATGAGCGTCAGCACCAGACGGGCATCGTCCACGCGACCGTCCCAGTACTTGACGGCGCCCACCATGACGCCCGGCTTGATGCTGGGGAATGCCTCCTTCACGCCGCGCTGCGAGAGCTGACGGTGGAAGGGCATGGACGCGACCTTGGAGCCCACGTGGGCCAGGGTGTCGTAGAGACCGACGCCCGCCGTCACGTACGGGCGCTCCCAGAACCGGTGCAGGATCGGGTAGAGGAAGGGGACGGGCTTCACCAGGTGGGGAGCCAGCGTGTACAGCAGGCGCTCCCGTTCGTGCAGCGCCTCCGTGACGAGCTTGAAGTCGAACTGTTGCAGGTAGCGCAGGCCACCGTGGACCAGCTTGGACGACCAGCGGGACGTCCCTCCCGCCCAGTCCTGGGCCTCCACGATGCCGGTGCGCAGCCCTCGCGTGGCCGCGTCCAGCGCGATGCCGGCACCCGTGATGCCACCGCCGATCACCAGGACGTCCAACTCGGCCCCTTCGCTCATTTCACGGAGCGCGGCCTGACGGGTCTCGGAATTCAATTGGGTGGCAGTCACAGTATCTTCCTCACTCAATGTCGGTGTGGATGCGGTGTGGCCCGCAGTTCTTGCGGACCACGCTACGCACTGGGATGTGACGTACATCCCATTTCGTAGCCGTGCGCACTACCATGTCGCGCCGATGCACGTATGCTCAACCTATTTGCACATGTGTGCACGGGAGGTGAGGGGCGATGCACGACGATTCACTGCTCTACCAAGCCGCGGAACTGTACTTCGTGCAGGACATGACCATGGGTGCCGTGGCCGAGCGGCTGGGGGTCTCACGGTCCACGGTCTCGCGCATGCTGGCGGATGCGAAAGCCAGGGGCATCGTGACGATCACCCTGCGCCCACCCGACACACCCACGGACCGGCTGTCCCGTCGCATCCACGACACGTTCCGGGTCACGGCGCACATCGCGGGGACCCAGCGGGCGTCGCATAGCGGCCAACGACTCGACGCGGTCTCGCGCTACACCGCACAACTACTCGCGTCGTGGGTCCAGGATGGGACGTCCCTGGGGGTCGCGTGGGGCACCACGACCTCCGCGATCGCCTCTCACGTGCGCCACACCAACACCCAGGACGTCTCGGTGGTGCAGCTCAACGGGGCCGCCGGGCCGCGGACGGCCGGCACGGATACGTCCGCCCCACTGCTCTCGACGTTGGCGCAGGCCTTCAACGCCGAGCTGTACCCGTTCCCGACCCCCGCTTTCTTCGACTGGGAACAGACTCGGACGCTGCTCTGGCAGGAATCCTCGGTCCGCCGCATCCTCGCGGCCCGGGCGAGTGTTGACCTGGCGGTGTTCAGCGTGGGGGCCTTCCACGGCCCGGTGCTGTCCCAGGTCTACACGGAGGGCCACCTCAGCTCGTCCGAGCTGCGCAGTCTGAGCGCGCACCGCGTCGTCGGGGACATCTGCACCGTCTTCATCCGCGAGGACGGCAGTTACTCGGACATCGAGCTGAACCGGCGGGCCTCCGGACCCACCCCCGCGGATCTCGCCAGGATCCCCCGCCGTGTGTGCGTGGTGTCCGGGCGGCACAAGGTGCGCGGCATCGTGGGTGCGCTGCGGTCGGGCGCGGTGACGGACCTGGTGATCGACGACCTGACCGCCAAGGATGTGCTGGACCACGTGGACGGCGCGGGAGCACGGCCCTGACCACCCACCGTCGTAGCCGCGCCCTACGGCCGGGTGTCGCCGCGCACGATGTCGCGCAACCGGATCACGCGCTGCGCCAGGTCTCGTTCGTGGCCGTACCCCGTGGGCCGGTAGTAGTCCTTCCCCACGAGCTCGTCCGGCGGGTACTGCTGGGTGGCCACCGCGTTGGGCGTGTCGTGGGCGTAGACATAGCCCGCGCCGTGGCCGAGCTCGTTCGCGCCCGGGTAGTGCGAGTCCCGCAGGTGCGGGGGCACGGGCCCCGCACGTCCGGCGCGGACGTCCGCGATGGCCTCGTCGATGGCCAGGTACGCGGCGTTCGACTTGGGCGCGGTGGCCAGATGTGCGACGGCCTCGGCGAGCGGGATCCGCCCCTCGGGCATCCCGATCAACTGCACGGCCTGGGCGGCCGCGACCGCGGTCTGCAGCGCCGCGGGGTCAGCGAGACCGATGTCTTCCGACGCGCTGATGATCAACCGGCGCGCGATGAACCGGGGGTCCTCCCCGGCCTCGATCATCCGGGCCAGGTAATGCATCGCGGCGTCCACGTCCGAGCCGCGGATCGATTTGATAAACGCGCTCACGACGTCGTAGTGCTGATCGCCCTGCTTGTCGTAGCGCACCGCCGCGCGGTTGACGGCCTCCTGCGCGTGCTCCAGCGTCACGGTCACGACCGATGCATCGGGGGTTTCACCCGCTGCCCCGGGCTCGGCCGCGCCGTCGTCCGATACCTCGGCTCCCGAACCCTCCGTGCCCGGGCCCTCGGCCCCGGAACGCGCGGCGCCATCGGCGTCGTCGTCCAACGCCGCCGCGTGGGAGAGCGCGACCGCCGCAGCCGCCTCGAGAGACGTGAGCGCCTTGCGCGCGTCTCCCCCGGAGACGTCCAGCAGGTGCTCGCGCGCCTCCGGACTCAGGACGACGGCACCGTCCAGCCCGCGCGGGTCGGTCACCGCGCGGTCGAGCAACTCCCCGATGTCCGGGCGCTCGAGCGGTTGCAGGGTCAGCAGCAGGGAGCGCGAGAGCAGCGGTGCGATCACGGAGAACGAGGGGTTCTCGGTCGTGGCGGCCACGAGGACCACCCACCCGTTCTCGACCCCGGGCAACAGCGCGTCCTGCTGCGCCTTGGTGAACCGGTGGATCTCGTCGAGGAACAGCACCGTGGTCCGCCCGTGCAGGTCGCGCGCGGTCAGCGCCTCGTCCATGACGCGCCGCACGTCCTTGACCCCGGCCGTGACGGCGGACAGCTCCACGAAGGTGGTGTCGTGGCCGCGCGCGATCACGTGCGCGATCGTCGTCTTGCCCGTGCCCGGCGGGCCCCACAGGATGACCGACGACGCCGCGGTCGGTCCCGAGCGCCCAGCGGTCAGTCCGCGCAGGGGCGAGCCTGTGCGCAACAGGTGCTTCTGGCCCACGACCTCGTCCAGGGTGCGGGGGCGCATGCGCACGGCGAGCGGTGCGCGGGAGCGCGCGCGGGACGGGGTCCGATCCCTCGCGTGGGCGGATGGGCCGGACCCGTCCTCGCTCAGGGGATCCGGGACGTCGAACAATGCATCGCTCACGCCCCGACCCTACTGCCCGCCTCGGACACGCACGGGCCGCCGCGGGTTCAGCCGCGACGCGGGCGCTGCAGCTCGTCGCTGTCCACCACGAGGGTCACGGGCCCGTCGTTGACGAGCGAGACCTCCATGTGCGCACCGAACTCCCCGGTTTCCACCGGCAGACCGCGCTCACGTAACGCCGCCACGAAGGCGTCGAAGAGGGGTTCGCTCACGTCCCCGGGGGCGGCGCGGGACCACGACGGTCGGCGCCCCCTCCGCACGTCCCCGTACAGCGTGAACTGGCTGACCACGAGCACCGGGGCCGAGCGGTCCTCGCACGAGGTCTCTCCCGGCAGGATGCGCAGCCCGGCGATCTTGGCCGCGAGCTGCGCGGCGATCTCCGGGGTGTCCGAGTGGGTGACCCCCACGAGTGCGACGAGTCCGGGGCCGGTGATCTCGCCCGTGCCCCGTTCCCCCACGGCGACACTGGCACGCGACGCCACCTGTAGCACGATTCTCATGACCCCAGTCCATCACACTCGCACCCCGGCACCGTCCCACTGCTGACACGGCCCGTCCCATGGGGAAACGGGTTGCCCCGGGAGTGGAACCGGCCGTCCCGCGAGCGCGGCGGGTCACGCAACCGGACCGCGCACGAAGGCTGCGGGGCCACCGACCTCGGGGTGACATCCCGGATCGGCGGCCCCGCAGCGAGTAGCGACGGTGTCACGTGTCGATGGCGTTACTTCGCGTCGCCGCCCTTGTCGGCGGAGGCTGCCTCGCGCGGCGCTTCGGCCTTCTTGGGCTCGGGCTTGGCGTCCACGCCGGCTTCCTTCCGCTGCTGCGCCGTGATGGGCGCAGGCGCGGCGGTCAGGGGGTCGTAGCCGTTGCCGGTCTTGGGGAACGCGATGACGTCCCGGATGGACTCGGTGCCCGCGAGCAGCGCGACCACGCGGTCCCAGCCGAAGGCGATGCCGCCGTGCGGGGGCGCGCCGAACTGGAAGGCGTCCAGCAGGAAGCCGAACTTCTCCCGGGCGTCCTCCTCACTGAGCCCCATCACGCGGAACACGCGGTCCTGCACGTCCCGGCGGTGGATGCGGATGGAACCGCCGCCGATCTCGTTGCCGTTGCACACGATGTCGTACGCGTAGGCCAGCGCGGAGCCGGGGTCCGTGTCGAAGGTGTCCATGAACTCGGGCTTGGGGGACGTGAACGCGTGGTGCACGGCCGTCCACGCACCGGAGCCCACGGCAACGTCGCCGGACTCGACCGCCTCGGACGCGGGCTCGAACAGCGGCGCGTCCACGATCCACACGAAGGCCCAGTCATTCTCGTCGATCAGGCCCACGCGGTGGCCGATCTCCACGCGCGCGGCACCGAGCAGCGCGCGGGAGGTCTTGGCCCCGCCCGCGGCGAAGAACACGCAGTCGCCGGGCTTCGCGCCCACGGCCTCCGCGAGTCCGGCCTTCTCCTCCTCCGAGATGTTCTTGGCCACCGGCCCGGCGATCTCGCCGTCCTCCTTGAACAGCACGTAGGCGAGGCCCTTGGCGCCGCGCTGCTTGGCCCACTCCTGCCACGCGTCGAGCTGGCGGCGGGGCTGGGATGCACCGCCTGGCATGACCACGGCACCCACGTACGGGGCCTGGAACACGCGGAACGGGGTGTCCTTGAAGTACTCGGTGAGCTCCGTGAGCTTCAGGTCGAAGCGCAGGTCCGGCTTGTCGGAGCCGTAGTCGGCCATGGCCTGGGCGTAGGTCATGCGCGGGATGGGGGCCGAGACGTCCACGCCGATCAGAGCCCACAGGGACTTCACGATCTGCTCGCCCAGGGCGATGACATCGTCCTCCTCCACGAAGGAGGCCTCAACGTCCAGCTGGGTGAACTCGGGTTGGCGGTCCGCGCGGAAGTCCTCGTCCCGGTAGCAGCGGGCGATCTGGAAGTACTTCTCGATCCCGCCCACCTGCAGCAGCTGTTTGAACAGCTGCGGGGACTGCGGCAGCGCATACCAGGAGCCCGGGGACAGCCGTGCCGGCACCACGAAGTCACGGGCACCCTCGGGAGTGGAACGGGTGAGGGTGGGGGTCTCCACCTCGGTGAAGCCCTGCTCGTGCAGCAGGGTGCGGGCCACCCGGTTGACCTCGGAACGCAGCCGCATGATGCGGGCGGGCTCCGGGCGGCGCAGGTCCAGGTAGCGGTACTTCAGGCGGGCTTCCTCGCCCACCTCCACGTGCTCGTCGATCTGGAACGGCAGGGGGGCCGCGGTGTTGAGCACGGTGAGCTCATCCACCATGACCTCGACCTCACCGGAGGGCAGGTTGGGGTTCTCGTTGCCCTCGGGGCGGCGCTCCACGGTGCCCGTGACCTGCAGGACGTACTCATTGCGCAGCTGGTGGAACTGCTCCTCGTCACGCACCACGACCTGCGCCACGCCGGAGGCGTCACGCAGGTCCACGAACGCCACGCCGCCGTGGTCGCGGCGCCGGCCGACCCAGCCCGCCAGCGTGACGGTCTGTCCAATGTTCTCGACGGTCAACGTGCCGAGTTCATGCGTTCGCAACAAGTGCATTCACCTTTTCAATCAATGGGATGGTCGGGATCGCGGGCCGGCGGAGCGCGTCGCACCGAGTGCCCGCGGAGCCGCACCGGATCGGGCGCCCCGGAGCAGGGCGTGCTCCCGTCCCCGCGAGTCTACAAGCCGACGCCGCGAGCGCACGGCCGTCGCGCGCGGGCACGCCTCTCGGAGGACAGAGCCGGCGTCAGTCGTCCGTCGTGGCCGCGCGCAGCACCGTGGCGTGCAGGTCCTCGGCGGGCGGCTGCCACGATGCGGGGTCCGCGGCCACCTGCTCGCCCGAGCGGATGTCCTTGACCTCGTGGGTCGGGCTCCCGTCCTCGGCCACCGAGGAGAACCACACGAACGGGATGCCGCGGCGCTCGGCGTAGCGGATCTGCTTGCCGAACTTCTGGGCCGTGGCGGCCACCTCGGTCGCGATCCCGCGAGCGCGCAACTGCCCGGCGACGTCCTGCGCGGCGGACCACGATGCGTCGTCGTTCAGGGCCACGAGCACCGCGGAGGGCACCGAACGGGAGGCCTGGGCCATGGAGCGGGACAGGATCCGGGTGACCAACCGGGTCACACCGATCGACAGGCCCACACCGGGGTAAGTCTTCTTCCCGGAGGACGCGAGGGACTCGTAGCGACCACCCGAGCACACGGAACCGAGCTGTTCGTGACCCACGAGGACCGTCTCGTACACGGTGCCTGTGTAGTAGTCCAGACCGCGGGCGATGGACAGGTCCGCCACGACTTTGCCGGGGGCGCGGCGGGAGGCCTCCCCCACGACCTCGGCGAGTTCGTTCAGGCCTTCGTCCAGCAGGTTGTTGCTCACACCGAGTTCCCGCACGCGCTCCACGAAGGACGTGTCCTCGGTGCGGATCGCCGCGAGGGACAGCGCGGCCTCCGCCTGCTCGGGCGTGGCACCCACCGTGTCCTGGAGATTCCGGGAGACCTGCTCGGCACCGATCTTTTCGAGTTTGTCGATCTCACGCAGCACCGCGGGGGCGTCCGTGAGACCCACACCGCGGTAGAAACCCTCGGCGAGCTTGCGGTTGTTGACCCGCAGCACGAACGGCGGGATGGGCAGCTCGGACAGCGCCTCGATCATCACGAGCGCGAGCTCCACGTCGTAACGGAACGCGAGCGTGCCGTCCCCCACCACATCGATGTCCGCCTGGGTGAACTCGCGCGCCCGGCCCTCCTGGGGGCGCTCGCCGCGCCACACCTTCTGGATCTGGTAGCGGCGGAACGGGAACGTGAGGTAGCCACTGTTCTCCACGACGTAGCGGGCGAACGGCACGGTCAGGTCGAAGTGCAGCGCCAGCGCGTCCTCGCGCGAGGAGTCCTCGTCCTGTTGCAGCCGGGAGACCCCGTAGACCTCCTTGTCGATCTCACCCTTGCGCAGCAACTGCTCCACGGTCTCCACCGCGCGCGTCTCGATCGAGGAGAAGCCGTGGAGTTCGAAGGTCCTGCGCAGGGAGTCCAGCACGTCTTGCTCCACGATCCGTTCCTCCGGGAGCCATTCGGGGAAACCGGACAGAGACGTGGTGCGGGCCATGGGTGGGAACTCCTCGGTAGTGGGTCTCGGGCGGTCCGGGGCTCGGCCTGTGCGCCGTGGAAGCCCCGGGCGGCGCGGCGTCGTCGTACGAGCAACCCCCGGAACCGGGGCATGCGCGAGCGCGGACGGTGTCAGCTGCCAGTCTAAGCCGCGCGGCTCGATAGGATGGCCGGTGTCCACCATGGGAAACCCCACCGCGACGCCCGCAGCTGCGGGCAGCGCCGGCGGGGTCGTGCAGAAAGAGTTGTAGCGGTGACAGAACGTCCTGAATCCGACGACCGCCGTCCCGTCCCGGGACCGGCCACCCCCGCGGCGCCGTCGACCCCCAAACCCACCCCGAGCGCGGCACCCGCGCCCGCACCGGCGGCGGCTCAGCCACGTCCCGCGGAGGGCACCCACGCCGCGCTCGCCCCGGCCGATTCCGTGGAACGCGCTCGGGCCTTCGGCCGCGCGGACGAGAACGGCACCGTGTACGTGAGCGTGCAGGGCACCGAGTACGCGTGCGGGCAGTTCCCGGACGCCACGCCGGACGAGGCGCTCGCGTACTTCGCGCGCAAGTTCGACGACGCCGAGGCGCAGGTCGCACTGCTTGAACAGCGCATCGCCGCCAAGGCACCCGCTGGTGACATGCGCAAGACCGTGGACCATGTGCGCGAGCAGGTGGACGCGCACACCATGGTGGGCGATCTCACGGATCTCTCCACGCGCCTGGATACCCTCGAGGACGCGATCAAGGTGGCCCTGAACCGCGAACGCGAGGAGACCAAGGCCGCCAAGGCGCAGCAGCTCGCGCACCGCACCGCGATCGTGGAGGCCGCCGAGGAGGTCGCCGCGCAGGATCCCGCCAAGACGCAGTGGAAGCACTCGTCCGCGCGCATGGCGGAGCTGTTCTCGCAGTGGCAGGACCACCAGCGCTCGGGCGGACGCCTGTCCAAATCGGACGAGGACGCCCTGTGGAAGCGCTTCCGCAAGGCCCGCACCACGTTCGACCGGCACCGCAAGGCCTTCTTCTCGTCTCTGGACGAGACCAACGCCAAGGCCAAGCGCGTCAAGGAGGGCCTGATCAAGGAGGCCGAGGCGCTGTCCTCGTCCACCGAGTGGGGTGAGACCGCCGGGAAGTACCGAGAGCTCATGGACCGGTGGAAGGAGGCCCCGCGCGCGTCCCGCAAGGAGGACGACGCCTTGTGGGCCCGGTTCCGCGCCGCCCAGGACGCGTTCTTCTCCGCGCGCACCGCCGCGAACGAGCGGATCGATCAGGAGTACGCGGGCAACCTCACGGTCAAGGAGCAGCTGCTCGCCGAGGCCAAGCAGATCCTGCCCGTCAAGGACCTCGACGCCGCCAAGAAACAGCTCGCGTCCGTCCAGCAGCGCTGGGAGGAGGCCGGTAAGGTCCCGCGCGCCCACATGCGCCGCGTGGAGAACGAACTGCGCGCCGTGGAGGACGCCGTGAAGAAGGCCGAGGACGACCGCTGGCGGCGCACCGACCCCGAGACCAAGGCGCGCTCCAACTCCATGCTGTCCCAGCTGGAGAACAAGATCGCCGATCAGCGCGCTGCCCTCGAGGCCGCCCGTGCGGGTGGCAACACCAAGAGGGCCGCGTCCCTCGAGAAGGACCTGGCCACGAGCGAGCAGTGGCTCGCCACGCTGCAGGCCTCGGCGTCCGAACTGCGCTGATTTTCTGCCGCTGACTGCAGGAACGCCCCCGTCCCCGGTGTGCCGGGACGGGGGCGTTCCACTGGTTCCTAAGGGTGGGGGCGTTCCTCGCCTCGGCGCGCGATGCGTACGGCACCGGCCCGCGCACCGTGGCGTGGGGGCGCGCCGCAGGTCTCGGCCCACGGGCGTTCTCCACAATCGGTGCGCTGCCCTGCCCTTCCGGTTCGCCGTGGGGTGGGATGGGTCCATGACCTCCGTGCTCACCGCTCGCGGCACCACCGCGCCCCTCGTCCTGCTCCCGGGCCACCCGTTCAGCCGCGCCGAACTGAGCGCGATGACCGAGGACGGTTTGTTGCGCCGCGAACTGCTCGACGCCTACGTACCCGCGACCACCGCCCCCACGCTCCAGTTGCGAGCCACGGTGGTGAACAGGGTCGTGCCCGGGCACCTGCAACGGCGGGGTGTGCTGGGGCGGCTCGGAGCCGCGTGGTTCTACCGTTGCGCACCCGAGCCCTCGCCCGTGACGATCCTCGTGGACAAGTCCGCGCGCACGACCACCACGGTGCCGCCGGGCCTCGTGATCCACCAGACGGGGTTCGCGCCGCGGGACCTCGTGGTCCACCACGGCATCACACTGACCACTCCCCTGCGCACCGCCGTGGACCTCGCGATACACGTCACCGGCCCGGCCGGCGACGCCGCTCTGCTCGCCCTACTGAGCGCACCGCGCCTGCACTGCTCACCGCAGCACCTGCTCGCCGAACTCGAGGCCCTGGCAAAGCTGCCGGGGCGCCGGGTCGCGATCGCTCGCGTCCGCAAGCTCGCACGGGCGCTCGAGGCCGGACGCGCGGGCGGACCCGTCAGGAGTTGACCGGGCGGTGTCCCGAGGTGCGGTAGACGTCGTAGACGCCGTCGATCCGGCGCACCTGGTTGAGCACGTGGTCCAGGTAGCGGGTGTCCCCCATCTCGAACGAGAACCGGGAGATCGCCAACCGGGATCGCGAGGTGTGCACCTGGGCCGAGAGGATGTTCACGTGGTTCTCCGACAGCGCCTTGGTCACGTCGTAGAGCAGGGACTTGCGGTCGAGGGCCTCCACCTGGATCTCCACGAGGAACAGGGAGGACTGGGTGGGCGCCCACGAGACGTCCTTGATCCGGTCGTCGTCCTCCGGGATGACCCGCATGTTGGCGCAGTCCTTGCGGTGCACTGAGATCCCGGACCCGCGCGTGACGAAACCCACGATCTCGTCCGGGGGCACCGGGGTGCAGCACCGGGCGATCTTGACGTAGACGTCCGAGGCCCCCTGCACGAGCACACCCGCGTCCAAGACGCCGGGGCGCACGGGGTGGGTCACCTGCGTGGTCTCGGCGAGGTCCTCCTCCGTGCCCTCGGCCCCGCCCAGGTGTTGCAACAACTTGTCGACGACCTGGTGGGCGCCCACGGCGTCCGAACCGATGGCTTCGTAGAGCGCCGCCACGTCGCCGCGGTTGAAGTCCTGGGCCACCGCGAGCAGCGCTTCGCTCGTGACCGTGCGCTGCAGCGGGAGGTGGTGTTTGCGCAGCGCCCGCGTGAGCTGGTCCTTGCCCCGCTCGATCGCTTCCTCGCGGCGTTCCTTGGAGAACCACTGCCGGATCTTGGTGCGCGCCCGCGGGGAGCCCACGAACTTGAGCCAGTCCTGGGACGGAGCGGCCTGTTCCGACTTGGACGTGAGGATCTCCACGCGGTCCCCGTGCTGCAGCCGGGAAGACAGCGGGGCGAGCTTGCCGTTGACGCGCGCGCCGATCGTGCGGTTGCCCACCTCGGTGTGCACCGCGTACGCGAAGTCCACGGGCGTGGACCCCGTGGGCAGGGCCATGACCTCGCCCCTGGGCGTGAACACGTACACCTCGGCGGTGTTGATCTGATAGCGCAGCGAGTCCAGGAAGTCCGAGGAGTCCTTGGCCTCCTCCTGCCACGACACCAGGGAGCTGAGCCAGTTCAGCTCACCCTCCTTGGCCTTGGGGGTCGCGGAGTTCGCCTGGTTGACCTTGTCCTTGTACTTCCAGTGCGCGGCCACGCCGTACTCGGCGCGGCGGTGCATCTCGTGGGTGCGGATCTGGATCTCCACGGGACGCCCCGCGGGCCCGATCACCGTGGTGTGCAAGGACTGGTACATATTGAACTTGGGCATGGCGATGTAGTCCTTGAACCGCCCGGGCAGCGGCCGCCACTTGGCATGCAGCACGCCCAACGCCGCGTAGCATTCGCGCACGGAGTTCACGAGCACGCGCGCGGCCTGCAGGTCGTGGATCTCGTCGAAGTCCTTACCCCGCACGATCATCTTCTGGTAGATCGAGTAGTAGTGCTTCGGCCGGCCCGTGATGGTGGCCTCGATGCCGGAGGCGTCCAGCGCCTCGGCGATCTGACCGCGGATCTCCGCGAGGTGACGCTCGCGCTCGGGGGTGCGTTCCCCCACCATGCGCACGATCTCCTCGTAGACCTTGGGGTGCAGGGCCGCGAAGGACAGGTCCTCGAGCTCCCACTTGATCGTGTTCATGCCCAGTCGGTGGGCCAGCGGCGCGAAGATCTCGAGGGTCTCGCGCGCTTTGCGCCCGGAGGACTCGGAGGACACGAAGCGCCACGTCCGGGCGTTGTGCAAACGGTCCGCGAGTTTGATGACCAACACGCGGATGTCCTTGGCCATGGCCACGATCATCTTGCGCACGGTCTCCGCCTGCGCGTTCTCCCCGTATTGGATCTTGTCCAGCTTGGTCACGCCGTCCACGAGCGCGGCGACCTCCTCGCCGAACTCCTCGCGCACCTGCTGGAGAGTGTAGGACGTGTCCTCCACGGTGTCGTGCAGTAGACCGGCCACGAGCGTGGCACCGGTCATCCCGAGTTCCGCGAGGATCGTGGTCACGGCCACCGGGTGGGTGATGTACGGGTCCCCGGACTTGCGCTTTTGTCCCTCGTGGTGGGTGTCCGCGACCGTGAAGGCCCGCTCCAGGACCGAGAGGTCCTCCCCGGGATGCGTGTTCTGCACCGTGCGCAGCAGGGGCACCAGGATGGGCGAGCTCGGGACCGATTCACCGCTGAGCACCGAGAGGGTCGAGCGGGTGCGTTCGCTGCGCCCTGGGAAGACCGCCCGCCCGAACACGGGCCGAGAGGCGGGTAGGACGAAATGGGTGCCCCCGAAGTCACCGCGCGCGACACTCGGGCGAGCAGGCGGGGCGGCATTGGGACGGGACGCCTCTTGAGCGGAGGGCGCGCCGGAGGACGTGACCGCGGAGCCCACGGGTACCTGGGCACCACCGTTCTCGGACTGGCTGGACATGATCCGTGGCCTCCTCATCGTCGCCGCGACCGCGGGAAGCCGGACATGAGCCCCCGGGCTGATGTCCCAGTCTAAGCCCGCGCCGACACGCCGCGGACAACGGTGCGGATGTGCCACGGACACGGTACGGACGCGCCGCGGACGCAGTGCTCACGTGCCGCGGACGCGGTCCTGAGCGACGTCGCCGCCCGCAACGTTCGGTCACAGCGCACGTGGCCGGAAACGCCACGCGCGACCGGCCACGAGTGCGAGGTGTCGCGTCAGACCTCCACGGGATCCGCGCTCACCGGAGGGGCCTCGCCCGTGCGGTGCTCGAGCACCCGGCGGGTCTGCTCCCGCACGCCGGCTTCGCGGTCTCGCAACCACGAGTACAGGGGCGCGGCCACGAACAGCGTGGCGAGCGTGCCCACGATGATGCCCACGAACAGGGACAGCGAGAGGTCCTTCAACGTTCCGGCCCCGAGCAGGTACGCACCGATGAACAGGATGGACCCCACGGGGAGGATGCCCACCACGGACGTGTTGATCGAGCGCACGAGGGTCTGGTTCACGGCCAGGTTGACCTGTTCCCCGAACGTGCGTTTCCTGCGTTCCTCCGGGGCGCTGCCGCCCACGAGCCCCGCGGTGTTCTCACGCACCTTGTCGAAGACCACCACGGAGTCGTAGAGCGAGTAGGACAGCACCGTGAGGAAGCCGATCACCGCGGAGGGGGTGATCTCGAAACCCACCAGGGAATACACACCCGCGGTGATGACGATCGTGAAGAGCATGGCCGCGATCGCGGCCACGGACATCTTCCACGTGCGGAAGTACAGCGCCATGAGTGCGAGCGCGAGCACCACGAAGATCACGAGTCCCCACAGGGCCTGCCGGGTGACACCCTGGCCCCACGTGGGTCCCACGAAGTTGGAGGTCACCTGGTCCTCGCCCACGCCGTAGGCGTCCTGCAACTTGTTCTTCAGGGTCAGGGTCTGGTCGTCGTCGAGCTGCTGAGTCTGCACCCGCACAGTGCCCGGGGCGATGTTCGTCACGGTCGCCTCGTGGGCACCGGGGGTCTCCGCGACCGCCCGCTCGCCCAGGGAGACGTCCGTGGTGGACACGTCCGAGACCGTGAACTCGGAGCCGCCCGTGAAGTCGATCCCCAGGTTGAACCCGCCCTTGATCACGGGGATCAGCACGGAGATCACCACGAGGGCCAGGCTCACGGCGAGCCACGGTCCCCGCTTCTGGACGAAGGGGTAGGACCTGCGCCCGCTGTGCAGGTCATTGCCGAAACGCGCGAGTCGGTTGCTCATCGCTGGGTCTCCTCGGAATCGGGACGGGCGGTGGCCGCGGTGGAGCCGACGGACGTGTTCCCGTGGGCTCCGGCGGTGGACGACGGCGCTGCGCTCGCCTGCTGTGCTGCGCGGCGTCGTCGTTCGGCGATCGTGAGACCGTCACCGTCCTCCTGGCTGCGCAGCCGGCCGGCGCCGCGGTAGAGCGGGACGGCGTCGAGCGCTTCGGGATCCAGACCGGAGTGCCGCGCGCCGTTGCCGAAGTAGGGCGTGCGTGCGAGCAACACCATGATCGGGTGGGTGAACAGGAACACGACCAGCAGGTCCGCGATCGCGGTGAGACCGAGCGTGAACGCGAAGCCGCGCACATTGCCCACGGCCACGAAGTAGAGCACCACGGCGGCCAACAGGTTCACGGCCTTGGACGCGAGCACCGTCTGGCGCGCGCGTTGCCAGCCGTGGTCCACGGCGGCCGGGATCGTACGCCCGGCGCGGATCTCGTCACGGATGCGTTCGAAGTACACGATGAACGAGTCCGCGGTCTGACCGATCGCCACCACGAGACCCGCGACGCCGGCCAGGGACAGCCGGTAGTTCGCGCCCCACCCCAGCAGGGTGATGGCCAGGTAGGTCACGACACCAGCCACGACGAGCGAGGCGATGGTCACGAGACCCAACCAGCGGTACTGGAACAGCGAGTAGATGCACACGAGCGCCAGACCGATCAGCCCCGCGATGATGCCCATCCGCAACTGGTTACTGCCCAGGGTTGCGGAGATCTGCTGCTCGGAGTCGATCGAGAAGGACACCGGCAACGCACCGTACTTCAACTGCTCGGACAGGAACTTGGCCTCGTCCTCGGTGAAGCTGCCGGTGATCTGCGCACGACCGTCCGTGATCACGGCGTTCATGGTCGGCGCGGAGACCACGGAACCGTCCAGCACGATCGCGAACCGGTTGCGTGCACCGTTCTGTCCACCCTGGCCGAGTCCGTAGAGCCGTTCGGAAAGTTCCTTGAAGGTCTGCGTGCCCTCGTCGTTGAACTGCAGGTTCACGGCGAACCCGCCCGTCGCGTGGCCCTGGGAGTTGGACGCCTGTGCGTAGGACGCCGTGGCGATGTCCGTGCCGGGGATCTCGACGGGGCCCAGGATGAACTTGGCGTTGCTCTGCGGATCGCACGCCACGATCGCCTTGTCCTGCGGCTGGGAGGCGCGCTCCTCCTGGGGCCGCGGCGCGCTGCAGTCGAGCGCCTCGTACCTGGCGAAGAGATCCCGCGTGACCCACTTGGGGTCGGACGAGTTCTCGGGCTCACCCTCCGGTTGGGGGATCGACGTGGGGTCGGTGCGCTGGTTCTCCGGGGTGGCCGCGCCGGAGCCCGAGACGATCACGGGACGGAACGCCATCTGCGCGGAGGTCTGGATCAGCTCACGCGTCTCGGACGAGGGCACACCGGGCATCGACACCACGATGTTGCGCCCGGACTGCGTGGTGATCTCCGCCTCGGAGACACCCGCACCGTCCACGCGCTGGCGGATGATCTCGACCGCCTGGTCGAGCTGCTCCTGGGAGATGTCCTGACCGGAGTTTTCCCCCTGCAGCGTGGGCGAGAGCACCATCTGCGTGCCACCCTCGAGATCCAGCGCCAGTTTGGGCGCCCACCCGGTGCGGTCGGTCGTCACACCGTAGACGAGGACCCCGGCGAGGATCGCGATCACCGCTGCAAGGGCCACCAGGGCCTTGCGCGCCGCCGACGCCCCCGCTCCGGAGCGGGGGCGCCGCTTCGCGGTACCCGTCCCGTTCCGACCGGACGTGCCGTTCGCCGCTGTGGTCCCGTTCCCGGGGGTCCCCTCCGACGTGCTGGAGGCCTTGGTGCGCCGCCAACGGGACCCGCCACGCGATCCCGGGGTCTGCGCCTTCTTCTCTACTGCCATTGGTGTCCTTCAACGTGTCCTCGACCGGGGCCGCGGCCCGGTCGACACATGAGAAACGGGCCGAGGTCCTCGGCCCGTGTCCCGGTGGGGGGGGGAAATCAGGTAGTGGGGTTACCGCGATCGTCGCGGTCGCCGGCGTCGCGCCAGGTCCGTTGCGAGGCATCCGGGGCCGCCGCGCCCGGTGTGGTGCCGGGCTGGGTGGCGCCGCGCTGGGTAGTGCCCTGCTCGCCGGCGGCCGTGGAACCGTCCACGGGGTCGACCGGATCCACGCGATGCGCCGAACCGGCCGCCTCGGGGGTACCGGCCTGGACGGACTCCGCCTCGACCACGCCGGGGGCGGCGGTGGCCGCGGACTCGGCGGGCAGCTCGTCCACCACGGTGGTCACGGTCTGGGAGTGCACCGTGACGAGCTGGCCCGGGGAGACCTCCAGGACTGCCTTGTTGTTCTCCCGGTCCATGTCCCGCAGGGTGCCGTAGAGACCGAAGCTCGTCATCACGCGCGTGCCCGGCTCCATGGTGGCCTGCTTGGCCTTCATCTGGGCCTGGGCCTTCTTCTGTCGGCGCATGGGCAGCCACAGCAGCAGGACCATGACCACGAGCATCACGGGCAGGAACCATGCGGTTCCGGCGCCGCCACCGGCAGCGTCCTGGGTCTGAGCGAGGATGGTCACGAAGGATCCGTTCTGTCGAGGTGCACGTACAGCGCGACCGGGCACGACTGCGCAGGGGTGCGAAGGTCCCGGCCGATCCTCCCCAGCTTAGGGGATGGATCTGGTCACGTGCTGGACGGATCCTCCGAGTCCGGTTCGGTGGCGAGCGCGGTTTTCAGCGCCGGGTCCTTGAACGCAGCGTGCTCGGGGACGTCGAGTCCCAGGTGCTCCCACGCCGCGGCCATGGCGATCCGCCCGCGCGGGGTGCGACCGAGCAGGCCCTCGCGGACCAGGAATGGTTCCGCGACGGTCTCGACCGTCTCGGTCTCCTCCCCCACGGCGATCGCCAGGGTGGACAGCCCCACGGGGCCGCCGTTGAACTTGTTCACCAGGGCCGAGAGCACGTTGCGGTCCAGGCGGTCCAGACCCCGGGCGTCCACCTCGTACATGTCGAGTGCGGATCCGGCGGCCCGCGCGTCGATGCGCACCACGCCGTGCACGAGCGCCCAGTCCCGCACGCGCCGCAGCAGTCGGTTGGCGATACGAGGGGTGCCGCGTGAGCGCGACGCGACCTCCGTGAACGCCTCGCTCGTCATGGTGAGGTCGAGCAGCCCGGCCGAACGGCGCAGCACGAGCTCGAGTTCCTCGACGGAGTAGAACTCCAGGTGACCCGTGAAGCCGAACCGGTCGCGCAGTGGCCCGGGCAGCAGCCCCGCGCGGGTGGTGGCACCCACGAGCGTGAACGGGGGCAGGTCCAGCGGGATGGACGTGGCACCGGCGCCCTTGCCCACCACGATGTCCACGCGGAAGTCCTCCATGGCCATGTACAGCATTTCCTCCGCGGGCCGGGACATCCGGTGGATCTCGTCCAGGAACAGCACCTCCCCGTGGGTCAGGGAGGACAGGATGGCCGCGAGGTCACCGGCGTGCTGGATCGCGGGACCGGACGAGATCCGCAGGGGGACATCCAGCTCCTGCGCGATGATCATGGCCAGGGTCGTCTTGCCGAGGCCTGGAGGCCCGGACAGCAGCACGTGGTCTGCGGTGCGCCCGCGCAGCTTGGAGGCCTCGAGCACGAGGGACAGCTGTGCCCGTACCCGCTTCTGCCCCACGAAGTCGTGCAGGGTCCCCGGGCGCAGGGACGCCTCGAGCTGCTGGTCGTCGTAGTCGCCCTCGGCGCCCACGAGACGTTGTTGGCCCACCGATCCACGTTCCTCCACGGCCATGCTCACCGCCCCCTGGTCCGCGTGTGGGACGTGGCCTTGGCGGTGCCGAGCCAGGACAGCACGGCGCGCAGGATCTCGGCCACGTTGGCGGACTCCGCCAGTTCCGGCTGGGTCTCGAGGGCATCGTCGATCCCGCGGGCCGCGTCCTTCTCGCTCCAGCCCAGACCCGTGAGAGCGTCCACGACCTGCTCACGCCACACCTGCATGCCGGGCTGTGCGCTCTGCTGCGGCGCGGGGTCCGGCAGGACGAGCTTGTCCGCGAGTTCCAGGACGATGCGCCGCGCGGACTTCGGTCCGATCCCGGGGACGGCCGTGAAGGCCTTGTCGTCGCCGGCGGCGATCGCGCGCCGGGC
Organism: Kocuria sp. PD6; assembly: GCF_031844145.1. Classification (NCBI taxonomy): domain Bacteria; kingdom Bacillati; phylum Actinomycetota; class Actinomycetes; order Micrococcales; family Micrococcaceae; genus Kocuria; species Kocuria sp. PD6. Next base: position 120,255 of record NZ_JAUZUS010000008.1, read on the forward strand.
GTCGTCGGGCCCGAGGACAGAGACCGCGGCGAGCGCGGTGCGCGGGCCCACCCCGGAGACCCCGAGCATGACGGAGAAGATCTCCTTCTCGTCCGCCTGGGCGAAACCGAACAGCACCGGCGCCTCGTCCTTGCGGGCGATGTACGCGGTGTGCAGGTGCGCGGTGGCACCGACCCGCAGCCCGGCGAGCGTGCGGGGGCTCGCGTTGACCTCGATGCCGAAGCCCGAGACCTCCACCACGGCGAGCGTGGCCCCCACGAAGCGCACCTCACCGGTTATCGAGGCGATCACGGTGCCCCTCCCCTCCCACGGCCGCCGGCCGAGAACGTCGGTGTGTCCGAACGCGCCGCGACCTGGGGCAGGACGTGGTGCGCCGTTCGAACACGTGTACGAATTCCTGCCCGTCACTGTACCAAGCGCCGGGGACACCCGGAACGAGTGCTCCCGCTCGTGAGGCGGGCCCGCAACGGGAGGCTCAGGACACCCGGCCGCGCCGCCCGCGGGTACCGGTCGCTGCGCCCGGCGCGCGGGACGCGGCCGTACCTGATGCGCGCGGCGCGGTGGCACCGGGGGCTCGCGACGCGGTCTCGGCGCGTCGCCACGCCTGCTGCGCCGGAGTCAGTGCGGCACCCCGGCGCGTCTGCATCGGGCGCGAACCCGAGTGGGTGGACGTGCGCTCGGCCGCGTTGACACCGGCCATCCCACCGCGCCACCCGTGGCACACGGCCAGGGCCAGCGCGTCGGCGGCGTCCGCGGGCCGCGGTGGGGCGTCCAGGCGCAGGATGCGCACGACCATGCGGTTCACCGATTCCTTGTCCGCGGAGCCGTCCCCGGTGACCGCGGCCTTGACCTCGGACGGGGTGTGCCACGCGACCGGGATGCCCCGCGCCGCGGCCGCGGCGATCACGACGCCCGTGGCCTGGGCCGTGCCCACGACCGTGGGAGCGTTGTTCTGCGCGAACACGCGTTCCACGGCCACGACGTCCGGGCGGAAGCGGTCCATGAGTTCCTCGGCGGCCCGCATGATCGACAGCACGCGGTGTTCGAGGGCCTCGTGCGCGCGCGTCCCGCTCACCTGGACGTGCACGAACGTTCCGGTTCGCTGCGCGGACATGTCCACCACGGCGAAACCGCACCGGGTGAGACCGGGGTCCACCGCGAGCACGCGCTGTTGGGACTGCCGGGCCACCACGGGACTCACGGAATTACTCGTCGTCCTCGAGCACGGCCATGACCTCGGCCGGGATGTTGGCGTTCGAGTAGACGTTCTGCACGTCGTCGAGCTCCTCGACCGCGTCCGCGAGCTTGAGGAACTTGCGGGCGCCCTCGGCGTCCAGGTCCACCTTCATGGTGGGGCGGAACTGGGGGTCGTCGTTGTTGTACTCGAGACCGGCCTCGTCCAGGGCGGTGCGGATCGCGGGCAGGTCGGTCGCCTCGCTGACCACCTCGAAGTCGTCGGACTCGTCGAGCACTTCCTCGGCGCCGGCGTCGAGCACGGCCATCAGGACGTCGTCCTCGGTGAGACCGTCCGTCTTGGCGACCTCCACCACGCCCTTGCGCTCGAACAGGTACGCCACGGAACCGGAGTCCGCCATGGTGCCGCCGTGGCGGGTCACGGCCACGCGCACCTCGGAGGCCGCGCGGTTCTTGTTGTCCGTGAGGCACTCGATGTACAGCGCGGTGCCTTGCGGGCCGCGGGCCTCGTAGAGGATCTCGGTGTAGTCGATCGTCTCGCCCGTGAGCCCGGCGCCGCGCTTGATCGCGCGGTCGATGTTGTCGTTGGGCACCGAGTTCTTCTTGGCCTTGGAGACCGCCAGTTCGAGCGCGGGGTTACCCGAGGTGTCCGCGCCGCCCATGCGGGCCGCGACCTCGATCCCCTTGATGTACTTGGCGAACGCCTTGGCGCGCTTGGCGTCGATCGCCGCCTTCTTGTGCTTGGTCGTGGCCCACTTGGAGTGACCTGACATGAATGACCTCCTCGAAAGAATGCGTCCGGCCCCTGCGGGCCGGACACGGATCGACCTCCATGATAACGAGCGCGGGGCGTGGCCCGTCAGCGCGGGCGCGACGCGGCGACGTCGCGGGCGCGCTGGGCGAGCGTGTCGTCGAGTTCCCCCTCCGGCAGGGTCTCGCCGCGCAGCTCGAGCGCCGCCGCGAGCAGGAAGTCCGCGACGCGCGGGTTCTTGGGCAGCAGCGACCCATGCAGGTAGCTGCCCAGCACGTTCGCGGTGCGCGCACCCTCCGTGGCGTCCTGCCCGTTGTTGCCGGCCCCCGAGACGACACTCGCGAGGGGTTGTTGCCCGGCGCCCAGGTGGGTGAGCCCCGAGTGGTTCTCGTAGCCGACGATCGTGCCCAGGTCCGCGGAATCGGTCACGATGTTGCCGATCAGCCGTTCCGGACCGGCCACCGTCTCGAGGTCGAAGATCCCGATCCCGGACAGTGTCTCCCCGGCCCCCGTGCGGAAACTGTGCCCGAAGAGCTGGTAGAGCCCGCAGATCGCGAGCATGGGCACGCCTCGGGCCACGGCCTCGTGCAGTCGCGGTGCCACCACGGCGAGGTCGTCGGCCACGCGGAACTGTCCCGAGTCCTGTCCTCCGCCGCCCACGAAGAGGTCGGCGTTCTCGGGCCACGGGTCGCCGGGGTTGTAGTCCACGATCTCGGTCTCGAGGCCGCGGCGTTCGGCGCGGCGCTTGAGTGTGAGTGTGTTGCCCCAGTCGCCGTAGATGTTCATGTCCCGGGGGTAGAGCTGCACGATGCGCAGCGCCCCGGCGGTGTCGTGTGCCACGGTGTCCTCCTAGATGGCCGTCACGTGCGTCATGTCGCCCAGGATCCTGCGCAGGGAGAGCATGGCCGTGTACGTGCAGAAGATTCTCATGGGGCGCTCCCCCGAGTCCGCGATGAACCGGCGTAGCGCGTCCTCGAGGTCCGGTTCCACCGCGGCCACGCGCACGAGGTCGTAGTCCAGGCGCAGCGCCATGTCCCACGCGCGCACGCCCGAGACCATGTCCACGCCGCCGTCGCGCAGCGCGTCGAAGTCCACGTCCCACAGCCACGAGACGTCCCGGCCGTCCGCGTACTGGTCGTTGATCGCGATCATCGTGGCGTAGTCCTGCGCGGAGGCCGAGGCCAGGGAGAGCCGGAAGCCCGCGGGGTTCTTCACGAGCAGCAACTGCAGGGGCTTGTCCTGGACCGTGATGGTCTCCCCGCGACCGAACGCCGGGGTGACCTTCCCCAGTTCGGCCACGAGGGAGGGGACGTCCGCGGCGTCACCGAGCACCTGCAGGCTCGTGGCGAGGGCGGCCGCGGCATTGTACTGGTTGTAGACGCCGTACAGGTCCACCGTGGCGTCGTGCTTGCGCCCGCGCACGTCGAGTTCCACGCTGCGCGCGTTCACGGCCTCGAGCACGACGTCGGCGTCGGGCCGACGCGCGGACGGCACGTGCGAGTCCTGGGCGCCGGGGTCCACCTGCCGTAGCCCGTCACGCATGTCGTCGTCGGACGGGAACATGGGGCGCAGTGCGTCCGAGAGCCCGAACCAGCTCACGGCGGTGCCCTCGGTCACGTCCTGGGCGAGGCTCGCGATCCGAGGGTCCTCGCGGTTGAGCACAACCGTGCCCGTGGTGGCGCGCGCGACCTGGCTCAGCATCCGGCGCGTGGTGTCGATCTCCCCGAACCGGTCGAGCTGGTCCCGCATTACATTGAGCAACAGCGAGATCCGGGGCCGGACCTGCTTCACGAAGTGCACCGCGTGGGCCTCGTCCAGCTCAAGCACCGCGACGTCCGCCACGAGCCGACCGAACGCGTCCATCTCCGCGAGCAGGGACGCCGCGACACCGCGCACGAAGTTGGAGCCCGTGCGATTGGTGAACACGCGCAGTCCTTGTGAACGCAACAACTGGACGGTCATCTTGGTCGTGGTGGTCTTGCCGTTGGTGCCGCTGATCACCACCACGCCGAGTGGCAGCTTGGCGAGCTCCTCCGCGACGAACCCGGGATGCAGTTTCTCCATGACCAGGCCGGGAAAGGCGGAGCCACCGCCGCGCAGGCTCGACGCCCAGCGCACCCCCTGGCCGAGGACACGTACGAGTGGTCGGGACATGGTCTCCATCCTAGTGAGCGGGCGGATTCGCCCGGCGGGGCGGTCCGGGGCCCGCGGGGGTCAGCCCCGGGGCCACGCGCGGGCGATGTCCTCGCGCGTGGCCGCCAGGGTCTGGATGAGGGGTTTGGTGTGGGCGACGACGGGCATGAAGTTCGCGTCCCCCGTCCAGCGCGGGACCACGTGTTGGTGCAGGTGCTCGGACAGTGAACCGCCGGCGGCCTGGCCCAGGTTGAGTCCCACATTGAACGCCGCGGGGCTGGCGACGTCCCGGATCACGAGGACCACGGTGCGGGTCAGCGTGTTGAGCTCCCACAGTTCGTCGTCCGTGAGCTCCGTGAGATCCGCCACGTGGCGGTACGGGCACACGAGCACGTGGCCCGGGTTGTACGGGAAGAGGTTGAGCACCGCGAAGCAGTGCTCCCCGCGGTGGACGATCAGCGCGTCCTCGTCCGAGCGGCCCGGCGCGGTGCAGAACGGGCAGCCCGGAGGCTGCTCCACAGACGTCTCCTCCCCGCGCACGTACGCCAACCGGTGCGGGGTCCACAGCCGTTGGAAACCGTCCGGGTCGCCGGGCAGTTCGAACTCGTCCCGGCTCACGCCCTCCCCGTCCGACGCCGCGGCGTCCGGGGCGCTCACGACTGTCCCGACGCCGCGTCACCCGCCGCGGTGTCGGCCGCGACGGCGCCGTCCCCTGCGGCCGGGGCCTCCGGGGTGTCCTGCGCGGGCGCCGTGGGGTCTGCGTTCTGACGCCGATCGATGTGGCCCGTGATCAGTTCCACCGCGTCCTGCTGGGACACTCCGTTGTACTGCGAGCCATCGCGGAAGCGGAACGAGACGGTACCGGCCTCGGCGTCGTCGCCCCCGGCGATCACGACGAACGGGATCTTGTCCTTGGAGGCCGTACGGATCTTCTTGGGGAACCGGTCCGAGGACGTGTCCACCTCCACACGTACGCCGCGTTCGCGCAAGGCCTGAGCGAACTCGTCGAGGTAGTCGTCGAAGGCGTCCGCCACGGGGATCGCCCGGACCTGGGTGGGCGACAGCCACACCGGGAACGCCCCCGCGTAGTGCTCGGTGAGCACGCCCATGAACCGCTCCACGGACCCGAACAGGGCCCGGTGGATCATCACGGGCCGACGCCGGGTGCCGTCCGACGCCTGGTATTCGAGGTCGAAGCGCTCGGGGAGGTTGAAGTCGAGCTGGATCGTGGACATCTGCCATGTGCGCCCGATCGCGTCCCGCGCCTGCACGGAGATCTTCGGACCGTAGAACGCCGCTCCCCCGGGATCCGGTACGAGCTGGAGCCCCGAGTCCTGGGCGACCTCCTGCAGGGTGCGGGTGGCCTCGTCCCAGATCTCGTCCGAACCCACGAATTTCTCCGGGTCCTTGGTGGACAGCTCCAGGTAGAAGTCGTCCAGACCGTAGTCCTTGAGCAGGGACAGCACGAAGTTCAGTGTGCTGGTCAGCTCGTCCTTCATCTGCTCACGCGTGCAGTAGATGTGGGCGTCGTCCTGCGTCATCCCACGCACACGCGTGAGGCCGTGGATCACACCGGACTTCTCGTAGCGGTAGACCGCACCGAACTCGAACAACCGCAGCGGCAGTTCCCGGTAGGAACGGCCCCGGGAGCGGTAGATCAGGTTGTGCATGGGGCAGTTCATGGGCTTGAGGTAGTAGTCCTGGCCCGGTTTGGTCAGCTCACCCGTGGCCGGGTCGCGCTCCTCGTCCACGTGCATGGGAGGGAACATCCCGTCCCGGTACCAGTCCAGGTGACCCGAGACCTCGTAGAGATGACCCTTGGTGATGTGGGGCGTGTAGACGAACTCGTACCCAGCCTGGGCGTGGCGCTCGCGGGAGTAGTCCTCCATCTCCTTGCGGATGATCCCGCCCTTGGGGTGGAACACCGGCAGCCCGGAACCCAGTTCGTCCGGGAAGGAGAACAGGTCCAGTTCCACACCCAGCTTGCGGTGGTCGCGGCGCTCGGCCTCTGCCAATCGTTCCTTGTACTCGCGCAGTTCGTCCTTGGTGGGCCATGCCGTGCCGTAGATCCGCTGCAGCTGCTTGTTCTTCTCGCTCCCGCGCCAGTACGCGGCGGCCGAACGCATCAGCGCGTAGCCGTTGCCGATGTGCTTGGTGTCCGGCAGGTGCGGGCCGCGGCACAGGTCCCGCCACACCACGTCCCCGCTCTTACGGTCCAGGTTGTCGTAGATCGTGAGGTCACCGGCGGCCACCTCCACCGAGGCACCCTCCGCGGACTCGTCCATGGCACCGGAGCCGGGACCGCCGGCCAGGTCGATGAGTTCGAGCTTGTACGGCTCGTCCGCCATCTCCGCCCGGGCAGCGTCCTCGCTCACGCTGCGCCGGCGGAAGATCTGGTTCTTGTTCACGATCTTGAGCATCGACTTCTCGAGCTTCTTCAGATCGTCCGGGGTGAACGGCTCCTCGACGTCGAAGTCGAAGTAGAACCCGTCCGTGATATAGGGCCCGATCCCCAGTTTCGCGTCCGGGCGCAGCTCCTGCACGGCCTGGGCCATCACGTGGGCCGTGGAATGGCGCAGCACCTCGAGGCCCTCGGGGTCACCGATCAGCACGCGCTCCACGGTGTCCCCGTCCCGCAGCTCGGTCGCGAGGTCCTTGAGCTCACCGTTGACGTGCGCCACCACGACGTCGCGCTGCTCGCTGTACAGCTCCGCGGCCGTGGTGCCCTGGTCCACGGTGCGTGACTCGCCGTCCACCGTCAACCGCAGGGAAGTGGCATCCGTCATGGTGTTTCTCCTCGTCAGATCTTGGGTGCGCCCGCCCGTACCGGGGGCGGGCCGTCGTGCAGGACTCGCGCGCTGGACGCGCCGACGACCTCATTGATGCTACCGCCCCGGCCCCGCCGCCACGAAGACGGGCACGACGCCGCTGCGGGGCCGCGTCCGTGCGGACCGCACCTCTCCGACCGAGCCGGCCGCCTCCACGACAGCGCGGTGCGTGGACGCGGGCGTGCCCCGGCGCGGTTGTACCCGGACATGGCTGTACCCCGGGCCGGAACCCGGGGTACAACCGTCAGTGCTCACACGGCGTCAGCCGCGCGCCGCGGATCAGCGGCGGGGAGCTTCGCCGTCACGGCCGAGGTCACCACGATCGACGTCGGTCTCGACATCGACCTGTTCCTTGCGGACGTCGGCCTCGACGCGCTGGGTCTCCTGGACGGTCTGCTTGTTCAGCCCGACCTCTTCCACGGCCACGGCTTCCTTCTGGACGACGGGACGCTCCTCGTGCAGGGTCACGTCCACCTCTTCCTCACCAATGGTGCCGTTGTCCACGCGAGTGTTCGTGTCGTTGATCGGCGTGCGCTCGACGGTGACCTCTTCGCGCTCGACGGGGACGTCCACGGTCTCGTGGTCGGTCACGACGTACTTGCGCAGGCGGGCGTGGCCGGCCTCGCGCTCCTGCGTGCCCACGTTGAGGCGCTCCTCGTGGCGGACCACGGAGGCCTCGTCACCGGCGGTCGCGGCGACGTCGCGGCGGTCCTGGTCCACGGCGTCGCGGTCACGATCGGCAACATCGCGATCGGCGACATCGCGGTCGGCGACATCGCGGTCGGCGGCCGCGGTGCCGGCGACACCCGCGGTACCAGCGACAGCGGTGGTGCGATCACGATCGGTGCCCGCGGTACGGTCGTCGTTGTAGTTCAGCTCGTAGTAGCGGTACAGCTCCTCTTCCTCGGCCGGGGAGAGGTGCTGGTCGGCGTCGACCTTCGGAGCGTCCTTGATGACGTCCTTGGTGTAGGGCAGGACCACACGGTCGCCGTCCTGACGAGCGCCCTTCACAGGAACGAAGTTCTCCTTGGCGCCGAACAGACCGGTGTTGACGGTCAGGAACGTCGGCTCGCCCGAGTTGTCGTCCAGGAAGACCTGCTCGACCTTGCCGATCTTGTCACCGTCGGAACCGTAGGCCGTGCTGGACAGAATTGCATTCACGTCGAACGTGGTCATCGCATTAACTCCTCAGTAAGTCTCTGCTGCCGGCGCACGGTTTGTGCGCCGTAGGCCGCCGCACCCGCAATGGGTGTGTGGTCTGGCTTCGTGACCCATATTACGACCCACGTAGTGACGCGCCACTGATTTCCCGCACGTTTCTCTCACGGGGAAACCGGCGCGCCGTTGCCGCGGGAGCGCCGCGGCATGTGATTACCAGCGACACTGGCGTGGGGCCTGCGGGATCACGTCGGTGTCGTAGGGCACAATGGGCTGGACCACGTGAGATGGACCCCCGGGCTCGCACCGGGGCATCCGAGAACCGACGACACCGGACGAGGACGGAGCCGCACCGTGTGGGACGCACTGGTCAACAATCCCTGGATCCTGTGGCTGATCGTGATGCTGGTGCTCGCAGCCATCGAGATGCTCACCCTGGACTTCCTCTTTCTCATGATGTCGCTCGCCGCCCTGGTCACCACCGGCGTGAGCCTGGTCGTGGACAGTTTCACCGCGCAGGTGGTGATGTTCGCGCTGGTGTCGGTGCTGCTGATCTTCTTAATCCGCCCGATCGCCCTGCGACGTCTCAACAGGTCCACGCCCACGACCCGCTCCAACACCGATCGCCTCATCGGGCTGCGGTGCATGGCGCTGGAGCCCGTGAGCCAGCACAGCGGCCTGGTGCGCCTGGAGGGGGACATCTGGACCGCCCGCACCGCCACGGCCGCCGCCCTGCCCGCGGGTAGCACCGCCTACGTCCACCGCATCGAGGGGGCCACCGCGGTCGTCGCGGACGTGGCCCCGGTGCCCACGCAGACCAACCCCGGGCGCGGCGTCCGACCCTGACCCCGGACGAGCGCCCCGGCGCACCGCCGAACCCCCACTGAAAGGACCCCATGTCCATCGTCATCATCGTCCTGTTGGCCGTGGTGGTGCTCGCCGCGGTCATCGCCCTTATCAAAGCGGTGCGGATCGTCCCGCAGTCGCGCGCGGGCATCGTGGAGCGACTGGGCAAGTACCAGTCCACCCTCAATCCCGGGCTGCACTTCCTCATCCCCTTCATCGACCGGTTGCTGCCCCTGATCGACCTGCGCGAACAGGTCGTGCCGTTCCCCGCCCAGTCCGTGATCACCGAGGACAACCTGGTCGTGGGCATCGACACCGTGGTCTATTTCCAGGTTACTGATCCCCGCGCCGCCACGTACGAGATCACCAATTACATCCAGGCCGTGGACGAGCTCACGAGCGCCACGCTGCGTAACGTGGTGGGTGGGTTGAACCTCGAGGAGACCTTGACCTCCCGCGACAAGATCAACGCGGAGCTGCGCGGCGTACTGGATTCCACGACCGGGCGCTGGGGCATCCGGATCTCCCGCGTGGACATCAAGGAGATCACTCCCCCGCCGTCCATCCAGGACTCCATGGAGAAGCAGATGCGCGCCGAGCGTGACCGCCGCGCCGCGATCCTCACCGCCGAGGGCGAGAAGCAGTCCCAGATCCTCACCGCCGAGGGTGAACGTCAGGCCGCCGTGCTCTCCGCGGAGGGTGACGCGAAGGCCGCGATCCTGCGCGCGGACGGTGAGGCGCAGGCCATCTCCAAGGTATTCGACTCGATCCACCGCGCCCGCCCCACCCAGAAGCTGTTGGCGTACCAGTACATCCAGACCCTGCCCAAGGTCGCCGAGGGCACGGCCAACAAGGTGTGGATGATCCCCGCCGAGCTGAGCACCGCGCTGCGCGGTGTGGGTTCCTACCTCAACCCCGGCGCGTCGGACGGCCCCGAGGACGACGAGTACGAGGACGAGGCCCCCGTGGCACCGGACCTGCCGGAGAGCGCCCCCATCGTGGAGCACGAGACCGTCAAGGTCACCGAGAAGGACCTGGAACCGGACCTCACCTTGACGGACCCGAGCGAGTTCGAGATGCCGGATTCGCCCTACACGTCCCCGATCGCCCAGGAGGCCGCCGATCCCCACGTGGACGAGGTCAACCTGCCGGTCACGGACTCGGAACCCACGACCGCCGGCACCACCGGGACGGATGCCGAGTCCGGCTCGTTGCCCCGGCGCGCCCGCCCGGAGGCCCCCGAGACCGATCCGGGGAATGAATCCCGCTGACTCCCCGTTACGCTGGGGAACGAAGGGTGGGCCCGCGAGGACGGGACGCCGGGTGTGAACGCACCGCAGCGTCGTCGTCCCGCGGCCCACGAAAAAGTACGTCGGGAAGGATCGTCGCGTGAGTGATCGCAGCCTACGAGGGATGCGCCTGGGCTCCCAGTCCATGGAAACCGAGGCCGGGGTGGAGCCCGCGCCGCGTCAGCGCGTGGAATACCGCACCGCGGACGGCGAGTCCGTGTCCGTGATGTTCGCGGCGGAGGCGGAGATCCCCCCGGTGTGGACCACCAAGACCGGCCAGGAAGCCATCCTGGTCAACGGTGAGAAGCCCGAGAACCCCAACGAGAAGCACCAGCGCTCCCACTGGGACATGCTCCTGGAGCGGCGCAGCATGGAAGAACTCGAGCAGACCCTCGAGCAGCGGCTGGCGTTCTACAAGGAGCAGCACGCCCTCTGATTCCCCCGGGCGGTCGGTGATCGACCGCCGACACACCGACGGAACGACCCCCGCCCGATGGGCGGGGGTCGTTCCGTTGGACGAACAGCAGGTGCGCGCGAGCCGATGCCGGCGCGGTGGCTCGAATCGACCCGCGAGCCGGCCGGGCACGGAGCAGCGGCCCGGTCAGCGGCCCAGGCCCAGCTTCCCGGCGAGCGTGCGCGCACGGGCCGTGAGGCCCCACTTGGCCACGCTCGTGGCGGCCTCCACGGTGACGTCGTTGCTCATCTTGGACGCACCCTCCTCGCGTTCGACGAACGTGATGGGCACCTCCACGATCTTCAGCCCCAGGCGCTCGGCGCGCCACGCGAGGTCGATCTGGAAGCAGTAGCCGCGCGAGCGGACCGAGTCCAGGTCCAGGGCCCGCAACGTGGTGTCCCGGTAGGCGCGGAAGCCACCCGTGATGTCGTGGATGGACGTGCCCAGCAGGACACGCGAGTAGATGTTGCCACCGCGCGAGATCAGCTGTCGCTGCAGTGGCCAGTTCTCGGTGCGCCCACCCGGGACGTAGCGCGAACCGATGGCCATGTCCGCGCCCTGCTCCACGGCGTCGAGCAGCAACGGCAACTGCTCGGGCTGGTGGGAGCAGTCCGCGTCCATCTCCACGAGGACGTCGTAGTCGCGCTCGAGACCCCACGCGAAACCGGCCAGGTACGCAGGCCCCAGGCCCTCCTTGGCGGGTCGGTGCAGGACGTGGATGTTGCCGTCCCGCTCGGCCATGGCATCGGCCATGTCACCGGTACCGTCCGGGCTGTTGTCGTCGGCGACCAGCACGTGGGCGTCCGGCACGGCGGCGCGCAGCCGCTTGATGACCGTGGGCAACGATTCACGTTCGTTGTACGTGGGGATGATGGTGAGAACTCGCACCGGGCGTCCTTTCATGCCGCTGGTAGCCGGGCACCCGAGCCCGGACAGACCACTGGGCGGGCCCATCCGCCTTCGGACCAGAGCGGCCCGAAGGGCGCGCGCTGTTTTCTAAGGACGGATGAACCCACCCGGCAGTAAGAACTCAGTCTAACGTCAGGGGCGATCAGGACCAAGATGAAAACGCTACGTCACGGGCGCGGTTCCGCGCCGCTTACGAGCGTCCCGGCCACCACGGTGGCCTCGCACCGCGGCAAGCGGGAATCGTCGAGCGCGGGCAGGACGGGCGTGCGCGCCCGCGGGTCCGTGCTCCACGACGCGCCCGTGCCCTGGGCCTGTTGCACCATGACGGATTCGGCGTCCCACACCGCGAGCGTGGCCTCCGCGCCCGGTGCGAGCTGCCCCGCGAGGGGTGTGCCCCCGCGGTGAGCGCGCCACACCCCGCGGGTCAGAGCCAGGAACGCAGCGCGCGCGGAGGTGCGCAGGTGCTCGTCGGGTGCCTCGAGGGCCGCCTTGACGGCGGTCCACGGATCGGGGTCGTCGGTCATGAGCGTCACGGGCACACCGGCACGGGACAGGTCCCGCAGCGGCGCCCGTCCGGGCACGCACGAGACGGTGATCGCCAGATCGGCCAGGTGTTCGCACTGGGCCTCGGACAACTGTTCGACGCCCACGATCCGGTGCCCCCGCGCATGGAACGCCCGGCCGCCGAGTTCCTCCGCGGCGGCGTCCGCGGCGTCCAGCAACGCGTCAACGCGGGGATCCCCCGACGACGACGACGCATCTTCCGTCGACGCCTCGTCCTCCCCCGCGGTCTCGTCCGGATCGTCCTCGGGGCGGTCGTTGCCGGAGGCGTCGCTCCCGGACAACTCGTTCCCGGACGGTCGGCTTCCGGACGGGTCGTCCCCGAACGAGCCACTCTCCGACGCGCCGTCCCCGGACGGGGGCAGAACGAGCACCGCTTGCAGCCCCACTCGCGTGCATGCCACGAGGTGCTCCCGCGCGGCATCGGCCAGAGCAGCAGGATCACCGAACGGAGCGGCGTCGAACCCCAGGGCGGGCGACGGCAGTGCCGAGGGGTCGAGCTCGTCGGTGTCCCGCGCGCGGCGCACCAGGATCGGCAGGGCGTGCAGCCCGTCCGCGCGGACCTCCCGCGTCGCGGCGTCGAGCGCGTCGGGGTCCGAGCTCACCAGTTCCACGGCTCCGTAGCCGTGCTCGGCGCGCGGAAGCTGCCCGGACCCGATTACTCGGTGGTGGGCGACGAACGCGGGGGTGACCACCGCGGCCCGCAGGTCTCCCGGGGTGACGTCCGCGCCGGCCATGGCCCGGGCGGCGTCGTCGGAACCGACCCACGCCACGGTCGCGCCGTCCAGGAGGATGGCGGTGGCGAACGGGTCAGCGGGCGAGTACACCGATCCGTTGATCCACACCCGCACGGCTTGTTGTTCTGACTTCACGTGATTCCCTCCGACCGGGCCTGCGGAACCCCCGCGCCCGGCATTGTCCTACTGGTCGAAGACGCTGTACTCGACGACGCCGCGGCGCACGGCTTCGATGGCTCGGTGCGCGGTCTCGCGCAGCTCGGGATCGAGCCCTTCCACGCCGCGCAACTGGTCCAGGACGTCCACGGTCTGTTTGGCCCAGCGCACGAAATCCCCCGCGGCCAGGTCCGTGCCGGTGAGCGTCCGGGTCAGGGTGGCGCCCCGGGCCCAGCGGTACATGGCGTCCGCGAGCCCCAGCTCGGGGGCGGCGGTGAGCGGCAATCGGTGCTCGGCCTCGCGCGCGGAAAGCACCGACCAGTTGTGGAGCAGGATCTGGACGGATTCCTCCATGTGGGCCGTGGGCATCTTGGGACGCGCGCCCTGGTCCTCGCGCCGGGGCTGGTAGACGAGTGCGGTCATGACACCGGCAAGTCCGGGGGCGTCCAGTCCGTCCAGGAAGCCGTCCCGCAAGCACAGTGCGAGGAGCAGGTCCCGCTCACCGTAGAGCCGGCGCAACTGTTCGCCCGCCGCGGTGGGCTGCAGGTGGCCGGATTCGTCCGGGCTGAGGTACTCGAAGTGGGTGAGCACCGCGCACACGCGATCGAAGGTCGCGGCGATGCTCCCGGTGCGCCCGGCGATCTGCTTACGCAGTGCCTGGGTGTCCTTCTCGAGCTTCCACGCGCGCTCCGCCCAGCGGGCGTGTTGTTCGCGGTCCGAACAACCATGACACGGGTGCGAACGCAACCGTCGGCGCAGGTCCTCGATCCGGTGATCGCGCGCGGAGGTCCCCCGGTCGAAGCGGATCGCGTGACCACCCGAGCGGGCGCGCGCGGGACGGTGCTCGTGCAACGCGGCCCGCACGGTCGCGGCGAGGTCCTTGCGTTCCTGGGGGGATTTCCCCGAGAAGTGCTTGGGGATCCGGATCCGGGATTCGGGTTCCAGGGAACCGTCCAGATCGTTGACACCCACCCGGCGCAGTTTGCCGTCCACCGTGAGAATGTGGGGGCGCGGGTCGAAGGGGTGCGCGTCCTCGCGCAGCACCACGGCCCACCCGGCGTTGCGGCCCTGAGGGATCTCGATCACGTCCCCGGGCAGCAGGTCCTGCAGGGCCACCGCGGCGTCGTTACGTTGACGCGCCGAGCGTGACTTGCTCGCGGACTTCTCCTCGGCCATGAGCTCACGGCGGAGCGCAGCGTACTCGGTGAAGTCGCCCAGGTGGCACGTCATGGCGTCCCGGTAGCCCTCGAGGGTCTTCTCCTGGGAGCGCACCCGTTTGGCCAGGCCCACGACCGAGCGGTCCGCCTGGAACTGCGCGAACGAGGTCTCCAGGATGGACCGGGAGCGTTTGGCCCCGTAGCGCGCGATGAGGTTGGTGGACATGTTGTATGTGGGCCGGAAACTCGAGTTCAGCGGGTACGTGCGCGTGGACGCGAGTCCCGCGACGGCCTGGGGGTTCATGCCGTCCCGCCACAGCACCACGGCGTGGCCCTCGACGTCGATCCCGCGCCGGCCCGCGCGCCCCGTGAGCTGGGTGTACTCCCCCGGGGTGATGTCCACGCGAGCCTCACCGTTGAACTTGTCGAGGCGTTCGAGCACCACGGAACGGGCCGGCATGTTGATCCCGAGCGCCAGGGTCTCCGTGGCGAACACGGCCTTGATGAGCCCCTCCGAGAACAGCTGCTCGACCACTTCCTTGAACACGGGCAGCATGCCCGCGTGGTGGGCGGAGATCCCCCGGATGAGGCCCTGGTACCAGTCCTCGTAGTTCAGTGCCGCGAGGTCCGCGGTGGACATGTGCGCGGTAGCCTCCGCCGCGAACGCGCGCAGGACGCGCTGCTCCTGCGGCGTGGTGAGCCACAGGTCCGCGGCCACGCACTGTGCCACGGCGGCGTCGCACCCTGCGCGGGAGAAGATGAAGGTGATGGCGGGCAGCAGGGCCTCGGCGTCGAGCCGGCGCAACAGCTGGGGGCGGGAGATCCGCTCCTGCCGCCCGGTGCGGGGCTCCTGGTGGCGGCCGCCGTGACGACGGCGATTGCGGTGACCGGGTCCGCGCCCACCCGACCGACCCCCGCGGGGATGCTGGGCGCGGAACAACCGCAGCAGCTCGGGGTTGACCTCGGGTTCGTCCCGGTGTTTGTCCGAGTGGCGCTGCGCAGCCTCCTCGACCGTGGTGTCGTCCACGAACAGGTCCAGCAGCTGCGGCCCCACCTGTACGTGCTGCCACAGCGGGACCGGACGGTGTTCGGAGACCACCACGTCCGTGCTGCCGCGGACGTCGTCGAGCCACGCACCGAATTCCTCGGCGTTGGAGACGGTCGCGGACAGGGACGCGAGCTGGACGTGCTCGGGCAGGTGGATGATGACCTCTTCCCACACAGCACCGCGGAAGCGGTCCGCAAGGTAGTGCACCTCGTCCATGACCACGAACCCCAGGTTCGCCAGGGTGGACGAGCCCGCGTAGAGCATGTTGCGCAGCACCTCGGTGGTCATCACGACCACGTCCGCTTCCGAGTTTACGGACGTATCACCCGTGAGCAGACCCACACGGTCCGAGCCCCAGCGGCGCGAGAACTCGTGGAACTTCTGATTGCTCAACGCCTTGATGGGCGTGGTGTAGAAGGCCTTCTTACCCCGGGTCAGTGCGAGGTGGATCGCGAACTCCCCCACCACGGTTTTTCCCGCGCCCGTGGGGGCGGCCACGAGCACTCCCCGGCCCTCCTCGAGAGCGCGGCACCCCTGCGTCTGGAACGGGTCCAGTTCGAAGTCCACGGTGTTCTCGAAGGCCGACAGCTCCGTGCTCACGTGGGCCGCGCGAGCCTTCGCGGCAATGTACCGTTCGGCGGGGGAAGACATGCTCCCACCCTACGCGGTGCCTCTGACACCCCGGGAATCGGGGCGGATCAGTCTTGGTGGGCGGTGCTGCCCATCGAGCGCAGCGCTTCCGCCGAGGTTCCCCGGTCCGCGTTGGCACCGGTCGCGGCGGCCTGCCGGGCCTGCTTCTTGGCACGACGCCGGTCCAGGTACAGACACAGCCCCACGGCCACGAAGAACAGCACCAGCAGCGGGATGGCCAGGTAGAGCATGGTCACGGGATCCGGACCCGGCGCGGCCATCGCGGCGATCACGAGAACGACCACCACCACAATCCGCCACGCCTTGAGCACGGTGCGCCCGGACAGCAGGCCCAGCACGTTGAGACCCACGAGCAGCACGGGGACCACGCACGAGATCCCGAACGTCAGGATGAGCTGAAGGAAGAAGCGCAGGTAGATCCCGGCCTCCACGAAGTTCGCCCCGCCCTCGGGCGTGAACGCGGTGAGCGCGTAGACGGCCGCGGGCAGCGCGGTCACGGCCAGGGCGCACCCACCCAGGAACAAGGGGATCGCCGCGGCGAGGAAGCCCAAGGCGTAGCGGCGTTCGTTCTTGTGCAGCGCGGGCGTGATGAACGCCCACAACTGGTACAGCCACACCGGCGACGCGAAGATCAGCCCGAGCACCACGGCGACCTCCACCATGATGTTGAAAGACCCGCCCACCGAGGAGTAGTTGATGGTCGCGGTGCGCCCGGACTCGGCCAGGCGCTGCAGCGGCTCGGTGATGTACTGCATGAACGGCTCGTACGCCATGAAGCCGAGCACCGCGCCCAGCACGGTGGCCACGGCGGACTTGATGAGGCGGTTACGCAGTTCCCGCAGGTGCTCCTTGAGCGCCATCTGGGCCTGCGGGTTGTGCCGCCGCGACGTGCTCTTGCGGCGTTCCCGGCGCTGTTGCCGGGTGGAACCGGGGGCCTTCCCGGAATCCGTGGTGGACATGGGTCCCTGTCCTCTCTGACGGGCCGTTCACCCGCATGCGACGGGGCCGAGCCGTGCGGCTCGGCCCCGCGCGGGTCCCGACGGACGATGCCGGGATCAGGCGGTGGGGCGCTGGTTCTGGTCCACGGTGGGCGCGGGCTGGCCCGGCTGCGGGGTGATCACGGTGGGCTGCTCGGCGGCCGGCTGTTGCACCGAGGGCTGCACCGTGGGCTGGGTGCTCGACTGCGCGGCGGTGGTGCCCGCGACGGGCTGGCCATCGGCGACCGGCTGGCCGTTGACAGTCACGTTCGGATCGTCGTCGCGCTTCATCTCCTTGACCTCGGACTTGAAGATGCGCAGGGACTGGCCCAGGCTACGAGCCATCCCGGGCAGCTTGGGGGCACCGAAGAGGAGCAGGATGACCACGAGGATCAAAACGAGGGTCAGGGGGCTGTCAAACAAGCGGCCCATGGCGGAGTCCTTTCTGTTCAGCCCGGCGCACGTCCGAATACCTCTGGGGCTGCCCCAGGGTGTCCCTGCGCTGCATCCTGCGGATGAGCCGAGCTGTCTGTCGTTGGTCCCGGCCGCTGCGGTAGGCGGCGCGGGTCTCGTCCACCGGGGTGAACATGGCTGGCGGGGCGGGTGTGCGCAACGGCGTGGAGTGTCCCTGGGCCGCGGCGTTCCAGCGGGTGGCGAAATCGGTACCGCTTCGCTCGATCTCGTCCAGCGCGGGCAGCACCTGCGTGCGCACGACCCGGTAGAGCACCCACCCGATGAACGCGGCAGCGCCCAGGACCAGAACGGTCCACAGCACGACCCACATCCACCACAGCATGGCCCCAGTATAGGCAGTCGACGGCTACGGACGCCCGGGGGTGGGCTCGGGACAGCTGCTGTTCAACCACTGTTCAACGGCGGCCACGGCCTCGGGGGGTGAGACCACGCCCACGTGTCCCGCATGCCGTGTGACCAGGGACGACAGTGCATCCAGTGTGGGGAAGTCCACCTCCGCGGCCACGTACTCGGGCAGTGGACGCGGCCCCCGCGCCGCGCGTGCGCGGGACCCGGGAATCGGCTGGGAGTTCGCTTCCCGGGGCGCGGCGTCGGATTCCTCCGTCTCCCCCGGTGCCGGTGCCACGGAGACCTCTACGAAGCGCTTGGCGTGGTAGTGCTCCACGATCCACCGCCCGCGCCGATCGGTGACGACCACGGCCTGGACCGGACGACGCTTGGTCGGTTGGATACTCGAACGCACCTCCGATTCCATGCGCGGGTGCACCTCGGCTTCACCCGCGTCCTCGCAGCCCACGATCCGGTCGGTGCGGAACGTACGCGGCGCGTTGGCCTGCAGGCACCAGCCCCGTACGTACTGCTGCCCGTCCGAGAAGATCATCCGCACGGGGTCCACATGCCGCTCCGTGACCTCGTCCCGGGAGGCCACGAGGTACTGCAACCGCACGCGCCGGCCGTTCTTGATCGCGTCCCGCAGGCGGGTGACGAGCGCGCTGTCACGGGGCTCCGCGGCGGCGTCGGCGTCCGGTGCCGCAAGCGCGTCCGCGAGCGGCAGCGCGTCCGCGGCGGTCGCGACCTTCTGCATGGCCGAGCGCACGACCCTGCTGTCACCGCCCGGAACGGCCTGCAGGGTCTGCAACCCCATGAGCAGCGCGCTGGCCTCGGGGACGGTCAACCGCACAGGTTCGGACAGTTCCTGCGCGTTGCCCAGGTAGATGTGGCCGTCGTCCCAGGACGCGTCGATGAGCTGGTCCGGCATGTGCCCCGGGCGCCCGCACACGAACAGGGTCTGCAGGTCGTTGACGAGTTCGGCGTCCGTGATCCCGAAGTGCCGGGCCGTCTCCTCGAGCTCCGCGCCCTGGTGGGCGTAGACGTGACGCACGATGTGTAGCAGCCGCGCGAGGTGCTGTTCGGTGCTGGCCTTGGCCGCGCCGTGACGGCGCTGCTTGCCCCAACGCACGTCCACGCCGGGCATCCGCGCCTGGAAGGCCCGCGCGTCACGGAGTCTGCGGGCCACGGCGTCGGCGACCGCGTTCTGGGTCGCGATGTCCTCGGCGGTCGGGGCGTCGTCGCTCGTCGAATCGGGTTCGGCCGACGGCCCGCCCTCGGCCGTCGGGGCGCTCCCGCCCTGTGCGGCGTCGCCCCGAATGCCGGGCACGGGTTCGCGGGGCACCCGGGCGTCCGGGCCCGCCGCGCACACGTGTTCCGCCGCGGACTCGGTGTCGTGCACCGCGAGCTGCACGGCGTCGTAGCCCTCGGGGGCCCGCCACGCGGGTGAGTCGGACGGCGCGGCAATGCGGCGCAGCAGCTGGCCCGCGCCCTGGCGGACATGGACCACCACGCACAGCTGCGGCGGCTGGCTGACCATGCGCGCGAGCTGACCGCCCATGGAAAAGTCCCGGGGCGGCTCGAACGTCTCGCGTGTGGTCTCCACCTCGGAGATGATGCGGGAGAGCCGGAACGTGCGCTGTGCACGCCGGTCCGTGTCCCAGCCCGCGAGGTACCAGGCCCCGTAGCGGGAGCCCACACCCCACGGCTGCACCGTGCGCTGGGAGAATGCCCCGGTGCGGTCCACGTAGTCGAAGCGCACCGTGCGGTGCGCAAGCACTGCCGAGAGCAGCGGCTCGAAGGCGGGGTCCGCCACGGCCACGGTGGGCTGC
Organism: Kocuria sp. PD6; assembly: GCF_031844145.1. NCBI lineage: Bacteria > Bacillati > Actinomycetota > Actinomycetes > Micrococcales > Micrococcaceae > Kocuria > Kocuria sp. PD6. Next base: position 139,737 of record NZ_JAUZUS010000008.1, read on the forward strand.
AGGTCCCGGCCCGGCGCGGCCTCGCCGCTGAGCGCCGGTTCGAGCTTGTCGAGGGCGCGGCGTGCGAGCCGGTCCTGGGCAGCGTCGTTCCACGCGTCCGCCGCGACGGCGAGCACCGCGGATTCCTCCGCACTGAATCGCACCCGGGGCAGCCGGTACGAGCCCCGGGGCACGCGGTAGCGCGGGGTCAGCTGCGCGTCCGAGGCCCAGGGGTCGTCGTCCGGGATCTCCTCCACCGGGTACCCGAGTGAGCGCAGGTGGGCTTTGTCGCGCTCGAACATGCGCTCGAACGCGTCCTGGTTCCCGGCGCGGTCGTAACCGGGCACGATCGCGCGCAGCTGCTCACGGGTGTACCCGGACTCGCGGTCGAGCAGGGCGATCAGCAGGTTGAGGAGCCGTTCGGCGGACGCCGTGGTGGAACGGCGCGCCGAGGGCCCCGCGGAGGGCGCCATTCAGCGGACGTCGAGCAGGTCCACCACGAAGATCAGGGACTCGTCCGGGCCGATCGCGGCGCCGGCGCCGCGCGAGCCGTACGCCAGCTCGGAGGGGATCTCCAACCGACGCCGACCACCCACCTTCATGCCCAGCAGACCCTGGTCCCAGCCCTGGATGACCTGTCCCACGCCCACCGTGAAGCCCAGCGGCTCACCGCGGTTCCAGGAGGCGTCGAACTCCTCGCCGCCCGAGTACGTGACACCCACGTAGTGGCACGAGACCGTGTCCCCGACCTTCGCCTCCCGGCCGGTGCCCTGGATCTCGTCCACGATCCGCAGCTCGGTGGGAACCGGGTCCTGGGGGAAGTCGATCTCCGGCTTGGAACGATCAAGCTTGCGCTGTCCGAATGACACGGGCTCTACCTTTCGTCGTGGGCCCCCGGGCGGGGCCGTGCCGAGCACACAGTGTAGCCGTGTCTCACTTGCCGGACGCAGAGGACTTCGGGCTCGCGCTCGGTGCCGTGGACGCACCGGGAGTGGCGCTCGCCGAGGCCTGCGGGCTCGCGGTCTCCGTCTTCGGGGTGGGTGTGGTGCCGAGGATGTCCACCACGAACACGAGCGCGCCCGCGGGGTACTGGGAGTCCTTGCCGAGCTCCTTCTCCGTGCCGTAGGCCTTGTCGGTGGGGATCACCAGCTCCACGCGCGAGCCGACCTTCTGGCCCTCCAGACCCTCCTTCCAGCCGGCGATCACACCGTTGAGGGGGAAGGAGGCCGGGGTGCCCTTCTCGTAGGAGGAGTCGAAGGACTTTCCGTCCGCCCAGCGCACGCCCACATAGTTCGCGATCACGGTATCCGACTCCTTGACGGTGTCACCGTCCCCCTCGATCAGCACGTCCGTCTTCAGCTCCTTGGGCTCGCTACCGGAGGGCTTGGCGATCGTGGGGGTGCCCTTGTCGTCCTGCGTAACGTTGGGCATGCCCTTGGAGGGGGTCTTCATCTTCTCGTTGAGCGACGGCATGATCTTCTTGGTCACCTGGTAGACCTCCACCGAGGTGGAGTCGTCCCCCTCGGAGGCCGCGCCGCTGGTCTTGGGAGAGCTGTACGCGATGATCTCCCCCTCCTTGGCCTTCGTCAGGGCGTCGTACATCTGCGGCAGGGAGTCCTTGAGCTCGTCGTTGACGGTCAGCACCTGTCCGGCACCCTGACTGTAGGTGTCCCCCAGCGAGGAACCATCCGAGCCCTTGTACAGGGCCGCCTGCAGCATGATGCTGTCGCCGGCGTGGATCTCCTCACCGTCCCCCTCCTTCAGGACCTTGGTCTGCGCGTCGTCCACCTTTATTGGGGTCTTGAAGGACACCGACGGCGCGGTGCCCTGCGAGGGGTCTGCGGACAGTTCCACGGAGTCCCAGCCCGAGCCCCCGCCGCAGCCGGTCAGCAGCAGGGACAGGGCGAGCGCGGCGGTGCCGGCAGGGATGATCTTTCGCACGAGGGGGTGACCTTTCGTCATCGGGGTGCTGGCTCGGGGCCAATGTAGAGGACCCGCGTGGGCCGCGGCTGGGAGAGTCCCCGGAACACTGCGGGCGGGTGGGGTCAGGCGCGTCCGGAGGTGATCTCTGCGATCAGCTCCTCGACGTCCGGCTGGGTGGTGGCGAAGGGGTCCTTGCACATGACCGTGCTCTGCTGATGCTCCCCGTTGAGCTTTAGGTGCACCCAGTCCACGGTGGTGCTGACCCCGGCGTCGTGGGCCGCGGCCACGAACCGCCCGCGCATCCGCGCCCGGGTGGGAGGGCCTTCGACGACGGCGCGCTCGACGTCCTGCGGGGCCACGAACGTCTCCACGGCACCGCGGCGCTCCAGCATATGGAAAAGTCCGTGGCGCGCGGAGGTGTCGTGGTAAGCGAGGTCCAACTGCGCCATGCGGGGGTGGGACCAGTCCATCCCGTGGGCGCTCGCGTAGGAGTCCAGCAGCTTCTTCTTGATGGCCCAGTCCAGCTCGCGGTCCACCAGCGAGCTGTCCTGCTCCTCGACGGCGCGCAGCCCACGGTCCCACAGCCCGACGACCCAGTCGAGGCGGTCGTGGTGCGCGCCGTGGCGCTGCACGAACCGGGTGACTTCCTCAAGGTACTCGCGCTGCAGTTCGATCGCCGAGCGGTAGCCCCCCGCGGCCAGCTCCAGCGGTGCCAAACCGGTGAGGTCGTGGGAGACCTGCCGCAGGGCGGCAGCCGGGTCCGCGAGCGTGCGGTCCGGCAGGATCTGGCCCGCCTCGATCATGCGCAGCACCGCGTCCGTGATACCGATCTTCAGCGCCGTGGTGGTCTGGGACATGGACGAGTCGCCCGTGATGACGTGCAGCCGGCGGTAGCGCTCGGCGTCCGCGTGCGGTTCGTCCCGGGTGTTGATCATGGGGCGGGAACGGGTGGTGGCCGAGGACGACCCTTCCCACACGTGGTCCGCCCGCTGGGAGAACGAGTAGCCGGGGCGCCCGTCCCCCAGGGCCAGGGAGCCGAAGGGCGGCGGCCCGTCCGGGTGCACCCGACCCGCGCCCACGAGGATCTGCCGCGTCACCAGTAGCGGCAGCAGGTGCTGGACCAGCCGGGAGAACTCCGTGCGGCGGGCAATCATGTAGTTCTCGTGCGAGCCGAACGAGTTGCCGGCGGAGTCCGCGTTGTTCTTGAAGAGGTGCACCGTGCCGCCCACGCCCTCGGCGTCCAGGCTCTCCTGCAGCTGAGCGCGCAGGTCGTCCACGATCCGTTCGCCGGCGGCGTCCTGGGCGACGACGTCGTGCAGGGTTGCGGCCTCGGCCGTCGCGTACTCGGGGTGGGAGCCCACGTCCAGGTACAGGCGCCCGCCGTTAGGCAGGAACACGTTGGAGGCCCGCCCCCACGCGAGCACCGGTGCGAACAGCCGCCGCGCCGTCTCGTCCGCACCCAGGGGACGGCCCTGCGGTGCGCTGTGGATCAGGCCGAACTCGGTCTCGATCCCGTAGATCCGCCGTTCCACGGTATTACTGGCCGCCCTTCTGCACGAAGCCCTTCACGAAGGCCTCCGCGTTGGTCTCGAGCACGCCGTCGATCTCCGCGAGCAGGTCGTCGGTGCCCTGGGTGTCCCGCTGGGCCTGTGCGGCGCCCGAGGCGGGCGGGGTCGCGGGGGCCGGGGCGTCCGGTTCCTCCTCGCGGCGGGATCCGGTGCGGAAGATGCGTTCCTGTGCCATGGTGTCCTCCTGTGGCTTCTCGAATGAGGTGTGCTGCGCCCGACCGGGCGGTTCAGCCGATGTCGCTGCCCGTGACGAGGGCGGGCCGGTTCGCGGCCACGCGCTCGATCCAGGTCTCGACGTCCGGGGCGTCGAACCAGTCCTCGCACGTGTCCCGGGTGAGGTCGTGGGGTTCGGGCATCCTGACCCGCGCTCCCCGGCGGATCCCGGGGAACGTCACGGTCAGTGTGTCCCAGCCCACCGCGACCATGTCCCGCGGGTACCGGGACACCGCGGTGCCCCGGAAGTACGCGCGGGTGTCGATCGGCGGATGGTCCGCGGCCGCGGTGATCCGCTCGTGGTCCACGAGGGTGCGGATCCGTCCGGCGGCGGCGAGCTTGTGGTAGAGCCCCTTGTCGGGGCGCACGTCCGCGTACTGCAGGTCGATCGCCACGAGCCGGGGATCGTCCCACGCGAGACCGTCGCGTGTGCGGTACGCGGTGAGCAGCGCGTACTTGGCCGCCCAGTCCAACCGGTCGGACAAGCGCGCGGGGTCCTCGGCGAGGTCCGTGAGCACCTCGTCCCAGGTCTGCAGCACGTGGGCGGTGTCCTCGTCCAACCCGTTCGGGGCCAGCTCGGTCTCCAGCGCCAACGCTGCGCGGTAGTACTCTCGCTGCAGCTCCACCGCGGTCAACTCCCGACCGTTCGCGAGCGCCACCGTGGTGCGCAGGGACGGGTCGTGACTGATGGCCTGCAGCGCGGCCACGGGATCCTCGAGCTCGAGGCGCGGCGCCCGGTCGTGTTCCACGAGGTTCAGCACCAGGGACGTGGTCCCGAACTTGAGCAGCGTGGCCACGTGGGAGAGGTTGGCGTCCCCGATGATCACGTGCAGGCGCCGGTAGCGGGTGTCGTCCGCGTGGGGTTCGTCCCGCGTGTTCACGATCGGGCGGTGGATCGTAGTCTCGAGCCCCACGGTGCGTTCGAAGAAGTCGGCGCGCTGACTCAGTTGGAACCCAGTACATGAACCGTCCACCCCGAGGCCCACACGGCCTGCACCGCACATGATCTGCCGGGACGCGAAGAACGGCAGCAGGGCCGCGGTGATCCGCTCGAAGGGCACGGCGCGTTCCACGGTGTAGTTCTCGTGCGCGCCGTAGGACACCGACTTGTTGTCCGTGTTGTTCTTGTAGAGGTTCACCGGCGCGGCATCCGTCCCCGCGGAAACCTCCGCGAGGTACTCCACGGCGCGGGCGGCCACCACGTCCCCCGCGGCGTCCCACGTGAGCGCGTCCAGGGGCGTGGTGACCTCCGGGGACGAGTACTCCGGGTGGGAGTGGTCCACGTAGACCCGCGCGCCGTTGGGGATCACGGTGTTCATGATCACGCGGCGCCAGTCGAGGTCCTCCGTGTACATCGCGGATTCGCTGATCGCCTCCGCGGCGATCTCCTCCGCGGTGAGCACCGGCGCCTCATCGGTGAGCTGGCTCGGGTGGGCGTCCTCGCGGGCCAAGGTGAACCCCCGGGCATCCGCGAGCGGGGTCTCGGAACCGTAGTCCCACCCTGTGCCGAGCGGGGCGTGCGGGGAACCGGGCTGCGCGGCGTCGTCGTCCGATGGCGTGGGCCCGGCCGAGCCCACGGACCGTTCCCCGCCTGCCGCCTCCTGTTCCCGAAGCCGTCGGGCGACCCACGCGGCGTACCCCGTGACCACGCGGGTCGAGAGCACCGTGGGGTTCGCACCCGGTTCACCCTGGGCCAGCACACCGAACTCGGTCTCGCTGCCCATGATCCGCCGTACCGTCATGCCGCGCCCCCGTCCGGACGCTGCGTGCCGGAGACCCCGGGGCGGTCCACCGCGATCCGGACGTCCTGGATGGTGTCCGCGCGCCGACCGGTCAATCGGGCCCAGTCCTCCGGGTCCGCGGTGTTGGGCAGGTCCTGTTGTTCGTGGAACTCCTGGTTCACCGCGTCCACGAGGTGCTGCGAGGTGATCCCCCGCCGGCCCGTGGTCAGCAGCGTCTTGATGGCCTGCTTCTTGGCGCGGTCCACCACGTTGCGGATCACCGCTCCGGACGCGTAGTCCGCGAAGTACAGGGTCTCCTGGCCGCCGTCGCGGTACGTGATCGTGAGGAACTCGGTGTCCGGGGTGCGCGCGTACATGCGCCCGATCGCGGCGTCCACGAGCTCCCGGGCGGCCTGCGCGCGGGAGCCGGCGCGAGCGACATCGTCCTCACGCAGGGGCAGGTCCTCGGTGACGTACAGCGAGAAGATCTCCCGCGCGCCCTGCTCGTCCGGGCGGTCGATGCGGATCTTCACGTCCAGGCGACCGGGGCGCAGCACCGCGGGATCGATCATGTCCTCGCGGTTGGTCGCGCCCACCACGATCACGTTGTCGAGCTGTTCCACGCCGTCGATCTCCGTGAGCAACTGCGGCACGATTGTGGTCTCCACGTCCGAGGACAGCCCCGAACCGCGCACGCGGAACAGCGAGTCCATCTCGTCGAAGAACACCACAACGGGGATCCCGCGCGCCGCCTGCTCGCGCGCGTTCGCGAAGATCGAGCGGATCTGGCGCTCGGTCTCCCCCACGTACTTGTCGAGCAGCTCGGGACCCTTGATATTGAGGAAGTAGCCCTCGGGCCGCGCGCGCCCGGCCTTGGCCGCGCTGCGCTCGGCGAGCGAGCGCGCAACAGCCTTGGCGATCAGCGTCTTGCCGTTGCCCGGGGGACCGTAGAGCAGGATGCCCTTGGGCGGGCGCAGACCGTGTTCGCGGTAGATGTCCGGGTGGACGTAGGGCAGTTCCACGGCGTCGCGGATCGCCTCGATCTGAGGCCCCAGCCCGCCGATGTCTGTATAGCGGACCTCCGGGACCTCCTCGAGCACGAGCTGTTCCACGTCCGTGCGTTCCACGGGTTCCAGGGCGAAGCCCGTGCGGTGGTCCACGGTCAGCGCGTCCCCGGGCTTGGGGCGCTCACGCCGCAACCGACCCGAGAGCAACAGCACGCGTTCCTCGTCCGAGCGGCCCACGGTGAGCACGCGGTCGTGGTCGATGACCTCCTTGACGGTGGCCACCTCCCCGGTGCGCTCGTAGTCGAGCACCGTGATCACCACGTAGTGCTCGTTGAGCAGCACCCCCAGTCCGGGCTCGCACGCACTCAGCGACACGAGAGGGCTCAGGGCCACGCGCATCTTCCGTCCCGCGGAGAGCACGTCCACCGACGGGCCCGTGACCACGGGACCGTTGCCGGTGGCCTCCCCCAAGGGCTGGCGACCGTGGTTGACCTGCAGCACCACGGCGAACGTCGCGGGCGCCTCGGCCTCCGCCGCGAGGGTCTTTTTGAGCGTCACGATCTCCTGGCGGGACGCGTTGAGCAACCGCACCAGCTTCTCGTTCTGCGATCCCACCGCCGCGAGCTGCTTGTCCAGGTTGCGCTTCTGGTCCCGCAGCATGTTGATCTGGCGCTGGGTGATGTCCGCGGCCGAACGGCCCGCGGTGCCGCCCGATTCAGTCATCGCGCACCTGACCCCCGTCCGCGCGGGCCTGCTCGTCGATCTCCCGCTGGGCGCGCGCGGCGTGCTCGGCCAACGACGCCGCATCGCGGCCCGCGCGGCGCAGCTTGCGGTCCGAGACCACGCGCTCGCCCAGGGCCACGGGAGTCCACGCCTGCAGATCCTCTTCCGTGTACTCGCTCTTGGAAGCGCGCCGCTTCGGAGCCAACCTGGGTGCGCCGTCCACGAGTCGGCGGGACTGGATCAGGAACCCGGTGTGCGCGACCATGCGGTGGTCCGGGCGCACCGCGAGCCCCTCCACATGCCACCCGCGCACCATGGTCTCCGAGGCCTCGGGCTCGGTGAAGCGGCCGTCCGCGCGCATGGCCTCCGCCACGCGGGACAACTGCGGCACGGTGGCCACGTAGCAGATCACCACGCCGCCGGGCGCGAGGGTTGTGGCCACGGCGTCGAGGCACTCCCACGGGGCGAGCATGTCCAGGATCACGCGGTCCACGGACCCGGGCTCCTCCCGCGCGCCCAGTTCCTCCGCGAGGTCTCCGAGGCTCAGTTCCCACGCGGGGTGCGGGCCGCCGAACATGGTCTCGATGTTGCCCCGGGCGATCTCCGCGAACTCCTCCCGGCGCTCGAACGAGTGGACGTGGCCTTCGTCCCCCACAGCGCGCAGCAGGGCGATGGTCAGCGCGCCGGAACCGACCCCGGCCTCCACGACCCGGGCGCCCGGGAAGACGTCCGCCATGGTCACGATCTGCCCGGAGTCCTTGGGGTAGACCACCGCGGCTCCGCGGGGCATGGACAGCACGAAGTCCTTGAGCAGTGGCCGCAGCGCCTGGTACTGGATCCCCGAGGTGTTGGACACGACCGTGCCCTCGGGTTGGCCGATCAACAGCTCATGTGCCAGCACCCCGCGATGGGTGTGGTGTTCCCCTCCGTCCACCAGGGTGATGGTGGTCATCTTCCCGGTCTCGTCCATGAGTTGGACGCGCTCGCCGGAGCGGAACGGGCCGCGCCGGTTGGCTGCTCCCCGCACGGTGGCGCCGGTGGGGTTCGGGGGGGATTCCTGCTGCTCGCTCATCTGCTCGCTCTCACGCGTGGTCGTCGTCGGGGCCGTCCGGCTCCGTAGGTACGCCCGCACCGCGGGCCGCCCCGAGCCATTCTCCCACCGTAGCCCCGATCGGATCACCACGCCCCGCGGCGATGGCCCCCACCGCGCTCATGGAGCGATCAGGCGCGCAGGGCCAAGCGTGCGAGGTCCTCGTGGTGCACCACGCCCGTGACGTGACCGGCACCGTCCACGACGCACACCCAGGCGCGGCGCCCGGTCTCCAGCACGCGGGCCAGTTCGCCGCCGGGGGTGCCCGGGTCCACGGTGGTATCCGCGGGGTGCCATTCGGCTACGTCCCCCACGGCGACGACGCCGCGGTGCGCCGGTGCCACCCGTTCGGCGAGCTCGGGGTCCAGCAGGCCCACGGCACCGCGGTCACGGACGACGACGTCCGGGGTCCATCCCCGGTAGTCGTCCCCCGTGGCGGCCATGACGGTGGCGTCCACGAGGGCCAGGGGCGTGGTCGGGGAAAACTCCATCGCGGGACGCGCGACACCCCCAGCCCGCACGGCGTAGAGCACGCCCAGAACGCGTGCCTGGCGCAGCGCCTGCCCCGCGCCCATGAAGATGAACCCGGCCACGAGCAGCGTGATCACGAGCACCACCGGTTGGCGCCATACCTGCGCCCACAGCAACCACGCGACCGTGAGGATCGCGATCCCGCGCCCGCACCACGCGGCCACGGTCGTGCCCTTGGCCTCCGAGCGGGTCAGTGCCCACACGATCGCCTCCACCACGCGCCCGCCGTCGAGCGGCAGTCCGGGCAGCAGGTTGAACAACCCCAGGATCCAGTTGGCCAGGATCAGCAACTGGACGAGCGCCCACCCCGGGCCCGCGAGGCTGTCCGCGGTCACGAAGAGCACACCGGTGCCCAGCGCGGCGAGCACCACGTTGCTCAGCGGTCCGGCCAGGGACACGAGCGCGGTGGGCAGCGGTGTGGTGCGCACGCTGCCGAACGCCGTGTGCCCGCCCATGAGGGTCAGCACGATCCGGGTCACTGGCCACCCGGCCGCGCGACCCGCGAGCGCGTGGGCGAGTTCGTGCACCAGCACGCTCAGGGCCAGGCCCACCGCGAAGCCCAGGGCCAGGAGCAGGTTGAGCCAGCCGAGCTCGGGGTACAGCCGCCACAGCACGGGCCCGTACATCAACAGGGTCAACCCCGCGATGAGGAACCACGAACGGTCCAGCAACAGCTCCACGCCCAGCAGCAGACCCAGCCGCACGCCGCGGGGTCGGGGGCCGGCGGGGGCCGGTGCGGCGCGATCGTCGGAGGGCTGGCGGAACCGGGGAAGGGGCATGCTGAACATGGTAGGTGCGCCCGCCGGTACCGCGCTGGGGATCGGCTCGTGGAACACCCGCACGGGCCGTACAGTGGGACGGTGACCACGTTGGACAATAATTCGGAACAGCCCGGTATCGGACCTTTCGGGGTCGTGCGTGACGGTGCGGACCAGGAGACCGTCACGGTGCTCATCGCCGCGTTCGAGGGCTGGAACGACGCCGGCGACGCCGCCACGGACACCCTCAAGCTCATCCGCGAGCAGCTCAACGCGAAGGACGTGTTCGAGGTCGCCTCGGACGACTACTACGACTACCAGTACTCCCGTCCCGTGATCCGCCGGCCCCTGACCGGGGAGCAGAAACTGCACTGGCCCACCACGCGGTTGTCCAAGGCGTCGGTGCCCGGGACCAACCTGGACGTCGTGCTGTTGCACGGCTGGGAGCCGTCCTACCGGTGGCGCGCGTTCACCGCCGAACTGCTCGAGCAGGCCGCGGCCCTGGACGTGGACTTCGTCATCATGCTCGGCTCGCTGCTCGCGGACGTCCCCCACACCCGCCCGATCCCCGTGACCCTGACCTCGGACACCGAGGAGCTGCGCGAGGAACTGGACATCGATGCCCCCCAGTACGAGGGACCCACCGGGATCGTGGGGGTGCTCTCCCACATGGCCGCGCTCGCGGGCTTCCCCACGCTGAGCATGTGGGCCGCCGTCCCGCACTACGTGGCGCAGTCGCCCTCCCCCAAGGCGCAGCTCGCGCTCGCGCGCCGCCTCGAGGACCTGCTGGGCATGGCCCTGCCGCTCGAACCCGTGGTCGAGGACGCCGAGGCGTGGGAACGCGGCGTGGACGAGCTCGCCTCCGAGGATCCGGAGGTCGCGGACTACGTGCGCCAGCTCGAGGAGGCCAAGGACACCGTGGACCTACCGGAGGCCACCGGGGACGCGATCGCCCGCGAGTTCGAGCGTTACCTGCGCCGCCGCGACGACCGCGGCTGATCGCGAGGATCCGTCGGAGGCGGGGCGCTCAGAGTTCGATGCCGAGCAACGCCTCGACCGTGGCGCGCGCCAGCGCGGCGTCCTCGGCCGACGCCCCCGCACCACGCGCGGCGGCACCACCCAGGTTGCGTGCGGCCCACGCGTCCACCGCGATCAGTGCCGCGGGAGCGTTGAGGTCCTGACCGAGGGCCGCGCGCACGGCCTCGAGCAGGGAGTCCGCCCCGGCCGTTTCGGGTTTGACGGCGGCCTCACGCCACGTGGCGAGGCGACGCTTCGCCTGCTCGAGCAGGTCGTCCGTCCAGAACCAGTCCGTACGGTAGTGGTTGGCGAGGATCGCCAGACGGATCGCGGCGGGATCCACTCCCTCCCGGCGCAAGGTCGAGACGAGCACCAGGTTGCCCTTGGACTTGGACATCTTCTCGCCGTCCAGCCCCACCATCGCGGTGTGGACGAAGTGCTCGGCCATGGGCTCACCGGACAGCGCGTACGAGTGGCCTGCGCCCATATCGTGGTGCGGGAACGCGAGGTCCGAGCCCCCGCCCTGCACGGTGAACGGCGCGGGCAGGTACTGCAGCGCGATGACGCTGCACTCGATGTGCCATCCGGGGCGGCCCTCACCCAGTGACGCACCGTCCCAGAACGGTTCGCCCTCGCGCTTGACGCGCCACAACAGCGGGTCCAGCGGATCACGCTTGCCCGTGCGTTCGGGGTCGCCGCCGTGATCCGCGAAGAGGGGCAGCATGCGCTCCCGGTCCAGGCGACACGTGGAGCCGATCACCCATGCGTCGGGGTCGTCGGCGCGCAACCGCCCGGCGGCGTCGACGTCGAAGTAGACGTCCCCCGCGGGCTCCGAGCGACCGTCCTGACGGGTGCCCTCCGGGACGCGGTACGCGAGCCCGCGTTCCACGAGGCGTTCGACGGCGGGCACGATCCACTCGACGGCCTCGGTGGCCCCCACGTAGTGATCGGGGGCCAGCACGTTCAGGGCCGCCATGTCGGTGCGGAACAACTCCGTCTGTTCCACGGCGAGCTCGCGCCAGTCCACGCCGGTGTCGTTCGCCCGCTCGAGCAGGGGGTCGTCCACGTCGGTGACGTTCTGAACGTAGTCCACGGGGAAGCCGGCGTCCCGCCACACCCGGTTGAGCAGGTCGAAGTTCACGTACGTCGCGGCGTGGCCCATGTGCGTGGCGTCGTACGGGGTGATCCCGCACACGTACAGTCCCGCCCGGCCCTCACGCGGTTCCAGCCGTTCGAGCTCCCCCGTGCTTGTGTCGTGCACGAGGGGTGCGGGCGAGGTCCCGGGCAGTTGCGGAACCGGACGGCTGGACCAACGCTTCATGTTCACCTTCGCTTGGACGATTCTTGGACTCCCTCGAACGCAACGGGCGCACCGGGGCCGCTATTCCCTGGTGACCGCGAACGCGCACGTCACGGGTCGAGGGCGGTGCTGATCAGGCGCTGATGAGCCCCGTTCCGAGCATCACGAACAGCGCGGCACCCAGCAGGATGCGGTACCACACGAACAGGTTGTAACTGCGTTCCGAGATGTAGTGCATGAACCACCCGATGATCAGGTAACCCACGCCGAACGCGATCAAGGTTGCCACCGCGGTCTGGCCCAGGGAGTAGACCCCGCCGGGTTCAGCGCCGCTGACCGCCTTGTACAGCTGGTACAGGCCGGAGGCGAACACCGCGGGAATGGCCAGCAGGAACGCGTAGCGTGCCGCGGCCGCGCGGGTGTAGCCCATGAGCAGACCCGCGGTGATCGTGCCACCCGAGCGGGAGACACCGGGCACCAGTGCCAGCGCCTGGGCGAAACCGAAGCCCACGGCGTGCTTGACGGTCAGGTCCTCTAGGTGACGCTCCTGCTTGCCCATGTAGTCCGCGATCGCCAGGAACAGACCGAAGACGATCAGCATGGTCGCGGTGATCCACAGCGAGCGGAACTGGGTCTCGATGTAGTCCTGCAGCAACAGACCGAGCACGGCAATGGGCAGTGAACCCAGGATGATGAACCACCCCATGCGGGCGTCCGGGTCCTTGCGGTCCACGCGGCCGCTCAACGACAGCGCCCACTTCGTGATGATGCGCACGATGTCCCGCCAGAAGAAGATGATCACGGCGGTCTCGGTGCCCAGCTGGGTGATCGCGGTGAAGGTGGCCCCGGGGTCCGCCCCGTTGGGCAGGAACTCGCCCACGATCCGCAAATGGGCGGAGGAGGACACCGGCAGGAATTCGGTCAGCCCCTGTACGAGGCCCAGGATTATCGCTTCGATCCAGTTCACGCGACAACTGTACGGCACCCCCTCTGAGGTGCTTCCCGGCCCGTCCTGGGAAGCCGCTGGACACGCACGAAGGCCCCCGCCCGCGGCGGAGGCCTTCGCAGCTCACGTGATCCGATCCCCCGGGTCAGCGCCCGGAACGGCGTCCGTTCGAGGAATCACGGCCCTCGTTCTCGTCGTCGTCATCGTCGTAGTCGTCCTCGTCGATGAGATCCTCGTCCATCATCTCGTTGTCCTCGAGAAGATCGTCGTCGTCATCGTCATCCTCGTCGTCGTAGTCGAGGTCGTCGTCGGAGTCGTCCTCCTCGGCGAAGACGGTGAGCGGGGTGACCTCGTCGTAGGCGTCGTAGAGGGCTTCCTCGTAGGCTTCGAAGGTGTTGGCGATGGCCAGGTAGGCTCCGTCCACCGTGGGATCGTCGTCCGAACGGCGGTTCGCCGCGGCGGCGAGGTGTTCTTCGAGGGCGTTGACGAGCGCTTGCAGCGCGGCGCGGGGATCGGTGCTCATGGTGTAGACGTTAGCCGTTATCGGAGCAGAATGGGAGCAATGAAAGAACAACGTCTGAAGCACAGTTCGGTATCCGGTCACCCCACCATGACCGGGCGCGACGACCGGTACGAGTACCTCTCGCTCACGGTGGCGCCGCGGGAGAAACCCGCCGAGGCACGCAGCCGGGTGCGGGAACACACCGAGTACGGCAAGTGGGAACTCATGCGCTCGGCGGTGCTCTACGGGGGCCAACGCCGCTATGTACTGCGCCGGCGGATCATGCGGGTGGACCGCACGTTCTGAGCCTGGGATCCGCTCAGGACGAGACGGGTCCCAGCAGGGATTTCGCCGTGGCCGCGTGAACGGATTCCTCGTCCGAGGGATGGTACATCCCCGCCAGCACGTCCCGGTAGAGCCGCTCGAGCTCGGAACCGCGCCGGTACTGCGCTCCCCCGGACGCCCGCAGCGCCAGGTCCACCACGGCGCGCGCGGCTTCCGTGGCCCGGTGCTTGACCCCGGAGAACAGGATGAACCACCGCGGCCCGTGCGCCGGCTCCCGGTCCGAGCCCAGGGCGTCCACGTCCGCGCACAACTGCCGCAGTTGCAGTTCCACCCCGTCCCGTAGCACACCGGCCCCGGCCACGTGCCGACGGATGTCCGGGTCGTCCGAGTACGGGGCGTCCTTGGCCAGGGATCGCCTCGTGGTCGTGATCTCCACGGCCACGTCGATCGCGCGGTCGGCGATCCCCGTGTACACCGCCGCGAGCAACAGTTCGAAGCACCCGAAGATCCCCCACACCACGGGGTCCGGGTTGGGCGCGGCAGGGGTCCTGGTGAGCACGTCCTCGGTGCGCAGCAGCGCACCGTCCAGCACCGTGGTGCACGACTGCGAGGCACGCATCCCGAGCGCGTCCCAGTCCTCGCGCACCGTGACCCCCTCCGCCGGGGACCCGTGGTCCTCCCGAGTGAGGAACCCGAAGACGAGGGGTGCGGCGTCGTCGTCCCCGGAGACCCGGGCGTGGACGAGCAGGCGCGTCCAGCGCGGGGACAGGGACGTGAAGATCTTGGTGCCGTGCAGGCGCCAGCCCTCGGCCACGGGCTCGGCGCTCGTGGTCGCGTCGAAGAGGACGGAATCGTTGCCCGCCTCGGAGATCCCGAACGCGAAGACCTCCCCGGCCACGGCGTCGAGGAAGATCCGCTGCGCGCGATCGTCCCCGCGCAGGTGGAGGGTGTGGCCGATCCCCACGATCACGTGGTGCATGTTGATCCCCAGCGCGGTGGCCGGTGCGGCCGTGGCGAGGCGGCGCTGCGCCTGCGCGGCCTGCTCGAGCGTGAAGCCCAGCCCGCCGAACTCGCGCGGGACGAGCATCCGCAGGTAGCCGATCTCGCGCAGCGCATCGAAGTCCTCGGCGAAGAACGCATTGTCGCGGTCGGTCGCGGCGGCGCGGTCCCTGATCTCGGCGAGCAGCTCGTCGGATAGCAGTTCGGTCACGGCGGTCATGGGGGCTCCTTCGGTGGCCGGGCCGGTGGAATGGGGCGGAACGCAGGACGGGTCGGCGTCGCGCGGGTCCGGTCGCGTGGGGCATGCACGAGGTCGCTAGGACTTGGCAGTACGACGCGGGGCCGACGTCGTTCGGGCCGGCGAGCGCGGGGGGCTCAGTACGTGCGCAGCAAGCGGTCCAGCACACGCGAACCGAACTCGAGCGAGGTCACGGGCACGCGCTCGTCCACGCCGTGGAACATGCCCGTGAAGTCCAGTTCCGGGGGCAGCTGCAGCGGGACGAATCCGTAGCCGGTGATCCCGAGCGTGGCCAGGGACTTGTTATCGGTGCCCGCGCCGAGCATGTAGGGCAGCACCACGGCGTCGGGGTCCTCGGCCTGCAGCGCGTCCACCATGGCGTCCACCACGTTGCCCGAGAACGGGACCTCCAGCCCGATGTCCTCGAACTCGGCCTCGAAGCGCACCTTGTCACCCGCGAGCTCCTGGAGCTTCTCCATCACCAGATCACGCTGATCCGGCAGGAACCGCACGTCCACGGTGCCCTGCGCGGTCCCGGGGATCACGTTCGTCTTGTACCCGCCGTCGAGCATCGTGGGGTTCGAGGTGTTCTGCAGGGTCGCCCCCACGAACCGGGCCACATCCCCCAGTTCGCGCAACAGCCGCTGCGGGTTCTCCGGATCGAACTCCACGCCGGTCAGCTCGGTGACCTCGTCCAGGAACGCGCGGGTGGTCTTGGTCAGTTCCACGGGCCACGTGTACTGCCCGATGTTCGCCATGGCGCGGGACAGATGCGTCACGGCGTTGTCCTCGTGCAGCCCGGAGCCGTGCCCGGCCTGGCCCTGTGCGATGAGCTTCAACCACAGCAGGCCCTTCTCCGCGGTCTGCAGCAGGTAGGCCCGCTTGCCGCCGATGTTCGCGGAGAACCCGCCCACCTCGCTCAGTGCGTCCGTGACACCGTCGAAGACCTCGGGATGTTCGCTCACCATCCACTTGGAGCCGTAGCGCATCCCGGCTTCCTCGTCCGCGAAAAACCCGAAGACGATGTCCCGCTCGGGCACGGTTCCCGTGCGGCGCATGTGGCGCAGCACCGAGAGCATCATGGCGTCCATGTCCTTCATGTCCACCGCGCCGCGGCCCCAGATCATCCCGTCCCGCACCTCCCCTGCGAACGGGTCCAAGGACCAGTCCTGCGCCGCGGCGGGGACCACGTCCAGGTGGCCGTGCACGAGCAGCGCGTCCGCGCTCGGGTCCTTGCCCTCGATACGGGTGAACACGTTCGCGCGGCCCGGGGCGGACTCGAAGTACTGGGCCTCGAGGCCCACCTCGTGGATCAGCTCGGCCACGTACTCAGCCGCCGCACGCTCGCCCTTGGCCTCGCCACTCGCGTAGTTGCTCGTGTCGAAGCGGATCAACTCGCGGCAGATCCGGGCGGTCTCGCCCTCCGGTGTGGAATCGGTCTGGGGGTTCTCGGTCATGGTGCTCGCTCTCCTCACTAACGCCGGACGGTGGCCTCCGGGCTGCGGTCCCCGCGTGGGACGACGACGCCGCTCGCGCCCACCGCGGTGCCGTGGGCCGGGGCTCGGACGGGCCTGCCCCTCCACCGTAGTACGCCCGTGGAAACCGGGGTCTTCTCGGTTACCCTGAGGGGCAAGAACTACCGTGTGCACCGATGACCCATGGGAGGCCATGATGACTGGAACCATCACGCTGATCGCGCGGACGGAGCTGACCCCCCGGGAGCTCACGGCCACGAGCCGTTCCGTGACGGACGAGGACACCGCCGCGCTCGCCCGGTTACTCCGGGAGGCCTACGGGTCCGGGACCGTGGGCACGCAGGAGGACGCGGAGACCACGGTCCGAGACGCCTTCCGGGGTGAGTTCGGCCCGTTCCTGCAGGAACAGTCGCAGGTGATCGAGGACGAGGACGGCAACCCCGTGGCCGCGGCCATCGTGCTCGAGCGCCGCGATGACCCGCACCTGCCGGACGTGCCGTACCTGTTCGAACTTTTCACGGCGTCCTCGCACCGCCGCCGCGGCTTGGCGGAGCAGCTCGTGCGCCAGGTCATGACGTCCCTGCACGAGAACGGCTATCACGAGGTGTGCGTGCGGATCCCGGAGGACAACTCGGCGGCGCTCGCGCTCTACCTCACGCTCGACTTCAACCGCTGGATCCCGGAGCAGGACGAACTCTGACGGTGCTGCGGCTGTTCGGGACGCAGCTGCCCGGAACCGAGCCGTCCAAGACCGACCCGCCCAGAACCGAACCGTTCTGAACCGGATGCAAGAGACCCGGATCGCCTGAGGCGACCCGGGTCTCCTGCTGCGGATGGATGCACTGCATGTCGTGGAACGAATCGGCGTCCGCCGAGCGCACCGGCGCCCCTCCGTGACGCGCCCGCGCCGTCGTTCGACAGCGAGGGGCGAACCCGTCAGCGTGGCAGCAACCCGTCAGCGCAGCGTGAGCTCGTCGCTGCGCGGCGGGACCTGGGATGCGTCCGTGCGCGTGGCCCAACGCACCGTGATGTCCAGGACCCGCAGGTTCTCGGGATCGTTCGTGTCGGTCGCACCCGGGTGCTGTGCCGCGAGCGTCTGACCGGCCGGAGCGGCGTCGGCTCCTTCGAGGACCCTGGCCTCTCCCTCGAGCTGCACCTCGTGCGTGCCGTCGCGCATCACGACCATGGACACGCGCGGGTCGGACGTGATGTTGGAGAACTTCCGGGACTTGGTGTTGGTCCCGAAGACGATGTGTCCGTCGTCCGTGGCAGCCACGTGGACGTACGCGGATTCGGGATATCCCGTGCCGCTGTTGCTCGCGAGCACGCCGGCTCCGGCGGAGCGGACGAAGTCGATCAGCCAGCGCGTGTCATCGGTCAGGGTGTTGCCCAGTTCAACCATGTCTACCCCCGGTTATCGTCGATGTGGGTGCGTCGGTGCACCGTCTCCACCATAGGCAGAGGGCCGAGGTCTTGCGGTGCGGCGGGCCGCACCGAGGACATTCACCGGGGTTGTGACACGCCTCCGGCTGCGGCTACAGCAGGGTCTGCAGGGCTTCCACGAGGTACTCCCCCTGGGACTTCACCGACCCCACGTCCGTGCTCACGGCATGCATGCGCCACTGCGCGGCGACCTCCAACGCGCCGGCCACCGCGCGGTCCACGAGTTCCGGGGCGTGGTCCTTGTCCGGGGTGATCCATTCGCGCGCGAACGCTTCGGTCATGCCCATGGGCAAACGGTTGTGCAGGGCTCCCAGCGCGGCGAGGTGCGAGTTCTCGTCGTGCGCGTCCGGGGCCTCGCGCGTGAGGATCGAACACGAGAGCAACCACCGGCCCGCGTCGTCCTGCGCGTTCTTGCCCGGCCGGGTCTGCTCGGCACGCGCGAGGTCCGCGGCGTTGTCGGGAACGTGCCACCACTCGTAGATCCCGGCGAACCAGATCGGAGAACCGTCCTCGGGGTGCACGAAGTACGGTTGCTTCTTCCCGCGCCCGGACTCCGGGGCCTTCCACTCGTAATAGCCGTCCGCGGGGATCGCGCAGCGCCGGGCTTTGACCGCGGCCCGGAAGGACGGTTTCTCGGTCACAGTCTCCGAGCGGGCGTTGAACATCTTGGACCCGATCGACAGCTCCTTGGCCCACGAGGGCACGAGGCCCCAGCGCGCGGCGTGGATCTCCGGGAGCAGCTGACCGTCCGGTGAGAGCCGCTCGAGCAGGATCGGGACCGTGTGCGTGGGAGCCACGTTCCAGTTGGGTTCCACGCCCCCGGCAATCGAGTCGTCGACCTGCGCGTCGAAGGGCAGTGCGAGCTGGCCCGGGGTCCGGGCGATCACATAACGACCGCACATGGTGTTCTCCTCCCGTGACGGGTTGTCGGCCCTACCGCGATCCGCTCACGGGGCCGTACCCCATGTAGGACGAGTACCGGTCGTACACGCTCATGAGCGCGGCCTCGACCTCGGCGACCGTGGTGCCCGGTCGGACGTCCGCGACGCACCCGGCGGTGGCCGGTTCCCACGACACACCCAGGCACGAATACACGTCCTCCAGGACGCTGCGCAACGGCTCGGCTACCTCGATCACGAGCACCGTGGAGAAGTACCACGCCCCGGCCACGACACGCTGCGCGGTACCGGCGAGTTTGACCGGTTGGTTCGGATCCGCCGCTGTCCCCGGTGCGTGCACGCTGTACTCCCCCGCGCAGTACTCCCCCGGGATCTCTCCCACCTGGGCCGGGATCTCGAGTTCCTCGAGCGCTGCGACCACCATGTCCCCGAACAGGCGGTACCGGTCCTGGATACCCGTCTTAGGATCCGGATCCGGTTCCACGTGATCGATGACCAAGCAACCCCCGTGGTACGCGGCCGCACGGCCACCCACGCGGCGCACGAGCGGGGTGAACGCGGCGTCGAGCGCGGCCTGACGGGCCCGGGGGAACCCGGGGTTGAGTTCCTCGCGGCGACCGAAGGCCACCGTGGGCCGCGGTTGGTACACGCGCAGCACGGGTTCGGTGGCGCCACCGCGCGCGGCGTCGAGGATGGACAGAGCGCGGCGGTAGTCCTGTTCGGCGCCCAGGGACTCGCGCTGACGTATGAGTTTCATGCTGGCGCCAACTCTAGTGCAGCGGGGCCCGCTCGGACCCCGGACGCGGCGGCACGGGCGGGTCCGTTCCCCACAACTCCTCGCTCACCCGGCCGGACGTGGCACGCGTTAAGTCGACGACGTGTGGAGCATCACGCCGCGGAGGTGGTCAACCGCGCGGCCGGACGGGGCGGGGTGATGAGCGCAGTGGCCATGCGGCTCTCCTCGGCCGCGGTGACCGGACCGTGAGCGGCGGCAGCTACCATCGCGGTCTTGAGCACGTGGTGGTTCGCGAGCAGATCCGTGGAGTTGCCCAAGGAACGCAGCACCCGCCACGACATGGCCACACCGCCGCGTGAGACGTAGCGATTGACGTAGCGCACGGCGGCGTTCCACCGTTTGCGCTGGTCACGGGTGAGTTCCGCGCCCTCTTCCTGTTCCTGCAGCCACGCACGAGCACCCACGAACACGCGGGACACCAGTTCACGTTCGAACGGTTCCACCGTGCCGGCACCGCGCATGAGCTGGTTGAGCGTGCCCAGCTCGGCGACCGAGAGCACTGATTTGACGGACGATTTTGCGCGCATCACGTTCAAGCCCCCTACGAAGATCTCCCGTGGCGAGTGCATGACTGTGCAGTTCTTCACGGTTGTCGATCGTGCCCCCACCAACCCGGCGTTCCCCCCGGAACGCCTGAGGGTTGGCGGGAAACCTCTCCCCTTGCGGCTCCAGCCTAGGAACAGCGGCCACGTGATGACAGCCGCACATTGGGGGACGCACCCGCGCGCCACCCGCTCTTCATTCCATGGCCTTGTTTCCCGCACACTCCTACCCAACCCGCCCCCGGGCCCGCATACACCGTGCGGATCCGGGCCTCGGAACGCTCTCCGGGAGGGCGGGCGCTCAGTGACTCAGAAGTCCCAGTCCTCGTCAGGTCCCCCGGAATCTTGCGATTTTCAGTGGCTAGGTCGGACTCGTGCCCTCTACGTGCCACTCCCCCGCGTCGAACGCAGTCGGACGACAGCAGCGAAGCCGCACGCTTCGGAATCCAAGTGGAACCGAGAACATCAGCCTACGTGGCAACCGGTCATGGCGAAAGCGCTTGATTCCACGACCGTCTGGCCCCCAAGGTACCAAGCTATGGGCACTGACCGCCGCTGGGCAGGGGTCTCTTTTCTCTTGGTGTCGCCAGAAAGCCACGTTTTGCACGGTGTTGGTCAGCTCAGTGGTCCACTTACAGCACGTCTACGATAGGAGCGAGAAGAGCCCGCTCATTGGCTTCGATCCGTTGCTGGGCCTCGTGCTTAGTCACGTCCCATAGATCCGCGATCGGGCCGAGGGCCGTTGTGATATCCCATGGGTTCAGTCCCTGACGCCGAACCTGCGCGAACGGCCCGTCGGTCTCAAGCAAAATCTTGTCGTCGGGCATACCTACAACCAGGTCCCTGCCTTTCGCGCCAGCCAGCATCGCCGGGCCCACGCTAAACCAGCACCCGCGCCCGATCGCACGTTCCAACTGTGAATGTGAGCCTGAGAACCAGTGGAGCACCGGAGTCTTGATCTGCTCGTAGCAGTCGAGCTGATCAAGTACATCTTTGGCTGCTCTGCGACTGTGGATCGAGATGATCTTTTCGTTGTCAGCGCTACATGCTTGAAGCACGTGATCGAAGATCTCCAACTGGTCTTCCCAGAAGGTGCGGCACTCAGGTGACCCGTCTAGGCCCACTTCGCCAACGAAGGGCGTGCTCGCCAGGTACTTGTCGAAGAGCGCTAGTTCATGCTTCCGCTGTCCCGCGAGTTGAGGGTGCAAGCCAATCGCAGTGCGGATCGCAGATAGTCCTTCGGCGAGCCTCGCGGTGCCGTTCCACGCGGAGGGCGTCGTGGTTACCGAAAGCAGACCGACACCGCGGCGCTGACTCTCATCGGCTACGGCATGTGGCGATTGGTAAAGATCAAGGTGGCAGTGGAAGTCGATCACACCAGGCCGTATCTCTCGTGGATTGTCCGCAGTTCCCCAAAGCCACGCTGGAGCATGTCTCGAAGTTCGAGTCGGTTGTGAATGAGTGGGGAACTGAGAGTCGGTCCGAGCCAACGGTCAAAGCCGTCCTGCTCGATCGTGAGCAGCGCGATGGCTACGGAGCGCACGTCATCGAAGGCCGCATGGTCCTCGTCTTGGATAGCAAGGTTGTCGTACACGTACTCAGTTGGGTCCGGGCGCCCCCATGCCTCGAACGATGCGCGTCGAATCTGGCATGGGACGCATCGCCCGCAATGTTTGTAGTTGAAGCGCTGGAATCGACCACAGCTTGTCGACAACGGCGCCTCGATCGAAAGCAGGTCTTGGTCGAGACATTCACGAAGCATCTCGCCTTTGGTCTTTTCCGCGTACGGGTTCTTGATCTGGATGTTGAGTCCTACGGCCTCGAAGATGCTTTGCATCCGCCCCAGGAACTCGGGATGCGCAGTTCGAGTACTGAGGCTTCCCACACGCGCGGCCGTCAGCGGCGGATTGATCGCAATGAAGCCGTTCTCGCACACGTAGAGCGGTACCGGGTGGCCGTAGGCATAGCGACGTGTGGCGGTCGCGGCCAATACTGCGAATGCCAAGAAGATCAGCGAGCGGGAGCGTTGTGAGGTCTCCTTCTGCCCGCGGGGTGTGCTTGCGTTGTGGTTGAGCTGTAGGTGATCGATACCCCCGCCAATCCGCTGAGCGAACCGGTCTTGCTTTGCCGCATCTCCACGCACCGTTTGACTGACGGCGAGGAGTGTCGTTCCCGACGCAGTGAGGTCGATCGCTCCGATCAACGAGTCGAGGCCGCCAGACAGAAGAGCAACGGCCTCACTCGTCGGGTATCGAGGCTTCTTAGGCGGGGCCGGGATCGTTCCGCCGTCTCGAAACGAGATGGTCCAAAGGTCGGTGGTAAGAAACCTCAACGCTGTGCCTATCGCGTCAGCGTAGGGAGTCCATCGATCCGGGTCGCTCAACGCGATCTCAAGGTCGATCTGTCGGGTCCATCCGTCTGGACTCGCGCTTCGCAACGTCGTCCCGTCTGCGACAACGACTGAGAGGGCAATGGCGAGCAGATCCCAGGCAGCAGCATCCGGCATCAGCTTCTGTCGGCGAATCCTCTCGGCAGCAGACCATCCCGCCGTAAGTACGTCGCCAGCTCCGCCGCGTCCGAACAGCAGAATGGGCGTCTGGTCGCCGCCTCGATCGGCTCCCTCCAGCTTCGGAACGCTGAGGTACTTCATGATGTGTACTCCTCGAAAACTGCCAGCGTCTCGCGGAGCGCAGCACGGGTAAGTTGAGCGATGCTCCGGGTTGTCGGAGGCGCGTCTTCGTCGCGGATTCTGCGGAAAGATGCCGAGACCTGTTCCGATATGAACTCGCGGATGTATCGCAGCCGGCGCATCCCTGTGACCGCATCGGGAGCTTTGTCCAGCACAGTCTTCTGCAAGTCAAGGCAGAACCGCGCATACACGTCAAAAGCCGCATAGCGTTCGATCACGTAGTTTCTCTGTGCTTCGGTCAGCGCGAAGAGGTCCGCATCGGGGAACCTGACAAGAAGATCGGATAGCGCGTTACGGATGGAGACGCGTGAGGCTTCCTTGTCCTGCGTTCCATCCGCGGGACTTGCGGCGTCAACGATCGCGTCGAGTACGGCGTTCGCGTCACTTCCATTAGCCAGAGCTGCGTCACGGAGCGATGTCCCGTCCGGTGTTCGACCGGACTGGAACATCGTGCCCAGCCGACCGGCGGTAACGGCCGTTGCGCCGAGTCGGCGCGTCATGGTCGTGGTGCCGCCGTAGCCGCTTCTCACATAGTGGCTGAGCGCCCGGCGCAGGTCTCTGCTGTCTCCGTTGCGGGCATAGCTTGTGAGACTTCGGCGAGTATCTCTGAACCGTGCAGGGGGTGCTTCCTGCGGCCGTGGCCGGTCGGGATCGTCGGGGGCGTTGTCGGTGCTGGAGTCAGCGGGATCGTCTGAGGGCACATCGTCGGCCCACGGCGGGACGAGGGCGACCCCGGCGCCAGGTCCAGTGCTACTTTGCGACGTTCCCACTCTTCGACCTCCCCTCAATGACCGTCTTTACAGGACCCTCGACATCCGTGGCGCCAGCCCAGTGTTTGAACACGTCGGCGGCCCAAGGCTCTGACTCGATCTTCGGCACGATGCTTGCCTGAATCTGTTTGCCAGGCCGCTCGATGAGAAATCCCGCAAGGCTTCGGCCCTGGTTTGGGTCGGCGGTAGCTAGAGCAATGCAGGCATCCAAGATTGGCGGAGCGCCCCACTCTTGGACCTGACGAGCACGTGCAAGCACTCGATCCATCATGATCGACAGCTCGGTTCGAGGCAACGCGGCGAGTCGAGTAACGAGAGCGTTCGATTCCTGGGGGTCCTCGAGAAGCGCTCGAAGCAGATCGGCCGCCGCTGACGAGAGACGATCCGATGCTGTGACCAAGGGAGCATGCTCGCGTCCGACGTAGAGCGCGCCACGAAGGTCGACCTGGCCGAGCGCCGGAGGGAGGGCCAGCCACTCGCGAACGAACGCTTCGTCCCATGCCTCGTCGGGCTCGAACTCCTCCTCCTTCGTGGCCGCGTCTTCCCACGGAGTCAGGATCTGAGGCTTTCCATCTGGGTCGGCATTCACCGCGGCCGTCAATGCTGCGTATGCCGCGGGCGAAGCCAAGCGCTCGAACAGGAGTAGTTTCGCCAGAACCGCTTCGTCCACGCCTACGCCTTGAGCGGTCGAGATTGTCATACGGATCGAAAGTGCATTGAGGAATCGCTTGATTAACCGCGGATTTCCTGCGATCCGCTCAGAGGTAGTCATCAGCGGGGCAAGCCGCTCCGCTGTTTCAAGCCGAGCAAGCAGCGCAGGCTTCAAGTCAACCCCGCAGCTACTAACGAATGACCGATCGACGCGCTTGCCCTTCCAAGACTCTCGGAGCTGACCCGCAATCGACGTCCGAAGCTGATCCTTCTGCGTCTGGTCAAGATCGCTGTTCTCGATGAACAGCATCATTAGATAGGCGCGAACTTCTTGTGTTCCCAGCGCTGGCACGCGAATAGGTATCTGTACGAGCTTGTCGAAGTAGTTGGTGATTAGTTCGTCGTCGTCGAGCCCTCCGAAGTGCTTCTTGACGGCGTACTTGATCATGTTGTCGTCAGCAGCGATGACGAAGGCTGTGTGATCAAGGAACAAGAAGAGACGAATGGCTTCCAGCGTCGATATCGTTGTGTCTGGCATGCATCGATCCAGATCGTCGATGAGCACTACGAGCGTGATGTCGAGCGCTTCGATCGCATCTTCGAACGAATCGCGAAGGGCTTGAATCTCCTTCGGCGGTGAGACTGCTTCCTTCGGCTTTACCAAAGCTGCCGCAGCGCCTGCTGTGGCTGATGCCTGCTCGCCAAGAGACTCCAGCCCTTCATTAGTCAGATTGCCAGACGTTGCCTCCTTGATCGTGCCAGCGATTTCGCCCGCAAGTCCCACGGGTGGAAGCCCCAACGCCATCGACGCTGCAGGCAGCGCAACCAGCTTGGCGAGGCGGAACCATCGCACACGTGAGAGGAAGTCCTTGGCCTTGTCGATACCTGTTTTGCGGGCTTCTGCCTCGGCTTCGAGCTTGTTAGCAATCACTTCAAGGAGTGCTGCACGTGCGTCGTCATATCCCTGGTACAGCCACGCGTTGAATTCTACGAAGACGAATTTATTCGGTCCTTGCCTTGGTTGATGCTTTGCGAGTGATGTCTTGGTCAGCTTGATCATCGAAGACTTGCCGACACCCCAGGCGCCGGACACCCCGATCGATGCAGGCCGACCGTCGGCGCTGACGATGACTTCGGCGATGGTATCTGCGACGCCTTCGAAGTTGAGGAAGTCGCGATCGGTCTCGTTGTCGGTCCACATACTCGGCTACTTCCTCGTGTTGGCTGCTCCGATCGGTCACCTGAGCCTGACTGTTCTGTCATTCTCCCATGGGCAACGCCTGGGAAGCCGGGTTGCGCGTAGTCCTCGGCAGCGTGTCCAGACGTGGGCAGACATTTTGGAGAGCCTGCGGCGTAGGGTCAAGTCCCCGGTGGTGGTGTAGCGCTCGGTCCTTCGGTTTGAGGGGTTAGGCGCTGAGTTCGAGGTTGTTGTCGGTCACCTCCTCGGGGTCGTTGTCGGCGACGAGGGTGAGTCTGCTTTTGGCGAGGATGTCGAGGCCGAGGTAGCGGCGTCCTTCGGCCCATTCGTCGGTCTGCTCGGCGAGGACGGCGCCGACGAGGCGGATGATCGCGTCGCGGTTCGGGAAGATGCCGACGGAGTCGGTGCGACGGCGGATCTCGCGGTTGAGGCGCTCGTTGGGGTTGTTGGACCAGATCTGCTGCCAGAGCCCTTCGGGGAACCCGGTGAACGCGAGGATGTCCGCTCGTGCGGTATCGAGGTGCTCGTGCGCGTCGGGGAGTTTCCCGTCGACGTAGTCCAGGAGCCGGTCGAATTGGGCGTGGACGGCGTCGGCGTCGGGCTGGTCGTAGACGGAGTGAAGCATGGGGCTGATGCAGGGATAGGTGACAATTGATCTGGCTAGCCGATGGTTGGCCTGGAAGGATTGTCATCATGCCCAAGCCCTACCCCAGAGAGTTCCGTGACGATGTCATCCGGCTCGCGCAGAACCGGGATGAGAACACCACGATCGGTCAGATCGCCGCTGATTTCGGCATCCACGAAGGCACCCTGCATAAGTGGCTGCGCCAAGCTGACCTCGATGCCGGCAAGTCCGCTGATCGCAAGCCTGGCGCCACCACTGATGAGCGCGAAGAACTCCGCCGGCTGCGTCGGCGTAACCGGGCACTGGAACAGGAGCTGGAGGTGATGCGCCGGGCCGCTGCCTACTTCGGCCAGGCCCAGATCCCGTCAAAATGAAGTACCCGCTCGTCAGCGATCTCGCCGAAGACGGTGTTCCCGTCTCGGTGACGTGCCGGGTGCTGAAGATCGCCCGCCAGCCCTACTACCGGTGGCTGGCCAACCCCGTGACGGACCAGGAATGGGAAGAGGCTCACCGGCTCAACGCCCTGATCGATGCCCACCGCGATGACCCAGAGTTCGGATACCGCTATCTGGCCGACACTGCTGAGGAGGACGCCGGGGTGAAGATGGCCCACCGCACCGCCTGGCGGCTCTGCCACTTCCAAGGAGTGTTCTCGGTGATCAGCAAGCGCAAGAAGGGCAAAAGCACCCGCCCCGGGCCACCGGTCCACGATGACCTGGTGCGCCGGCAGTTCAGCACGGTGAAGACCCTCAACCAGGTCTGGCTGACCGACATCACCGAGCACCACACCGGTGAGGGCCAGCTCTACTTGTGTGCGATCAAGGACGCCTGTTCACGCCGGATCATCGGCTACAGCATCGACAACAGGATGAAGGCCTCACTGGCCGTCAGGGCCCTGAATAATGCGATCGCCAACCGCCGACGGACCGGGGCTGATGTGGCCGGGTGCATTGTTCACAGCGACCGC